>DDXT01000049.1 GCA_002347755.1 Caryophanales bacterium UBA2253
TAGCATAACACTGCAAAACTCGGGGTCGAAGCTTTCGAAACCTTGGATTAATTAACTAGCATTTTCAACAATGAGATAAATAAAGAAAGAGGTACAACATGGAATTTGTAAATGCTTTTGACAAGCTAAGCAAACTGATCAAGTTCATTCTGACATTCTTCTTGGGAGTAATCCTTGGCGGCGTTTATCGCATTCTCAAAGGACGAGTAATCGTTGGCATTCTTTGGATTTTGACCGCTGGATTTTTCGGAATTGGTGTTGTGATTGATCTAGTCACTGTTTTGTTGGACAACAAATACACCGTATTGGTGTAGGGACGAAAAGCGCCGATGCGAAATGCATCGGTGTTTTTTAATTTTAGGGTCTCCAAAAATGGTTTTTATAGGGTTGGGGTTTATAAAAATTTGAAGATATGGTATAATAACCAAAAAGAGAGGCAAAAATGGATAAATATAGTTACGGATTGATGTGCGATTTTTATGAACTGACGATGGCCAACGGCTATCTGAAATTCGGTCTCAAGGACCGGATCTGCTATTTTGACGTTTTTTTCCGGACCGTCCCCGATGGCGGCGGTTTTGCCATTACTTGCGGGTTGGAACAAGTGGCTGAATACATCCAAAAGCTGAAATTCTCGGACGCGGACATTGAATATCTGCGCTCGAAAAACATGTTCGCGGAAGAATTCCTGGAGTATTTGCGCGGATTTAAGTTTCATGGCGACATTTGGGCAATGCCGGAAGGAACGCCGGTTTTTCCGAATGAACCCGTCATGACCGTTCGGGCTCGGGCCATTGAAGCTCAATTGATCGAGACTTACGTGCTGACGACCCTCAACCATCAATCGCTGATTGCCACCAAAGCTTCCCGGATCGTGCGGGCGGCCGATGGCCGGGCCATCTTTGAATTCGGAGCGCGTCGGGCGCATGGACCGCAGGCGGCTACTTTGGGAGCTAGAGCGGCTTTCATCGGCGGCGCCAAAGGTTCCTCTTGCACTTACACTGATTATCTTTATCAAACCAATGCGGTCGGAACGATGGCCCATTCCTGGATCCAGATGTTTGACGGCGAACTAACAGCCTTCAAACGTTATTGCGAACTGTATCCGAACGGAGCCTTGCTTCTGGTCGACACTTATAATGTTCTCAGCAGCGGGATCCCCAATGCCATCCGGGCTTTCAACGAAGTGCTGCTTCCGAAAGGAATCCGGCCGCGGGGAATTCGCTTGGATTCCGGAGACATCGCCTATCAATCCAAAAAAGCCCGAAAAATGTTGGATGACGCTGGTTATTCGGATGCCAAGATCTTCGCTTCCAATTCCTTGGATGAATACCTGATCCGCGATTTGGTTTTTCAAGGTGCAAAAGTGGATTTCTTCGGGGTCGGAGAAAGACTGATCACTTCCAAGAGCAGTCCGGTATTTGACGGAGTGTATAAACTGTCGGCCATTGAAGTAAACGGGAAGATCGTTCCGAAAATCAAGATTTCCGAAAATCTCGGCAAGATCACCAACCCGCATTTCAAGAAACTATATCGTTTGTATGACAAGGAAAATGGCAAAGCCATCGCCGACCTGATCACCGTTTATGACGAAGTAGTCAGCGATGAACAATATGATTTGTTTGATCCGGCGGCGATTTGGAAACGAAAGCACGTTACCAATTACGTGAAAAAAGAATTGCCGGTCCCGATTTTCCAAAAAGGCAAATTGGTTTACCAACTTCCAAAGATCGCCGAAATTCAAAAGTATTGCTCCGATCAGCTTGATACCCTTTGGGATGAAGTCACCCGGTTCGAAAATCCGCACAATTATTACGTGGACCTTTCTCAAAAACTTTGGGACATCAAGAACCAAATGATCGAACACAAAAAGATATGAAAAAAGCCGCCCGAGGGCGGTTTTTATTTGGCCGTTTTGAAGATATCCTTTTCGTAAAGTCGAACTTGTTCGACCATGTGGCCGATGTTTCCTTCTCCCGCGTACTCGGGGCCGAAAAAATTGTGGTTCAGATCCGACCAAAACAGTTCATTCACTTCGTCTTGGAGCATCACTTCGCTTTTAAGTTTCCCAACGTAGACTTCAACCCAGCATCCTTGGAAATAATAACGAAAATCCATCAGATGGTGCAGTTCGATGTTGGCTGAGGAAATCCCGGTTTCTTCCGATAGTTCCCGATAAGCGGCCGAAAGGCCGTCTTCGTTCGTCTCGATTTTTCCCCCAACCAGATTGAACAAACCCTGGTAGGGGTCTTTTTTTCGTTTGCACATCAGGATCTTTTTTAGATCCCGGCTGTAAACCATGATGACGTTGTATCCTTGCATGACCCTTATCCTAAAATAGACTCTTACGGACGACGGTCTGGGTTTTATCCGGACCGACCGAAAACATGACGATTTCCAAACCGGTCACGGCTTCGATGCGCTTTAAATAATTCTGAGCGTTAATCGGAAGTTCCTCAAAAGTCTTGACGTTGCTCAAGTCTTCGTCCCATCCCGGCAGTTCTTCATAAACCGGAACGCAGCGTTCAAATTCTTTGATCGAAGCGGGAATGGTTTTCAAAGTTCGGCCGTTGATCTTGTAAGCCGTGCAGATCTTCAGCGTCTTCAGTCTGGAAAGGACGTCGAGCAGCATGACGGAAATTCCGGTCAAACCGTTGATCATCTTGCTGTAATTGAGGACGACGCCGTCGAACCAGCCGATGCGGCGGGGACGTCTGGTGGTGGTTCCGAATTCATTTCCGGTAATGCGAATGTAAGAAGCGATCTCATCTTCGAATTCGGTCGGAAAACAGCCGCTTCCGACTCGGGTCGAATAAGCTTTCACAACCCCGATGACGGCGTCGATCTTGGTCGGGCCGATGCCGGTACCGGTGCATACTCCGCAAGCCGACGGATTGGAAGAAGTGACGAACGGGTAAGACCCGAAATCAACATCAAGCAGGGCGCCCTGAGCGCCTTCAAACAATATTTTCTTGCCCTGATCATAGGCGGCATTGAGCATCGTGACCGTATCGGTGACGAAAGGAGCCATTTGATCGGCCAACTGCTGATAATCCTGATAAAGAATTTGAAAGTTCAGCGGTTGCATTTTATTTTGAAACAGTTCGCGGTTTTTGTCCTGGACTTTATCTTTGAAAATGGCATAAAAATCGGAGGAGATGAAATCGACCATGCGAATGCCGTCGCGAGAAATCTTGTCCGTGTAAGCCGGCCCGATGCCCTTTTTGGTGGTTCCGACCTGATTGACGCCCAGTTTTTCTTCTTTCAGTCCGTCCAAAAGGACGTGGTAGTCAAATACGACATGAGCCCGGTCGCTGACATAAATGTTATCAGCCGGGAAACCCTGCTCTTTTAAGATTTTGATTTCTTCCAGAAAGTTTCGGGGATTGATGACCATCCCGTTTCCCAAAACGTTTTTCACGTTTTTATTGAAGACTCCGGACGGAATCAAGTGCAGTTTGTAGGTTTTTCCCCCGAACTTGACGGTATGTCCGGCGTTGTCTCCGCCTTGGTAACGAACCACGAAATCCGCGGTTTCACTTAAAAAATGGGTTATTTTGCCTTTTCCTTCGTCGCCCCATTGCGAGCCGACCACAACAACGGTTTTATTCATTTTTCTCTCCCAAATTCAATCGTTCATAAATGGCATGGACGTTTTTTAAATAATATTCCGGTCGAAAACAACTTTCCAATTCAGCGGCGGACAGCCATTTTCCGATCCCGGCCTGAAGCAAAGACTCGGAAAAAGTCTGATTTGTCTGGTCGCAGACCAGGGCGGCCTTTTGGGTAAAGTCATAACTTGCTTCTCTGGTCAGCCCTTTTTCGATCAGCATTGAAACGATCCGGCCGGAAAAAACCAGCCCTTTCGTCAATTGAATATTTCCTAACATCCGGTCCGGATGGACTTCTAGGGTTTCGAGAGTTTTGGCGTAACGGACCAACATGTACTGAACCAGGCTGGCGGCGTCGGCGATCATGATCCGTTCCGCCGAGGAATGGGAAATGTCGCGTTCATGCCATAAAACATTGTTTTCGAAAGACGCGTTCACATAACTGCGGACGATCCGGCTGCATCCGCACATGTTTTCGCTGGCGATCGGATTGCGTTTGTGCGGCATGGCGCTGGAACCTTTTTGCGTTTGGTCGAAGAATTCTTCGGCTTCCCGGATTTCGGTCCGGCTCAGATTGCGGATTTCGGTGGCGATCTTCTCGATCAGCGAAGCGATCAAAGCCAAAACGCAAAGATAGTTGGCGTGGCGGTCGCGGGAAAGAACCTGAGTGGAGATGTCCGCCCGGCTGATCCCCAAAGTGGCGCAGGCTTCGGTTTCGATGGTCGGATCAAGGTTGGCGAAGTTTCCGACTGCGCCGCTGATCTTCCCGGTTTCGATTTCCGACCGGGCCAAGCGCAAACGGCTTAAATCGCGCTTCGCTTCATCAAAATAAAGCGCCCATTTCAAACCGAAAGAAGTAATTTCGGCGTGGATGCCGTGGGTGCGTCCGATGCAGGGAGTATTTTCATGCTTTTGGGCCAGGTTTTTCAAAACCCGGATAAAATGATTCAAAGCCGATTCGATCAGCTCATTGGCTTGCTTGATCAAAAGCGCATTGGCGGTATCGACCACATCGGTCGAAGTGAGGCCGTAGTGGATCCATTTGGATTCGGGGCCTAAAGTTTCACTCAATTGTCTGGTAAAAGCGATGACGTCGTGATGCAGGACCTCTTCCAGTTCGGCGATCCGCTTGGGATTTAGGACCGCGTTTTGGACGATCTGCTCATAATCCGACTTCGGGATCAGCCCGCGGCGGGCATAAACGCTCAAAACCGCCAGCTCGACTTTCAGCCAATTTTGGTACTTGTTTTCATCGGTCCAGACGGATTTCATTTCTTTGGTTTGATATCTTTCGATCATTTTCATCACCTAAAATCATTATACCAAAAACCAGCCCCGATTAAAAGAAATTTCTTGATTATTGGCGGTAACAAAGGTAAAATAAGTTCAAAGAAACAACCAAGGTCGAAGGAATGATTCCTTGACCGGAAGGAGCATTATGTTAATCTTGATCGGTCCTTCGGCCAGCGGAAAAACCGAGGTCGCCAAACTGCTAATCTCCAAATACGGCTTAAAGAAACTGGTCACTTGTACGACCAGGCCGATCCGCGCCGGGGAAACCGACGGGGTCGACTATCATTTTCTGACCGCGGAGCAGTTTTTAAAACTGAAAGACGCGGGGGAATTCGTGGAAACAACGGTTTATAACGGAAACCTCTACGGAAGCCGAAAATGCGATGTTTGTGAGGGAAAAGTCGTGGTCCTTGAGGCCAACGGCCTGAATGCCTTTTTGGAACAGATCCCGGAAAAGATTTGTTCGGTCTATTTGGAAACGCCCAAAGCCATTCGTAAGTTTCGGATGATCGATCGCGGCGATGATCCGCGGGACATTGAATGCCGTTTGGCGGCGGATGATCGGCTTTTTGATAAATCGCGATTCAAAAGAATTGATTTCATCGTGAAGAATGTTGGAATCAGCCTGGAAGAATTGACCGAAAAAATCGCTAAACTGTACCAGAAGCGATGCGGCCGCTGAATGCTTAATCGGTGGCAACCACGATCAAACTGTGATATAATTATCAATGGAGGTACCATTAATGAAAGGACTCTTAAAATTTCTAATCGGGTTACTGATTTTCTTGTTGATAACCGTGGTGATCCCGGTCGGATTTCTGTATTATAAAGTATCGGACAACCGCGACCTGGCGCCGACGGAACTATATACCGAAGATGTGACGGTTCAATCGCTTCTGGCCCAAATGATGGCGGATGCTTTGGAATCCGACGATGACAAAATCTATTTTGGCATGAATGAAGAAGACCTGGACTTGTTGCTTTTGGCGATGATCCGGGAACAATACAATCCCACTTATTACAAAACCGAAAATGAGGAAGATCAATACATCCAAAAATTCGTCATTCCGGAAGGAATGTGGATCCTCTCCGGAAAAGAAGTGATCCTGCGCCATGCTTACGCCACGATCTCGGAAAGCGAAGTCTCCGTTTATGTCACCGCGGAAGCGATGGGGATCAAGACCAGCCTGAATTTCGGGTTGTCGATCACTGAAGCCGAAGGAGCCTATACGATCACGGCGACCCGGTTGGGGATCGGAAAACTGAATGTCTTAAGCGGACTTGGCAAGATGTTTCTGCCGACGATCATGAGCGCCATGGATATCGGGGGCAAGATCGAGCAAGCCATGACGGAATCGAATCTGCCTGGGGACTTTGACGTCAATACGCTTTCTTATACGATCACTTCCGAAGAAATGGGCCAATTCATCGTCAATCTGGCCGCATCGGGAGATTCGGGGACCCAAAACGAACTTTTGGGCGAACTGGTATCCGTCCTGACGGCTTCGGAAAATGAACTGTTTGGAATCGGAGTTTTCGAAAAAGACGCGGAATCGATTTTTGGAGCTTATCTGGATATCACCAATGCGGAGTACGACGCCTTGACCGACGGGACCCCGACTTACATTTTGGATTACACGGATTTCCAAACCAAGATGGCGGCTTTGGTAACGGTCAACGGCGGCGAAAACTTTGATTTGATGAGCAAATTCATGCTTTACGGATATGCGAACCTGAGTGCTGACGAACAAACCATCATCGACGGACTGAACTTCGCCGGCGTTCCGATCGCGGATGTCACCGCTTATGTGGGGTTGGTGGACAAGACCGTTCCGGATCTGGAACAAAACATTTCCGATGAGCTTTATGCGGAGTTGGGAGATTTAACCGATGCCGCCATTACCCTCAACATTGAGGAAGATTTCATCAATCAGATCCTCTGGGCCAATGGCCTGGTGGGGTTGGGATACAATACTTTTTATGAAGACGAAGGAGTGAACAAAGTCGTTTACGCCGGCGTCGAAGCCATCTGGATCGATGTGGTTGACAATGAACTCGGGTTCAAATTGGTCTTTAATCTAAACGGAAGACGGATCTGTCTATTTACCAACTTTATCGACCAATCGACAGCAAGCGCGAAAATTGAGGCCAATTTCGACGAATTGCGCATGGGTACGATAGTTTTCTCGGATTCCATGAAAGCTTCCATCCTCGCGCTTTTGGGCGACAGTTTGGGCGGAACCAACATGACCGTCATTACCGTCGCTGACAACAAAATCACCATTGACAGCAATACTTTTCTGGAAGAATTCAATGACAACAGCATGCTTGGGAATTTGCTCGGGATCATCAAAAACGAGGACATGCTCGGTTTGGAACTGACCGGTGCGACCATGGATGCCAACGGCGGCATTTCCTTCGAAATCGATCTGACGAAGATCCGTTCCGCCGAAGATGTGACCGCCGCTTTGCTAGATACGGCGACCCCGTTCAATGTCACGACCTTCATCGAAAACAAAACCCAGACTTTCATCATCAGCGGTTTGACCAGCGGCGAGAATGCTCTGACTTTCTCCAATTCCGATTTCAACCGGCTGCTGTATCAGGAAACCAATGGTTATGACGGTTTCGCCAACGTTACCACCCTTCCGGACGGAGTCACGACCTTTACCTATGAAGTAACCGGGATCTTCCTGGAATTCGGAACAACCACGACGACCATCAAATTCGTGGTGGAAATCAATGGTTTGCAAACCATGATCATCATCGATACGGCGGTAGTGACCACCCTCGCTGAAGACCAAATCACTTTGGTCATGGGCGACAATGTCACTTTGGGGACCGTTTCGACTCCGAATGATTTCTTGTTGGACCTGCTCGGGGCCAACATCTCCAATCTGGGGATCATGACTTATGAATCTGCAACAAAGAGTCTCATCATCGAAAAAGAAGTCTTCAAAAACTTCATGACCATCGGCGGACCGGCCACCCCGCTCAACGTTGAAAAAATCCGGATTGTGGACGGGGCTTTTGAAGCCATCGTCACCTTCACGGATCCGGCTTTGGCCGCTTTAATCGATACCGCTACCGACGCCATTGAAGGAGCACTCGGCGATGATTTTCTGAACGAAACCGGATTTGACGTTACTGATCCGGATCAACAAGCCGCGGTCGATAACCTGAGCGACACGCTTTCGGACATCCAAACTGTCCTGAATGACCCGGAACAGACCCTGACCGAAGAAGACACCCAAGCTTTGGTCGACGCCATCAACCAGTTGGATGATGAAAACCAGCAGGAATTTCTGGATCAATTGGAAACTCAAGCCAGTTCCGCGGAACTTGCGGCTTTGTATGACGCCTTATTTGGAAACTAAAAAAGGGAGAAGAATTATGGAAAACAAAATTTTAGTTGAAACATCGGCCCGGCATGTTCATGTCACCGATGCGGATTTGGAAATCTTATTTGGACCGGGAGCCAAACTGACCCCGAAAAAACCGCTCTCGCAACCGGGACAATACGCCGCCGAAGAGCGAGTGACCGTGGTTGGGCCGAAGAAGAGCATCGAAAACGTTTCGATTCTCGGACCGACCCGCAAGCAAACGCAAATTGAAGTATCGGCGACCGATGCCCGCAGTCTGGGGATCGAGACTTTCATCCGGGAATCCGGAAAAACCGAAGGGACTCCGGGCTGCACGCTGATCGGACCGAAAGGCCAGATCGCGGTAAAGGAAGGCGTCATCGTTGCCAAACGGCACATTCATCTGAATTTGGACGAAGCGAAAGCTTTCGGATTGGCGGACAAGCAAGTCGTCAAAGTCGAGATCGCGAACGATTGCAGATCTTTGATCTTCGGCGATGTGGTTGTGCGAGTTCGGGCGAATTTCGCCGCGGCCATGCACATTGACACCGACGAATCCAACGCGGCCCTGTGCGGATCCATAGTCTACGGGACCATCATCAAGTAAAACCCCAAGGCACCTTATCGTGCCTTTTTTCTTTGTGGCTTGAATTGAGTTTTGGGAAAGAGTATAATGATTACATAAAGGTACATTATGGAAACAAAAAGCATTATCGAAACCGCCGAGGCCCTTTTGCATTCGTCAAAGATGACCGCTTATTTTGCTCCGGGCCGCGTCAACCTCATCGGCGAACACCTTGATTACAACGGAGGGTTGGTTTTGCCATACCCTTTGGATATCGGGATCTTCGGAGTTGCATCTTCTCGGACGGACGGGATGGTCCGCTGTTTTTCCCAAAACTATCCGGAAAAGGGGATCATCGAATTTCCGATCCAAAATCTCGTATTCGACCCAACCCACGGATGGGCCAATTACGTCAAAGGGATGCTTCTGGAAACCAAAGCGGTCCGGGGCATGGATCTCTATGTTACGAGCAATCTTCCAAGCGGGGCGGGACTCTCTTCCAGCGCCGCAATGGAGATCCTGGTCGGGATTATTGCGAGCGATTTGGATAATTTGGGTTTGGAACGGATCGATCTCGTCAAGATGGCCCAGAAAGCCGAAAATCGCTTCATCGGCGTGCAATGCGGCATCATGGATCAATTCGTCATCGGTTTGGCCAAACCGGGTTCGGCGATGCTTCTGGATACCAAAACCTTGCAATACCAAAACCTGAAGATCGATTTTGAAGATTATGCGCTGATCATCGGCAATACCAACAAAGTACGGGAACTAAGCGATTCCAAATACAATCAGCGCCGGAAGGAATGCGAAACCGGACTTAAGAATCTAAAAAAGGAACTGAACATTGCGGATTTGTGTGAGATCGACGAAACGACTTTGCTTCGGCACCGTAAACTGATTCCGGACGAAGCGGTATTCCGGCGGGTTCGCCACGTTGTGACCGAAAACGAACGGGTGAAAAAAGCTTTTCAAGCCTTGAAAAGAAAAGACCTGCTCGAGTTTGGATCCCTGCTCTTCGCCTCCCATCATTCCCTGAAAGAAGACTATGAGGTGACCGGACCGGAACTTGACGCCTTGGTTACTTCCTTTAAGAATCACGGGGCCATCGGCGCTCGGATGACCGGAGCCGGATTCGGGGGCTGCATGATCGCCTTGATCAAAAAAACGGAAGTTGATTCGATTCTTCCGATCATGAAAAAAGAATATAAAAAAAGCCAAGGCATTTATCCGGATTTTTATTTCGTGAAAAGCGGGAAAGGGGCCGGGAAATATGGATATTAATTTAAACATCAACGAACTGCTCAAGTACGGACTAAAGAGCGGGATCATGAACAAAGCCGATTACGTGTACAACGCCAATGTTCTGATCGCAATGTTCAACCGTCACAAATTCGAACCAATCGAGACGGAGGAACGGCCGGTGGAAGCCATTTTGGATGACATGGCAATCTTTGCTTACCATGCTCACCTCATTTCCTCAAACGATGTGGTGATCATGGATAATTTCAAAGCCGCGGTCATGGACGTGCTTTTAGACAAACCGCAATCGGTCATCAATAAATTCAATTTTTTGTTAGCCAAAGATGCAGTTTCCGCGACCGATTACCTTTATGATCTATCCAAAAAAAGCAATTACATTCAAACCAAACGGATCGCCCAAAACGTCAGTTGGAAACAAACCGTGGAATACGGCGAATTGGAAATGACGATCAACCTCTCCAAACCGGAAAAAGATCCGAAAATGATCGCCATGCAACTAGGGCAAAGATCCACGACCTATCCTAAATGTCAGCTCTGCGTCGAAAACGAAGGCTACCGCGGGACCGGAGCCTATGATGGGCGCAGCAACATGCGGATCATTCCGATTACTTTGAACAACGAACCTTGGTATTTCCAATACTCCCCGTATTCATATTTCAACGAACATTCCATCGTTTTGCATCAGGAACACAAACCGATGATCATCGATCGGACCACGTTCGTAAAACTGTTGGATTTTTTGGATCTGTTCCCGACTTATTTCGTCGGTTCCAACGCCGGCTTGCCGATCGTGGGAGGTTCGATCCTCGACCATGAACATTTCCAATCCGGAAAACATCATTTTCCGATTGAAAAAGCCAAAGGGAAATTGGTTGAGAAAAAAGAAGAAGTTTCGGTTTACCAATTGGTTTGGCCGCTTTCCACCATTCGTCTTCGCAGTGCGAACAAAACCGAGATCATTGATTTGGCGAACAAAATCCTGTTAAAATGGCAAGATTATGAAAACAAAGAACTGAGTCTATGCAATTCCAACGGCGAACCGCATCATACCCTGACGCCGATATCCCGGAAGGAAGGCAAAGACTACGTGCTCGACCTGATTCTGCGCTCAAACTTCACCAACGAAGAATTCCCGGGCGGGGTTTTCCATCCGCATGCGGATTGCCATCATGTAAAAAAAGAAAACATCGGCTTGATCGAAGCCATGGGCATGGGGATTTTGCCTCCGCGCTTGAAAATCGAATTTGGTTTGATCACGAAAATTTTGCTTGGAAGCGAAGAATTGATCAAAGATTTGCGTTTGACCAAGCATTTAAGCTGGATCCAGGAATTGAAACCGAAATTTACGGCCGTGGATGACCCGATGGAATTCGTTCAAAAAGAAGCCGGTTTGGTTTTCTCCAAAGCGCTGAAAGACGCGGGAGTCTTCAAAATGGACCCGGCCGGCCAAAAGGCTTTCTCGGACTTTATCAAGAAAGCAATCACCTAAATCGAAGTGTCGCGAGAGCGGCACTTTTTTGGGAAAAACGTTTAAAAAAATTGACTTATCACTGAAAATGTGTATAATATAAGAAGTCAATTTTATGCACCCTTAGCTCAGCTGGTAGAGCAATTGACTCTTAATCAATGGGTCTGGGGTTCGAGTCCCCAAGGGTGTACCATCTGAAAAATTTTGGTCGTTGCTTCAAGGCAACGGCTTTTTTAATTCATTGGCTATGTCTTATTACTTTTTTGAAAGCCTTCTTCAGAGTCCACTGCTAAAAAGAAACCGTTGCAATGCTTGTACAATGGGAGTAAAATGAGCCTGAAGAGGTGAATATCGTGGGAAAAAGCGAACTACTTCAACGGGCTAAGGAATTACAGCTGACTGACGAGCGCGAACTTCTCAGCAAAGTTGTCATTTCTTATTCGAATTTAAGGAAAACCGTCAATGCGGTTTTTGGCCGTAACCAAAACGCGGGAACGGATGGCTTCCTGGGAATCTTCAAAAATCAGCTTGTATGCTTTGCATCGAACATGTTTGGTACGAAACCGGACAAGGAACGCTTTCGAATTTCTTTTGAGCTAATCCTTTCACATGAGATAAAAAAAGGGTTTCTGGGACTGAACAACCAATACCTCATTGCTACATCAACCGATCGTTTCAAACTTTATTTCCGTAAAAAGCGCCTGACAATGATTGAAGCAATGGACCAGACCATCAAATAGCCCTAACTTCCAAGACAATACGCAAAAACCTCTCAAGAATGTTGAGAGGTTTTTTTGAAGAAGTTCATTGTTCAAAACCCCTTTGTCTAAAAGCCTTGTTATTTCAAGCGTTTCCGAAAAATTCCCAAATATTGTTTTGATTGTTTGTAAAGCATTTTATTGATGCAAACCAAAAACATTTCATTTACTTATCGGAAAAACCGGGGTACAGTGCTTACAGAAACTTTTGAATTGAAAAAGATTTCCAACGCGCTAAAAAAGGTAGGAACAATTATGAACCGAACCATCAGAAAACTTTTTCTTTTTTCCGTTTCCTTCGCTTTAATGTTTTTGCTTTCCGCCTGCTCGCTGTTCAATGGCAGCGAGTACGTAGAAACCAGTCTCCGCGAAAATGAAAGTGGGTTGAGAAACCCTTTGATGGGTTTCCGGTTGCCATTTTTTGACGCGGAAAATTATCCAAGCGATGTGACTGGTGATGATTATCAAAGCCTTTTGAAAGAACGGCCTTATGGGACCCTCTCAAGAGAGTATTTTAATTGGGTGGAATTGGAATATGACGGGAATTCCGACTTTGATTTTTTTCTGGAACAATCCGAAGAAAAACTGAACCAAGTCGAAAAGTTCAACATTAAAGTCACACCCCGAGTGATCCTGAATTGGCCGGGACAAAACGACGCTTATTCCGGCGTCTATTGGCCGACCGACATGAGCGCTTATGATTATGAAAGCGAACAATTCCAAGAACGGCTTTCATTAATGGTTCACAAAATGGCCATGGCTTGGGACAATGACCCCCGGATCGCCTACATTGAAATGGGGATCTTTGGCCAATAGGGAGAACAGCATACTCCGGCACCCAGCGCGGAAATGCAAGTTTTCGCCGCCAACCTGTTCAATACGGAATTCCTGAACAAAAAAGTCATGGTTCGGTATCCGTATTCCGATTTATACAAGAACAACGAGAATATGGGAATTTATTGGGACGAATGGGGAGGCAATACTCAGTACGATTCTTGGGATCAGATTAATCTGGTTGTAACCGAAGAATTCAAAGATCGATGGAAAACCGCGGTCTTCGAGGGCGAAACGACTTTCAATCAGGCTTTTGACCCCAATCTGGGAGGGGGAAGGTTCATGACCTTCGGCTTCAATGCCCCCTTTACCGCTGAAGATGCTTTTACGACCGGGTTACCGGAAGTTTAAAAATACATCGGCCTAACCCACACCAATCACGTGGACATGGTCATGACGCCCGGTTACAACAGTTTAAACGATAAAACCCGGGCCGGGTTTGATGCCGCTCAAAATGCCATGGGATATAAAATGGTGATCAGCGACGTTAAATATACCAGGACCATCGCTTCCGAAAGGAAATTGGAAATCGAGTTGGACATCACGAATCAAGGCGTCAGCCCGTTCTACTACGACTGGCCGGTGGCTTTCAGCCTTTTGGATCCGAAAACCAAAACGCCGGTTTATGCGGATGTCTTCTCCGGCGTCAGTACCATGGATTTTCTCCCTGGAGAAGAATGGAATGTTGAAGAAGCGAAATTTGCTATTGAACCGGTAACTCACACCATTTCCGAGACTTTCACCGTTCCGGAAAACTTGGCCAACGGGAAATACCTTCTGTCGGTAACGATGATTGATCCGGCGGAAATGGTTCCGGCCGCACGGTTCGCCAACACTTCCGGAGTTCAGGGTGGTTATACCGGGCTTGGTTATGTCGGCCTATCCAAAAAAGTGCTGTTTACAAATTACCGGAGCAGCAATGACTGCATGAATGATGCGACGATTAGGTATTACAAAAACATCGGGTTGTTCGCATTGGCTTCTTTGGGGATGACCGCAGTTTCGGAAATAACCGATGACATTTCTTTCAGCGCTTTCGAAGCAATTCCGGGAGAAAACAGCCTGGTGATTGAAGTGGAAGAAAATATGCGGGTCTTAAGCGTGGAAACGGTTTGGAATGACCTGCCGTCCCACGAGATATTTACTTCCGAAGACGGAAGCAATTGGATACCGGCGGGAAAAGTCCTCGCTGGACGCCATGAAACCGGCCGAAACATGGTGGACGAAGCGAACGTGGGGTTTGTAAAAATAGTATTTGAGGAAGGTTTAACCGAGGAAATTTTGTTTTACATTCTCAATGTTTATGGCGAATAAGCAAGGGACCCAAAATAAGAAGGCTTTACAAAGTCCCATTTCTTTGATACAATGAAGTTAGCTTTTGGCTGAAAAAAGCAAAAAAGCAATCCGTAAGTTGCTTGGAAACCTGAAAGACGCCGAAAAAAGTAATCTAAACGGCTTTTTCAAGTGAAAGAGAAAACTTTCTTTCCATACTTGGGCAGTGAATCCCAGAAGCAGTTGACTCCGACTGGGACGAATGTGCCGATGAATGAAACAAAGAAATTTTCCTTGTTTCATGAACATTAAATGAGGTTAACAGCCTAGAAAGGAATGAGAATGAATAAGAAACAACTTATCGATGCAATGGCCGGAAAAGCCGGAATCACTCCCGAAGTCGCAGGAAAAGCCCTCGAAGCTTTCGTGGATTCGGTTACTGAAGCCTTAAAAGCTGGCGACAATGTTCAATTAGTAGGCGTTTTTTCGTTCCAAGTCAGTAAGAGACCGGCCCGAATCGGCCGCAACCCTGCTACCGGAGCCGCAATTAACGTTCCTGCCAAGAAAGTCATAAAGTTCAAAGCCGGCAAAACATTGGAAAACGCCATTAAGTAAGAATAAAACTAAAAATAATGATTTTTGTTTTCAAAAAACAGCGCCGTCGCCTGTGTACAGCTGAAAAAAATCAGGGGTCGTTAAAAATTTACTAATTTACACCAGTAAAAAATCAAAGAGGCTGTCTTGCATGCAAGATTCAGCCTTTTTTTAAACGTTTTCGATGAAGGGAAATGACGATTACGGTTGCATGACTCCGAAAAGCCCCAACCAAGCCATTAATGATTTGGCGATCAAACTAAGAACGATGTAGGTTCTTTCGCCATACAAATAGTCTTTCCATTTTCCGACTTTTTTGTATTGGAGAACCATGTTGATCGGGAAAGTATTGAAGGCTACAAAGTAAGTGATGACGATGGCCCAAACAAACCAAGGGACCATATCAAAATTGCCGGTTCCGAACATGTAAATGAGAATGACGATCCATGGCGCGATTCCCGCGATGGCTCCCCAAACAAACGGACCCCAGCTGACTTTTTCGCCCTCTGGCCGTTTGGAATTCAATTGTTCCATGACCAAACCGAACAAGTTCATGCTGGCATTGACGATGAACATCAAGATCAAGGAACCGATGTCATAGATTCCGAAGAGAGTGGCGATCAAAACGATCATGACCGAAGAACTGAGAGCATACTCGAACCAGCGGAAACGGTTCATGTTTTTTGCAAATCGGCGGTGTAAACCGCGTTCAGTTTTTTGGGGATCGAAACCAAGGCGTGCGCCAGAGCCGAGAGAAGCAGAAAGACGGCGACCAGAACTCCGAACGGAAGATCAAACCGTTCCCGGGAGGTTAACTTGAGCGATTGGGTAAGGGGATTGAACCATAAGTAGAACTGGGTGATCGTTGGTTGGAATTCGCTGATTTTTTGAATGACCGAAGTGGCGAGAAAGAGCATCATTATGCCTTGGATAAGGTGAAGTCCGCCCATGATCAAATTGAATTTCTGAAGTTTTGCGAATACAGTATTTTCCATATTATCTTGTATAATATAAAACGTAAAATATTGAATTTGGGAAAAAAGGCGAATTCGCCGTTATATTGAAGTTTTCAATTTTTAAAAATCCAATTACCCGGAAATTGACCGTTTATTTTCATTAATGCCGTACAAGCGTTTTCAATGGTTGCATTAAAGACGGAATCGTTCCAAATTAGATTGAAAATGCTTTCGGTTTGTGTTAAAATATACCCAGTTTTCAGAAACAAAGGAGTTGAAGAAATGGAAACATATTTTATCGTTAGCACGATCGTTATTTCAGTCGTGGCTTTTGCCTTTGCTTTTTGGCTCTACCTTTGGGTGAAAAGACAGCCTTCAAGCAATAAGAAAATCGCCGGCATTGGTGAATTGATTCGCCAAGGCGCGAATACCTTCCTTAAAAAGGAATATATCGTCCTAGCCAAATTCGCCGGCGTTGTTGCTATTTTGATATTTGTTTTCTTACCGGAACCGATTTGGAAGAGTGACATTTGGAGTAATCTCATCATGGTCACTGCTTATTTGGGCGGAACGGCTTTTAGCGCTCTGGCCGGAAAAATTGGAATTCAAGTCGCGACCATCGCCAATGTGAAAACCGCGGAAGCTTCGCAAAAGGGCATTAAACCGGCCTTCTTGAGCGGATTCAGAGGCGGCTCCGTCATGGGAATGGCGGTTGTTGGCGCCTCCTTGTTGGGAGTATCCCTGGTATTTTTATTGACTCATAACGGAACTTATCTGCTTGGATTCAGTTTCGGCGCATCCAGCCTGGCCCTGTTCGCCAAAGCCGGAGGCGGAATCTTCACCAAGACGGCTGACATCAGCGCCGATTTAGTCGGAAAAGTCGAAATGGGAATTCCGGAAGATGATCCGAGAAATCCAGCCGTCATCGCTGACAATGTTGGCGACAACGTCGGCGACGTCGCCGGAATGGGCGCAGATCTGTTTGACTCCAACGTTGCTTCCTTAGCCGCGGCCTTGGTAATGGCCTTGGCTTTGGGCGGAGGAAACAACATCATGATGGTCTTCGCTTTCGCGGGGATCGGCTTGTTGGCTTCGATCATCGGGGTCGGATGTGCCAGAATGGGCAAAAAGGGAAATCCGACCAAAGCCCTAAACACCAGCACTTATCTGACTACCGCCATTTTCACCGTTTTAACGGCGATTGCCACTTTTGCTTTTGATTTTTCATGGCGCATTTGGGGAGCATCAGTCGTTGGACTGCTGGTTGGTGTCGTCATCGGCATAACTTCCGACTACTTCACCAATGATGTAAACAAACCGGTTCGCAATGTGGCGAAAGCCAGTCAAAGCGGCCCGGCCTTCACGATCCTCAATGGCGTCAGCTACGGTTTCTTGAGCGTTCTTCCGGCCATGGTCGGAATCGCGATCTCGGCTTTGGTATCTTATAAATTGGTGGCACCGCTTGGTGATGCTACCGGAATGACCGCTACTTACGGAATGTTCGGAATTGCCATGGCCGCTGTTGGAATGCTTTCGATCGTTGGCATGATCGTTTCCAATGATGCTTACGGCCCAATCGTGGACAATGGCCGCGGTTTGGTTGAAATGGGCGACTTGGGCGAAACCGCCCTTGATGTTACCGATGCCTTGGATTCGGCCGGAAACACTGTCAAAGCCATCACCAAAGGCTTCTCCATCGGCGCGGCCGGGTTGACCGTCATCGCTTTGTTGGGAGCTTTCATGAGCGAAGTTAATGTCAAAGTTGATGAATTGATCGCCCAAGGCGTGGCTGGATTGGAACATTTGACTGGATTTGATGTCATGGATCCAATCGTTTTCTTCGGATTGTTGGTCGGAGCTGCCGTTCCAGCCGTCTTCAGTGCCATGCTGATGCTGGGCGTTGACCGCAATGCGCAAAGAATGGTCGGAGAAATCCATCGCCAATTCAAAGAGATCCCGGGCCTGAAGGAAGGCAAAGAAGGCGTTTCGCCGGAATATGACAAGTGCATCACCATCGCCACCAAAGGCGCTCTGAAAGAACTTGTTCCGGCTGGATTGTTCACCATCGTCATGACCGTTTTGGTTGGATTCGTTGGCGGCGTCAAAGCCATGGGCGGATTCTTGGTCGGAAACATCGTCAGCGGATTGCTTTTGGCTTTGTTCATGAGCAACGCGGGCGGACTCTGGGACAATGGCAAGAAGTTTGTTGAATCAGGCAACTTCGGCGGAAAAGGTAGCGAAGCTCATAAAGCCGCTGTCGTTGGCGACACCGTCGGTGACCCGTTCAAGGACACTGCCGGCCCGAGCATCAACACCCAGATCACCGTCGTCAGTTTGTTGGCCAGCTTGCTGAGCACCATCTTCCTGACTCTCTCGATTTTCTAAAATCATCTTGATTACAAATAAAAGTTTCCGTGATATAATTTAACACGGGAACTTTTTTATGGAGGAATTATGAAGCTGATACTCGGAACTATGCGTTGGGCCAAACTGGATTACGAATCCGCTCAAACCTTGATTGAAACGGCTTTGGATAACGGGATTTCTTTTTTTGATTTCGCGGACATTTACGGAAGCGGAAAAAGCGAAGAGATTTTCGGAGAAGTCTTAAGCGACCACCCGACCTGGCGGGATGACATGATCATCCAAAGCAAGTGCGGGATCCGACCCGGGTATTATGATCTTTCCAAAGAACACATTTTGGAATCGGTGGATAAAAGTTTGGAAAGACTGCAGACCGATCACCTTGATGTTTTGCTTTTGCACCGGCCCGACGTTTTGATGGATCCGGCCGAAGTGGGAGCCGCTTTCGATACTTTGAAAGAGCAGGGCAAAGTTCGGTATTTTGGCGTTTCCAACATGAGCTCTTCGCAAATCGAACTGCTGCAACAGCATTCGACCGAGAAGATCCTCTTCAACCAGCTTCAATTCAGTCTGGTCCACGCGGGGATCGTCGGTCAGGGCATGTATGTCAATACGAATGAACCGGAAGCCACCGATCGCGACGGCGGAATCTTGGAATACTGTCGGGCTCAGGGGATAACGGTCCAGGCTTGGTCGCCGCTTCAGGCTTCTTTCGAAAGCTGGACTTTCATCGACAACCCGCATTATAAGGCTTTAAACGAAAAACTGGAGCTGATCGGCAGTAAATACGGCATTTCTCCGGCTGCCGTGGCGATTGCTTGGATTCTTCGGCACCCGGCGGACATTCGTCCGGTCTTGGGAACGACCAATCCCGAGCATCTTTTGGAATTGGTCAAAGCCACGACCGTCGAACTGACCCGAAAAGAGTGGTATGAACTGTATATTGAAGCTGGGCACCAGCTTCCTTGACCTAAGAAACGTAATTTTAACGTCGCTTTTTTGCGGCGTTTTTTGATGGAAAACCTAGGAAATATTTACAAATAATGTTCTTTGGAAAAAGATTGCGAAAAAAAAGGGAAAGTGATATAATGCCTTAGCATTGAAGCCCGAAGGTGCGATAACCCGGGCTTGGGCGTACCGGAGCAGCTTTCATGACAGCCACGTTAGTCATTTCGATATTTACCACCATTTGTTTGATCGGGGCGATCGTTTTCGTTCCCGAGATCCGGATCGGGAAACGATCCTATGAAACCTTCTGGATGGTCGCTGTGCTTGGGATGGCGATGCTTCTCATTTTTGGGAAAGTCACTTTTCCGGAGATCCTCGCGAACATCACCGCCTCGAATTCCATCAATCCCTTAAAGATTTTGGTATTGTTTCTTTCGATGACGGTTTTGTCCGTCATTTTGGATGAACTGGGTTTTTTCCGGAAATTGGCTTATTTGGCTTTGAAGAAAGCCAACGGAAAGCAGCTGCGGATCTTTTTGTATCTGTACATCACCGTTTCGATTTTAACCATCTTCACCTCCAATGACATCATCATTCTGACTTTTACCCCGTTCATTTGTTATTTTTCCAAAAATGCGAAGATCAACCCGCTTCCCTATCTGATCAGCGAATTCGTGGCCGCCAACACTTGGAGCATGATGCTGGTCATCGGAAATCCGACCAACATTTACTTGGCTTCGGCTTACGAAATCCATTTTTTGACTTATTTTCAAGTGATGTTTTTCCCGACCGTCATCTCCTCGCTGGTGGCATTCGGATTGTTGCTGCTGTTGTTCCGAAAAGAACTGACCAAACAAATAATCATTACCGAATCCTACGAGTACGAACTGAAAGACAAACCGATTGTGGGGATCATCTTAGCTCATCTGATCATCTGCACCATCCTGTTGGCGGTATCATCGTATATCGGACTGGAAATGTGGTACATTTGCCTTTCCTTCTGCCTGAGCGCCTTGCTGTGGCTGGGGGGCTACGAACTTTTGAAGAAGAGGCAAAAACCCCTCATTCTTAAAGCATCGTTAAAAAAATCGCCTTGGAGCTTGGTGCCTTTCATTCTTTCGATGTTTGTCTTTGTGATGGCTCTGAACAAATTTGGCATCACCGCCATCATATCCCGAGACCTGAGCGCCCTGAATCCGGTCTTCGGTTTTGGTCTGTCTTCCTTTTTGACGGCGAACATCATCAACAACATTCCGATGACCATTCTTTATTCAAACATTTTAGAAACGGTGGTTCCGGTCTTTCAGATGCCGGCGATTTATGCGTCGGTCATTGGTTCCAACATTGGGGCTTATCTGACCCCGATTGGAGCTTTGGCGGGGATCATGTGGATGCAAATCTTAAAAAAACAGGGAGTAAAACTCAGTTTCCCGAAATTCATTGAATATGGAATGCTGATCTCGGTGCCGACGATTCTGGTGGCGCTGCTGACCTTGTTGATGGAATTTTAAAAAGCACCGAAAGTGCTTTTTATTTTGAATAGCCAACGAGTATTGTTTGATATTGGGGCGGGTTTGTGTTAAAATAACTAAGTGCGGAGGAAAGAGCCATGAGCATCATGGAAATCAAGAATTTAAAATTCAGTTATGGGGAAAAAGCGCTGTTCAACAGTTTGGACATGCAATTGTTTCCCAATGATCATCTTGGTTTGATTGGTGCGAACGGCGTCGGAAAAACCACACTGATGAATCTGATGGCCCATCGGCTTGACCCCGATGAAGGAACGATCAAGTGGGAAGAAGGCGTCACCTTTTCTTATTTGGACCAACATTTGCAAGTCGCGGCGGATTTAACCATCCATGACTACTTATATGTGGTTTACGCCGACTTGTTCCAAATGGAAGATCAGATGAACGGTTATTACGAAAAATTGGTTTCCGCCGATCCGAGCCAGTATGACAAACTCTTAAGAAACGCGGAATATCTTCAAAACACTCTGGAAGAGAAAGGCTTCTATTCCTTGAAGTCCCGGATCGCCAACGTTTTGAACGGTTTGGGGATCGACTACGATGAAAACTGGCTGATGATGAACCTGAGCAGCGGCCAAAGGGTCAAGGTCTTTCTCGCCAAAATGCTGCTTGAAGAAAGAGATGTCCTGCTTCTCGATGAACCGACCAATTTTTTGGATGTCATCCATGTTGATTGGCTGGCCAAATTCCTGATCGGTTACAAAAAAGCTTTCGTAGTGATTTCGCACAACAAGGATTTTTTGAATTCGATCTGCAATCTCATCATTGAAATCGAAAACAAAACCATCGATGTTTTCAAAGGCAATTACGATACTTACGTTGAACAGAAGAACCTCCGGGCGGCGCTGTACAAGAAACAATACGAAGCCCAGCAGAAATACATCAAAGTGACTCAGGATTTCATCGACCGCAACTTGGTTCGCGCCAAAACCACTAAGCGAGCGCAAAGCCGGCGCAAGATTCTGGAAAAAATGGACGTTCTGGAAAAACCGATCGGGATCAAGAAAATCACCTTTTCTTTTCCTTTCACCAACGGGTTCAACACCGAAGCCCTGATCGTGAACAAACTGTCCATCGGCTATTCCAAACCGCTGCTTCCCCCGATATCTTTAAAAATCCGTTTTGGAGAAAAAATCGCGGTCATCGGGAAAAACGGGGTCGGAAAAACCACTTTTTTAAAAACCATTTTGGGAAACATCCCCGCCTTGGCCGGAGAATCCAAACTCAATCCTCTAAACAAGATCACTTATTACTCTCAGGAACTGGAAAAATTGTCTAAGCTGACGGCAGTCGCTTACATTCAGGAAGATTATCCGCTGATGGAAGACAAACTGATCCGGGATCTGTTGGGACAATACGGGATCACCGGCGAATTGGCAATCAAAACGATGGACAAACTATCCGGAGGCGAGCTGACCAAAGTCCGTTTCGCGAAACTGAGCTTGGAAAGTTCCAACTTGTTGATTCTGGATGAACCGACCAACCATCTGGACAAGCAGGCCAAAGAAAGCCTCTTCAAAGCCTTGGGAATTTATCCGGGAACCATCATTCTGGTCACTCATGAGACCGCTTTTTACAAAAATCTGAAAATGAAAGAAATAATCTTTAGTTAGGAAACCATATGAATATTAGAAATGTAGCCATCATTGCCCATGTTGATCACGGGAAAACCACGCTGGTCGACCAACTTTTGAAAAAATCATCGACGCTGGCCGCCCGCGAGACCATTGACGAACGAGCCATGGACAGCAACGACATCGAAAGGGAACGCGGGATCACCATCCTTTCCAAAAATACTGCCATCAAATACAAGGATTATAAGATCAACATCCTTGACACCCCGGGCCATGCGGATTTTTCCGGCGAAGTCGAAAGAATCATGAAGATGGTCGACGGGGTTCTTTTGGTCATCGACGCCGTCGACGGAACCATGCCCCAAACCCGCTTTGTTTTGAAGAAAGCTTTGGAATCCAATCTGAAGCCGATCGTCGTCATCAACAAAGTCGACCGCGAATGGGCTCGTCCGGACAAAGTCGTCGATCAGGTTTTGGATCTGTTCATCGAATTGGGAGCGAGCGATTATCAAGCCGATTTCAAAGTAGCTTATTGCAGCGCTCTGCGGGGAACGTCCAGTCTTTCCAGCGATTTATCGACTCAAAAAGAGACCATGGACCCGATTTTTGACTTGATCATTTCCGAGATTCCCGAACCGCCGGTTCAAGCGGATGGCCCTCTGCAATTTCAGGGAACGCTTTTGGATTACAACGATTACGTGGGGAGAATGGCCATCGGCCGCATTTCCCGGGGAACCATCCATACCGGGGAAATGGTTTCCTGCATCCGAACCGACGGATCGATCAAACAATTCCGGATCCAAAAACTGTTTGGATTTTTGGGATTGCACAAAATGGAAGTTGATGAAGCTTTGGCGGGCGACATTGTAGCCGTCAGCGGTCTTCCGGACATCAACGTCGGCGAAACCATCTGTCAAATCGGAGTTGAAGAGGCGCTTCCGCCGATCAAAATCAGCGAACCGACCGTCGAAATGTATTTCTCCACGAATGATTCGCCTTTTTCCGGAAAAGAAGGCACTTTCGTCACTTCCACGAAAATCGACGAGCGGCTGTTTCGCGAGACTCAGAAAGACGTCAGCCTGAAAGTTAAGCGGCTCGGAGCTGGCGAAGAATGGATCGTTTCCGGCCGCGGCGAATTGCATTTGGGAATTTTGATTGAAAACATGCGCCGGGAAGGCTATGAATTCCAAGTCGAAAAACCCAAACCGATCATCAAAGAAATCAACGGCCGCAATTGCGAACCGTTTGAATATACGCAAGTTGATTGCCCCAACGAAACCGTCGGCGGGGTCATTGAGTTGTTGGGCCGCCGGGGCGGAGTCATGGAAAGCGTGGAAAATTCGCCTACCCAGACCCGATTGATCTATACCATGCCCTCACGAGGTTTGATCGGTCTTTCCACTGATTTCATGACCGCTTCCAAAGGCTACGGAACCATGACCCATATCTTTCTTGATTACCGGCCAACCGAATCCTTGAATGTCGGGTCACGGAAACTGGGGGTCTTGGTGGCTTCCAACACCGGTAAAACGACCGCTTACGGCATCGGCCAAGTCGAAGACCGGGGCATCATGTTCGTTGAACCGAACATGGAAGTATATGAAGGCGAGATCGTCGGCGAATGCAACAAATCCGATGATTTGGCCGTCAATGTAGTCAAAGCCAAAGAACAAACCAACCAACGGAGTTCAAACAAGGACTTCACCGTCGTTTTGAAACGGCCGATGACCCTTAGTTTGGAAGCTTGTTTGGAATACATCAATGACGACGAACTTTTGGAAGTCACTCCGCGAAACATTCGTCTTCGCAAGAAGATCTTGAACACGAGCGAAAGAAAGAAGTTCGACAGCCGAAAGGCCAAATCATGAAAAAAGTTTTCTTGATCGCCTTACTGACCTGGTCATTGCTCATATTGGGCGGCTGCGACGGAATTTTCTCATCGTCGGTGAAATTAACCGTTCCCGATGAAACGCTCCTTTTGGAAGTCTCCCAAACCCATCAAATCGTCCCCGAAATTAGCTCGGATGAAGCAGCTTATTCCGTTTCCTATTTTTCGAACAATGCTGCGGTAGCTTCGGTGACCACAACCGGCCTTGTTACCGGCAAGACCGCCGGAACCGCCATCATCACCGTGGGCCTCTCGAAAAACGGGGCGGTTACCGCCACGAACGCGAAAATTACCGTCACCGTTACCGATGACGGCAATCCAACCGACATTGATGTCATCAACATCTTTACTTTAAATGATTTTCACGGCGCCATATTTGAAGACGGCGATGAAGCCGGAATATCCCGGATCGGAGCTTATTTGATGGCCGAAAAAACGGAGAATCCTGATTCGACCGTCATCGTTTCGGCGGGCGACATGTTCCAGGGAACCGCCGTTTCCTCCATGACCCGGGGTTCGGTCGTTGTCAAAGCGATGAATGCCATCGGGTTTGATGCCATGACCATCGGCAATCACGAATTCGATTGGGGCATTTCCGGGATCACCCGTTTCAATGACGGGAACTTGGAAAACGACGAAGCGGATTTTCCGCTGCTGGGCGCCAACATTGAAAATGCTTTGACTTCGGAGTTAGCCGATTGGACCGAGCCGTATACCGTCATCGAACGCGGCGAAATCAAAATCGGGATCATCGGTTTGATCGGCGAAGACGAGAAGAGCGATATTTTGGCTTCGATCGTCGCCGATTACGAATTTACCAGTCAAATGGAAGCCATCCGCACTTATGCGCCCATTTTGCGAACGACCAAGGATTGCGACATCGTCATCGTTTCCAGCCATGACGACACTTCCAACATCAATACTCAGATCGCCGATCTGACCGGCAATTACCAAGTCGACGCCGTCGTCAACGGTCACACCCACCGTTATTACGCCGGCGAACAATCCGGGATTCGGGATGTTCCGCTGCCTTATGTTCAGTCGGGAAACAACGGGAACTACATCGGGAAGATTTCCTTGGAAATCAATCCGGACACCAAAACTGTCATTGATGTCAGCGCCGAAAACATCTCCACCCATGCCAATTGCACGGTTGAGAGTCCGGTCATAAACGAAATTATCAACGGGTATTCCGCCGAGATTGCGATCGCGGGCGAAGTACTTGGGACGGCCGGAGAAACCATCGAAAAAGACGCCACCGTCATTTGGGCGGCGGAAACCATTCGGCAACGGGCCAATACCGAAGTCGGGATCGTCAACTACGGCGGAATCCGCGGAGCCGCTTTTCCGATTTACAAAAACGCCACCGTCACTTTTGCTTCCATTTTTAAAATAATGCCATTCGAAAATACGGTCATCACCATGAATCTGACCGGAGCGCAATTGATTCAGCTCTTGGGGGTCTATTCGCTCTATTTCAGCCGAAACGTTGATCCGGACAACTTAACGATCAATGGCTTGCCGATCGTCAGCGGGGATCTTTACACCGTCTCAACCATGGATTTCGTTTTTGAAGGATATCCGAACATTTTCGGAAGCGCGCAATCGGTTCTGTATACCAACGATTTGTTCCGCGATTATCTGGTCGCGGAAGTAAAAGAATCCGTCAGCGTAAACGGCGCTTGGAATTTAAACAATTAAACAAAAAAATCCAATCATGGCGATTGGATCAGAGCGTTGACAAAGTCAACNNGCGTTGACAAAGTCAACGCTCATTTTTTTCTTGTGAGAGAATGGGGCAATAGCCCCAAAAAGATATCTTTTTCGAGTAAAAAAAGTGTTTTTTTTGTTATTTCAAGATAGTTGCGAAAAAATAAACGAACCCCATCTTTGGAAATGGGGTTTGTCATCAGTCTGATCCAATCATGGCGATTGGTTTTTTTAATTTTCCCAGTTGGAAATTTAACGTTTGGTTCCCATAAAGAACAAAGCCAAGGTTCCGGGACCGGAGTGAGCCCCGATGACGGGTCCGATGTTGCCAATGACGATTTGGGCTTTCGGGTAGGTTTCCAGGATTTGGTCTTTCAGCCAGTTTGCATCATCAATGGCATCGGCTTGGCTGATGAAAATGGTTTGTTCATTCGGTTCGGTCCCGGTCTCTTTCAGAGCGGAAAGCAATTCTTCCATGGATCTTTGCCGGCCGATGGCTTTTTTGACGGAAACCAAACGGCCTTCGTCATCCACGTGCAAAACCGGTTTGATCTTCAAAAGCCGGCCGATGAAAGCCACGCTTCCGGAAAGCCGGCCGCCTCGCTTTAAGAAATCCAGATCCTCGACCGTAAACCAATGGCAGACCTTAAGGTAATTGTCTTTAAGCCATTGCACGACTTCTTCCAGGGATTTTCCGTTTTCTTTTTCAAGCAAAGCTTTGTAAACCAACAAGCCTTCGCCCGTTGAAGCCGACTTGGTATCGAAAATGATGAGTTGGCGTTCTGGGTATTTTTCAGTCAAAGCTTCTTTGGCCAGGCTGAGGCAGTTGAAACCGCCGCTTAAGGCCGAAGAGAAATTGATGACCAAAACATCTTCGCCGGCTTTTAAAAATTTTTCGATGGCCACTTCGTATTGATGCGAATTGATCATGGAGGTTGAAGCCATGGAACCGTTCCGCAGTTTCGCGTAAAACTCTTTCAAATCGATGTCGCTATTTCGCGGATCAATGAACGCGTCTTTTCCGTCCATGGTATACGTCATGGGGATGACTTCCAAAGAAAATTTTTTGATGATCTCGGCCGGTAAATCGCAGGTAGAGTCGGTAATGATGGTATATTTGTTCATTGTTGATCCTCCAGATTTTATATTTTACATCCTTCATTATATCAATTATCCCCTCAAAGTCAACACAAACGCTTCTTGAAAGTAAGCAAATTACCGAAAATTGTCACAAAAGCGGGCATTTCTTTTTCCGAAACGAAAGAAAGGTGTTATAATCTTGATAGTTTATTAAAAGTTGAGGAATTTTGATGAAAAAATGTTTTACGATTACCGCTTTGCGAACCACCCAAGATTTCCAAGGGTATCAGAACCTGCTTAAGGATGGAATTTACTCGGCCATCGAGGTTTTTTTCCCGGATTCTGAGGAAGACCGGGATGTTTATCAAAAGAACGTTCTGAAACTCCTTTCTGCCTTTCCGGGTCTGGAAGTGATCATGCACCTGCCGTTTGGTCCAAACAACGATTTGTGCAACGACGAAGGCCTTCTATCCACCATCCAAAAAATGAAAGCGGGAATGGATTTCGCGGCGAAATTCGCAGTTAAAAAACTGACCTTGCATCTGGGGTATGTAAAAAAAGACCGCCCCCGCGCGGAATACATCCTTCGGGCCACGGCGATCATGAAGGATCTTTGCGATTACGCGGATGGACTCGGAATGACGGTCATGATCGAAAACATGCCCACCGAAAAAGAACTGGGTTGCAACCCGGAAGAAATCTTTGAGATCATCCGTCGAACCGGGAAACCAAACTTGAAATTCATTTTTGACATTGGTCATGCTCATGTGGCTCCGTTTGCGGATCTTTCCTATCTTTCGATTTTGAAAGATTTCCTTTGCCATTTGCATCTTTCAGACAATCATGGCGTCCATGACGAGCACCGCGGCCTTGGCAGCGGAACCATCAACTTCCCGGCGTTCTTCTTTAAACTTCGGGAAATCGGATATGACCAAACCTTTTGTCTGGAGATTCTTCACAAAAACGAAGCCGATCTGCGCTCCTTCGCCGCCGCATTCGACCGTTTGGCGGCCCTTTGATGGTCATCCATAAATAAAGTGTTGAGAAAACCGTTCATTTGATATATAATAACATGTAACATGAGGTGAAAAAAATGATAAAAATAATTACTGATTGCACCAGCGATTTGTTGCCAAAAATTTACAGCTCGAAAGACATTGAAATGATCCCTTTGTACATTACCATCGGCGGAAAGACCTACCAAGACGGGGTTGACATTTCGACCGAGGAACTATACCAAAAAGTTCAGGAATGCGGCGAACTTCCGAAATCATCAGCGGTCAATCCGGCGACTTTTGTTGAACGCTTTAAAAAACACATTGACCGGGGGAATGACGTTTTGTTCATGGGGATCGGGGCAAAATTCTCCGTTACTTATCAAACCGCCCTTTTGGCGGCCAATGAGTTCCCCAAAAGCCGGGTCCGGATTGTTGACTCGGCGAACCTGTCCAGCGGCATCGGCCTCTTGCTGCTTAAAGCCGCCAAATTCCGCGACGCCGGCGATGATTTAGAGACCATCGCCCAAAAAATCGAAGCTTTGGTCCCGTTGGTCCGAACCCAATTTGCGATCAACACTTTGGAATATCTTCACAAAGGCGGCCGTTGTTCCGGCACCGCCCGAATTTTCGGAACTCTTTTGAAGATCAAACCGATCATCCGCGTCATTGACGGCGCCATGGTCGTGGCCCAAAAACCGCACGGGAAATTCTCGGTGGCTCTCGAAGTCATGTTGGATTACCTGCGCAAAGACAAAAACAACGTCGATCCAGACTGCATCATGGTTACGCATTCGCTGGCCCCGGAAGAGGCGGTCTTTCTGAAAGATCAAATCAAAAAAATTGTCAAAGCGGATACGATCCTGGAAACTTTTGCCAGCGGCGTCATTTCTACTCATTGCGGCCCGAGAACAATTGGCATTCTTTATATTTTAAAAAAATGATCGGGTTCAACCGACCGGTATTTGGAAAAAAGTGCACCGATAACCGCACTTTTTTCAATTGTGAGGGAAATCATGAAAAAAATCATTTATTACGATTACGGCTTTGCTTCCGATGATCAGGAGAAAATCCGGCTGATCAAAAAATACGGGTTTGACGGGGTCTTTCTGTTTTGGAAGGAGAACCTGGATGAGACCGTATCGGCGCTGCGAAAAGCCGGTCTTTGGATCGAAACCATTCATCTTCCTTTTGAGCACTGCAATGATTTGTGGCAAGAAGAAGAATCATCGGCCGAATATCTTTCCAAGATCAAAACCGCCATTGAAGATGCACACCGGTTCGCCGTGCCGACCGTCATTTTTCATGTTTCCAGTTCCGTCAATCCTCCGGCTTTCAATGAAACCGGCCTGAACCGGTTCCAAGAGATCCTGAGTTTATGCGAACGTTATTCGCTTAATTTGGCTTTGGAAAATTTGCGAAGTTTGAATTATATGGATTACCTTTATGAAAATTGCCCCTCCGAACATCTGAAATTCTGTTTTGACAGCGGCCATGCCAATGCCTTCACGCAAAACATTGAGGATTTTCCCTGGGAACCTTATCAAGACCGGATGATCTGTTTGCATTTGCATGACAACAACGGGCTTCGGGACCAACATTTGGTGCCGATGACCGGGACCATCAATTGGGTCAATCTAGTCAAGAACTTAAAGACCTGCGGCTATGCTGGTCCGCTTACTTCCGAAGCCATTGTCAAGAAGGACAGCCTGATCTCCGAAGAGGATTTCGTAAAGTCCGTCCGTCAGGCTTTGAATGAAATAGAAAGTCTGTGGCAACAAAATGAGAATTGAGTTATTGGCTCCCGCCGGAACCAAGGAAGCTTTTCAAGCGGCCGTTCAAAATCACGCGGACGCGGTCTACATCGCCGGGAAATCCTTTGGGGCCCGGGCTTACGCGGATAACTTCACCAACGAAGAAATCGGGGAAATGATTGCTTTTTCCCATCTGTTCGGCGTAAAAGTCTATGCAACCGTCAACACCATCGTTTTTGACGACGAGTTTTCGGCGCTTCAAGACTTTCTGGATTTTCTTTATTTGCATGATTGCGATGCCGTCATCGTCCAGGATCTGGGAGTGGCCAATTTCATTTCCCATCGCTATCCGGATTTTCCGATGCACGCGTCGACGCAAATGAACATCCATAGTTTGGATCAGGCGCTGGTCCTTAAAAAACTGGGATTCCAACGCGTCATTCTGGCTCGGGAATTAAGTTTGCCCGAAGTCGCGGACATAAAAAAACAATCCGGTCTCGAAGTTGAAGTCTTCGCGCACGGAGCCCTTTGCGTTTCTTGTTCCGGAAATTGTTACCTGAGTTCGATCATCGGGAAAAGAAGCGGAAACCGGGGCCGCTGTGCCCAACCTTGTAGAACGGAATTCACCCTGAACGGCCGGACCGAATATTTCTTGAGCCCGAAAGATTTAAATTTGATCGAATCCATCGGATCGCTGGCGGAAGCCGGGATCGACGCCTTAAAAATCGAAGGCCGGATGAAACGTCCGGAATATGTGGCGCAGGTCGTGGCCAGTTATAAGACGGCCATCAATGCTTACTATGAAAAGAAAAGCTGGCCCGTCCAAGAAAACATCATCGCTCTCAAATCCATTTTCAACCGTCAGTTCACGAAAGGTTTCCTGATGGGAGAGAAGAACGCCGACTTTTCGAATTCGGAGTTCTCCAATCACATCGGCATCAAGATCGGCGAAGTCACTTTTTCCAGTCCGGAATGGGTCCAGATTCGGCTGACTCATGATCTTCGCAGCGGCGATGCCATTCGAATCAAAGGGAAGAACGTCGACGGCGTCGTCATCAACCAAATGTATATGGATAAAGCGGCGGTGAAATTTGCTCCCGCCGGCTCTCAAATTCAAATAAAACCGCATTTGGACCAATTGCTGGGGGGAGAAGTGTTTTTAACCACGGACATTGCGCAAATCGAGTCCCTCCGGAAAACCTACGATCAGAATTATCGGCAAGTGGAACTGGATGGGGAGATTTTCTTAAAAGATGATCATCTGGGTTTGAAATTGACCGACGGAAGGATCACCGAGACCGATTTATCGGCGGACCTTGTTCAACCGTCCGCCAACCCGGCCATGAATGACCGGATCGCCGAACAAATTGGGAAAACTTCCAACACCGTTTTTCGTTTCCGAAGTCTGAAAAACGCTTTGGATCGGCCGGTATTTTTGCCGATCAAAGACATCAACGAGCTTCGGCGCCGGACTTTGGAGACCATGAAACGCCGTTTGGGCGTTCTGCATCCGGATCGAAAGATCCAGCCGTTATCGATTGAAGCCGGCCAGCCTCTGGCATCCGAACCTGGTTTGAACGCGAAAGTCCGTTCTTCCGAACAACTGAAGGCCGCCGCGGCTTTTCCGTTTCATCAGATCTATGTCACCACCAAAGAACTGCTTTCCGAAGCAACGGCTTACCCTAGCGCCCATTTGATATACGTGACGCCGCGGATCAATAAACACGGCCTTCCGAAACAGCCGTCGCTGGTCAGCGATCTTTCGGCGGTCAAGGGCGCTTATACTTCGATTTACATGAATGTCGTCAATAGCCTTTCGATCAATCTTTTGGAAAAACTGGGAGCAAAACGGATCGGTTTGTCTTTGGAATTGTCCGAAGACCAAATCAAAAATCTGATTTCTTCCTATCAAACCCATTTTCAAAGGCAACCGAACCTGGAAATGATGGTTTACGGTCGTTATGAACTGATGATGCTCAAATATTGTCCGATCAGCGCCCATTTCGGCTGCGGGTCTTGCCCGGCCCGGAATGACACAGTCTTGACCGATCGCCGCAATTTTGAATTTCCGGTCTTTAAAGATGATGAATGTTATGTTAAAATATTAAATGGCAAGAAATTGCATTTGATTGAATATCTGGATGAACTGTATGACATGGGGGTAAACAATTTGTTGTTGGATTTCACGGACGAAACGGCCGCCGAGGTCGAAGAAGTCAGCGCGATCTATTTCCGAAAGTCCGGGGGCAAAAAACTCGAAAACGTGACTTACGGGCATTTCAAAGAAGGAGTACTATGAACAGATGGTATCGGCTGGACAACGCCGCCAAAGTTTTCCCCTCGGTTTCCAATAAAAAAAGATCGAACATTTTTCGGCTTTCTTTTACCATGACCGAAGATGTAGACAAAGATATATTGCAAACGGCCTTGGAAGCCACGATCAACCGGTTTCCGTCGTTTAACGTCAAGCTTAAAAAAGGTTTTTTTTGGTATTATTTCGAAGAAAACGATCAGACCCCGCAGGTGATCGAAGAAAGCCCGCACATTTGCGAGAACATGGATTTTAAGGCTCACCAAAATTTTTGTTTTGCTTTAAGCTACCATCGCCAGCGCATCACCATGGAAGTTTTCCATGCCCTGACTGACGGCGGCGGCGCTTTGGAATTTTTCAGGTCGATCGTTTTCAAATACCTGCTGATGATGGGAAAACCGGTCAAACCCGAGAAACTCATCCTCTCCGACGTGGAAACCCGCAACGAAGAATCCCAAGACAGTTTTGTTCAAAACTACTCGACCAAAGTCAAAGCCATTCGCAAAGAACTCAAAGCGCTGAAGATCACCAAAGGGACTCGCTATCAAAACGAATGGAACACTTTGGTGCAAGGAACCATGGAACTTTCCAAAATCAAGGAACTGGCCAAGAAATACGATCTGACGATCACCGAATTCATCGGTACCTGTCTGATTTACAGCGCTTCCAGATCCTTATACTTGTTTGAAGACAAAGACCGGCCTTTCCAATTGCTGGTTCCGGTCAACATGCGGCGCTTTTTCCCTTCGAAGACTTTGAGAAACTTTTCGCTTTACATTCGGACTTCCGGACGGATCACTGAAGAATCGACTTTCGAAGAGATCGCCCGGAGCGTCAAAGCCGATTTCGCCGCGCAACTTCAAAAGACGCCCCTTCATCAGTTGATGATGGCCAACGTGAGGATCGAAAAGAACATCGTCATGCGTTTGATTCCGCTTTTCATCAAGACTTTTGTGCTGAAAATCGGGTACAAAGCATTCGGAGATTCTCCGAACAGCATTTGTTATTCGAACATGGGTACCATCGAACTTCCGAAATCAATGGTCCCTTATGTGTCGGAAATGATTTTCGCCAACGGGTCATCGATCCATTCGCCTGTTAATGTCGCCAGTCTCAGTTACGAAGACAAATTCATGGTGGCCTTCACCAGTGCCTTGCTTGAACGCGACATTCAGCGGGAATTCTTCCGTTTGTTGGCCAGTTTCGGAGTGGAGATCGTCATCAAAACCAACGAGTTGGAGGTCTGACATGAAAAAATGCCTAAAATGCAATGTCTATTTTTTGACCGAAAGAAAATCCTGTCCGCTTTGCAATGAAATATTGGAAGAAACTGATCAAAATGAAATTGAATATCCGGTTTATCCGAAACCAATCAAACGGCCTCGAAAAGAAAACCGCTTTGTTCAGGTCCTGAGTTTCTTTTCGGTGCTGTTCATTCTGGCGGCCGGATTGGTCAACATCTTCACTTATTCGGCGAACCCGCACATTTGGTCGCCGATCGTTCTGCTTAGCATCGTGTATTTGTGGATCCTGCTGCGAGCGACTTTGCGCGGGAAAGGCCATGTGCCGATGCGGCTGATCGTCCAGATGCTGGCCTTGTCAGTCCTAAACTACGGGATCGATTATTTCAGCGAGTCGACCGGCTGGTCCATCAACTATGTCATTCCGTTTCTTTCGATGGCGGCTTTGATCGCCATCATCGCCATGTTGGTGATCAATTCCGTGCAAATCGGCCATTATGTCATGTACGCGGTCGCAGCCAGCGTCTTTGGTTTCATCCCGTTCATTTTGTGGGCATTCCACGTGGTGGATGTTTTGTGGCCGTCTTTAGCCGCAGCTTCGCTGTCGTTCGTTACTCTCTTGGGCATGATCGTTTTCGTCCGAAAAGATCTAAAAGAAGAATTCAAAAAGAAATTTCATATATAGGAGGACCTAATAATGGCCAAAAGAACCATTAAAAAATCCGTCAAAAAGGCCCCAATCTGGAAAAAACTGATTGGGCTTTTCTTGTTTTTGGGAGCCGCTTCGGTCTTTGGGGGATTCGGATATCGTTATTTCACGATTGCGGTGCGCGAGGAAGCCAACATCACGGAAATCCTGACCATTCTGAATGAAAGCCTGCCGGAAGAGACGACGGATGATTTGGTCCTTCCGACTAGCATTCCTGGTTACGATAGCATCTCGATCGCCTGGGCTTCGGATGATTCCGAAACCATTTACCCGGACGGAAAAGTCTACCGTCCGCTTTCGGCGGTCGGAGACAAGAGGGTGGTTCTGACTGCGACTTTTACGGTTTTGGAAAACGACCGGTTGGCTCAATTGGCTTTTGAGCTTCTGGGCGTGGGTCCGATCACCCAAACCTTTGAAGTCTTGGTCCTTAAAATGGACCTGACCGATCAAGAAAAAGTTGATTACGTCGCGTCCCGGCTGTATGTTCCCGAAGACAGTTTTTACAGCCTCGGTTTGCTCACCTCCGTTTCCGAATTTCCGGAACTGACCATATCCTGGAGCAGTTCCGATCCGGCCATTCTTACCAACGCCGGAGCGAAAGCGGGAACGGGAAGCGTGACGCTGACCGCAGAAGTGTCTTTAGGATCCGCCTCGTCGCAAATGAGTTTTCCGATCACCATGCTGGCTTCCCAACCGGTCTTTACTGCTTTGGATCCGGATCTTGAGGCCATCGATACCGGCACTTATGCCACCGACTGGACCGCAGGCGGATTCATTTTTCATCAGGCGATTCTGGCCTTGAACGGGACGGATGCCATCATTCGGATGAAAGCCGACCAAAGCGCAACGCTGACGACGCAAGATCCGGTTTTCGAACCCAGCGGCTTGACTTTTGATTTTCAGTTATATGCGACCGATGCGGAAAAACTGACCAAACCGACCACGGTATTGGTGTCCTGGTCGGATGACTTAATTACCTGGACCAACCTTTACACCCAGGTCATCGCCGACGCAAACAACCTTGCGGTGGATTTGGATGTTTCCGGCCTAAATGGCGACGTTTATTTTCAAGTGGCGGTAATAACGGAATATTTGACCGATCTGCGGGTCGATGTTGACAATCTTATCATCGAACGGGAACTTAGTGCCGATGACATCGAACAATGGATCGAAGCCAATGTTCCCGATAAAACCAACAATTCGCTGATCCTTCCGAGAACCACCGGCTATGGGGGGATCATTTCCTGGTCCAGCTCCGATCCAACCCTGATGAGCGATGACGGTTTGATCGACCGTCCGGCCGAAAGCACCGACGTGATCATGACCGCGACCGTCACCGGACTGGCTTTTCCGGTCATTTTTCCGCGTTCGGTAACCATTTTGGGAGTATCGACCGTTGAGCCTTTGGAATTGTACTTCATTGATTTGGGAAAGTACGGAACCAGCGATACCGGCGAATCGATTTACTTCAAATTGGGCGATTTTGACGTTTTGATCGACGCTGGAAGCAACTTCAATGCTTCCAATCAAGCTCTTTCGGAAACCATTGACGCCCATAGCGAAGACAGGATCATTGATTTGATCGTGGCGACCCATCCGGACGCCGATCACATCGGCGGACTTCCTTTCATCTTCTCGACTTACGAAGTGAAAAATTTATTTCAGTTTTACGGCGATCATACCACCCTTTTGTATCAGGAATACGTCAGCTCTTATCAAGCCGAAGGTCTGGTCTCGGAATGTCTGGTCACCGATGCATATAACAACCAAAACGGCTGCTCTCGAGTTATCACGATCCAAGAAGGCGTCACCATCAACGTTGTGGACACGGGGTATTACCAAACCGATGAAACCAACGGCCGCAGCGTGGTGTTCGTCTTGGAAGCCTATGGGACCCGGATCCTTTTGACCGGAGACGCAGACAACAATGACGGAAGAACCGCTGAAAGCAATTACATGAATGAAGTCGGAGACATTGACATCCTGAAAGCCGTTCATCATGCCACCAGCAACGGAACCACTTCGGAATTTTTGGCTGTGGTTGACCCGGAAACGGTCATCATCACCAACGGGAATTATTTTGGAAACAAACACGGTCATCCGACGGCTGATGCCATCAACCGCGTTTATCAATATGACGACACCATTGAAATATACGCGGTGGTTGGCGGCGATGCCGATAATTGCGCCGTCACCCTGAGCGATTCTTACGAATGCGATGTGACTGATCCGACCGTTGATCGCAACGGCACGATTTGCATTACCATCGATAATTCGGGTTATGTCATCACCGCGGCCGACGTTTCCGTTCCGATCGAATTGTCTTCAACGGCTTTTTGGTCAACGAATCCCCAGAAACTTTATGATTACGGCGGATGATGGAAATAGATAAAAAAACCATTGGAAAACCGTCATTAATATAGTATAATACTCATAGTGCGAAAAAATAACGTTTTCTTTTTGGAGGTATGTATGAAAGAATACAAAACGAACGAAATCAGGAATGTCGCTGTCTTGGGCCATTTAGGAGCCGGAAAGACCAGTTTTGGTGAATCCGTCCTCTATGTCTCCAAAGCGATCGAGAAGAAGGGCGAAGTCGAAAGAAAAACCACTGTCGGTGATTATTCGATCGAATCACAGAATCGCCAAACCACACTGACATCTTCGATACTGCCGGTCGAGTGGAAAGATTGTAAGATCAATTTTATTGACACTCCCGGATCCGAAGAGATGGTTGGGGAAGTCGAAAATATTCTTTCCGCCATTGACGGCGCCGTTGTGCTGGTCGATTCCACGAAAGGGGTCGAGGTCGGCACCGAACGCGTTTGGGATATTTGTAGAAAACGCTCCATTCCGACGGTCATCGTCATGAACAAACTAGACAAAGAAAACATCAAGTATGAACCGGCCATTGAATCGGTCAAGACTCGTCTGAGCAAAAAAGCCGTGGAATTTTCCGTTCCTTACGGAACTGATGTCAATCTGACCGGATATGCCCGGGTTTTGGCCCGAAAGGGATTTGCTTATTCCGAGGATGGCAACGTGACGGAAGAAATTGTTCCGGCCGGCTTGAAAGATAAAGTCGAAGCGATCCGCTCCACATTATTGGAAGAAGTCGCCGAAACCAGCGAAACGTTGTTGGACAAATATTTCAGCGGCGAAGAACTGACAACCGAAGAGATCCGCGAAGGATTGCATAAAGGCGTTTTGGCCGGGGACATTTTTCCCGTTTTGGCCATTTCCAGCCTGAAGAATATCGGCGTAAACGCCGTTTTGGACATCATTGTTGATTACATGCCTTCTCCGGCGGCCATCGGTTCCAAAAATGGCATCGACCCGAAGACCAAAGCGGAAATCAAACGGGATATGGATCCGGATGCCCCGGTTTCCGGAATCGTCTTCAAGACCATCATCGACCCTTTCGTCGGCACCGTATCGATTTTTAAATTATATTCCGGAACCCTCCGCATCGGCCAGGAAGTCTATCTCCCGGAAACCGAGCAGCTGACGAAGATCCCTCAGTTATTCATTGTGCGGGGAAAAGGACAAATAAACGTTGACACGATTTACGCCGGAGACATCGCGGGAGTATCGAAAGTCGCGGAATTTGCCACCGGCTTGACGTTCGCGGACAAGAAAGACCCCATTCTTTACCCAAAAGTCATCCATGCGACCCCAACCATTTATGTTGCCATCGTTCCGAAAGACAAAAAAGACGAGGACAAGATTTCCTCATCGCTTCATAAACTGAAAATGGAAGATGTTTCTTTTGAAATCAAACGTAATCCGGAGACCGCCCAACTGTTGATCGGTGGTCAGGGATTGACGCATATCGGCTATATTCTGGAACGAATGAAAAACATGTTCAAAGTCGACGTGGACATCAATGACCAAAAAGTCGTTTATCGCGAGACCATCCGCACCAAAGGCGAGGCCCAAGGAAAGCATAAAAAGCAATCCGGAGGAGCCGGCCAATTCGGTGATGTTTGGATTCGTTTCGAGCCTTGCCAAGAAGACTTCATTTTCTCCGAAGAAGTAGTCGGCGGAGCCGTTCCGAAGAACTATTTCCCGGCCGTTGAAAAAGGTTTGATTGAAACTTTGGAACATGGCCCGTTGGCCGGATTCCCGGTCATCCGCGTCAAAGCTACTTTGTATTACGGATCTTATCATCCGGTTGATTCGAACGAAATTTCCTTTAAACTGGCCGCTGGATTAGCTTGGAAAAACGCACTTGAAAAAATCGGCCCGACCATTTTGGAACCGATCGTTCAAGTCAACGTGGTAGTGAAAGACGAATTCGTGGGCGATGTCATGGGTGACATGACCAAACGCCGCGGACGCGTTTTGGGAATGGACCAACAAAACGGAATTCAGGAGATCATCGCCGAAGTTCCGGAAGCGGAAATCATCAAATACGCGGTCGATCTGAAAGCCATGACCCAAGCGAGCGGACGTTTCAGCCGACAGTTCTTGCGATATGAAGAAGTACCCCAAAATTTGATTCAAAAAATCATTGATGAATATAAGAAAAATTAGGGTCGATAACTCGACTCTTTTTTCACTCGAGGCAATATGAAACTGAAATATGTCATTTCCGAGGAAGGAATCGTTAAGGACTATCTTCGGAAAAATCACATCTCCCGCCGTTTTGGGCGGAAAATAAAATGGAACGGCAAGATTTTCATCAACGGTACGGAGGCAGCCAACTGGTATCCGCTGCATCCGGGGGATGAACTGACTGTTGAGTATGAAGAGACGCTCAACCCGGAGATCGCCATTTCCGAGATCGAACCGGACATCGTTTTTGAAGATCAGTATCTGCTCATTGTTCGGAAACCCCGGGACTTGGCCAGCCAGCCTTCTCACAAATACTTCGCGGACAATCTGATCAGCCGCCTCAAGAATCATTTCGTAAAAAACGGGATCGAAGCCAACATCCATGTCATCAGCCGGCTCGATTACAGCACTTCGGGTTTGGCGTTGGTGGCGAAAGAAGGCTACACCACCCATTTATTGGACGACACCGACATTGACAAGAAGTATCTGGCGCTGGTTGAGGGTGAATTTTCCGAAACCTCGGGAGAGATCAACCTGCCGATCGACCGGGAGAGCGATCATCCGGTCAAAAGAAAGATCAGCGTGACTGGGAAGAATGCGGTCACGAAATACCGGGTTTTGCGCTCGGGGAACCCCAGCCTGCTCGAGCTGACGCTCGGAACCGGACGCTGTCATCAGATCCGGGTTCACCTTTCGGCCATCGGTCATCCGGTCGTGGGTGATAAATTATACGGGCATCCCGGCGATTGCCTGATGCTTCACGCTTATCGGTTGCGGTTTTTGCACCCGGTGACCAAAGAGCCAATCGAGATCGCGGATCGGCCGGATTGGCTGGATGAAAACGACCTTTTATTGGTTTCAAATTAGTTTTTTATAAATTGATTTAGTCAGTTTACTGTGATATAATAACTCCGTGTAAGCAAAAAATAAATTTATGGAAGGTATAATAAATGAACGAAGAAAAAGTAAATGTTGAGGAAAACAATGTGGCGGAGGGATTCACCCTCATGGAGCTGCTGACCATCATTAAAAACAACCTTATCCTGCTTTTGTTGATCATCATCGGCTTTGCGGTTCTGGGATTCGTCTATACCAATTACTTGGTCACCCCGATGTACACCGCCTCCATTGACATGATCATCTATGTTGCTGATACCGAAACCTCCGGAAGCGACACCGCCCGGTTGACCACGGCGGACAAAGTCGCGGAAAACATCAAAGAGTTTGTGAAATTCAAAGACATCATCGAAAATGTCATTGAACAAAACACTTTGGAATATGATTGGAATTACATTCAGGAACATGTCACATCCAAATCCATTGGCGAAGCCGCGGCCGTTACCGTCAGTTTCGAAGATCCCGATCCGGTTTTGGCGCGAACCATCGTCATGGCTTTGGCGGAAGAGTTGAAAAACAACATCAATACCAAGGTCCCGGGAGTTGATCCGGATGCCTTAAGATTTGCTTCGGAAACCATCACTTTACAAAATGCCTCGGATTTGGATCCCAATCAAGCGCCTTCTTCGCCGAATAAATTAATGAATTATGTGATCAGTTTTTTGCTGGGCGTCGTAATCGGCGTGGTCGTGGTCATTCTGAAAGAACAGTTCTCGACCCGTTACAACAGCAAGAGCGAGGTGGAAAGAACCTTGCAGCTTCCGGTCATTGCCCTGATACCGGCTCTGGAAAATAATGCAGGTGAAAAACATGTTTAAATTAAAACAATGGAAACGCCGCGAAAAATTTGACCAGGAATATAACATTCTGGTTTCGACCAACCCGAACTCCGCTTACGCCGAAAGTTTTCGGAAAATCCCGATCGACATCAAATATTCCAGCATAGACAAAGAACCGCGCGTCATTCAGGTCACTTCATCGGTGGCTGGGGAACACAAGACCACCACTGCGGTCAATCTGGCGGCCGTTTACGTCGAACTTGGCCACAAAGTCATCATGGTCGATTGCGACCTTCGCAAGCCGAAAGTTCATCGGGCCGTCGAACTCTTGAATGATGACGGACTGACCAGTTATTTGATTGACAAAATCGACCGTTCGCAGTTGATCAAAAAGACCAAATTTAATTTTGACGTCATCAACGCCGGGGAGATCGTTCCTTTTCCTCATGTCATACTTAGAAGCGACAAGTTTAAAATCCTGATCAAAGAACTCCGGGGATTATACGATTATGTCATTCTTGACTGTCCTCCGGTTTTGCTGGTCACCGACAGCTTAATCATTTCCGAAGTCGTTGACACCACCATCTTCGTCATCAATCAACAAACCACCAGCAAGAGCGAGACCAAAGAGGCCATCACCCTGCTAAAGGAATCCAATGCCAATTTGTGCGGAATCATCCTAAGCAACGTCAGTCGCAAGATCTCCAATTACGGGTATCGCTACGGATACCGGTACAAATACCGTTATTACAGTCGGAAAGAGTGATCGCGATGATTGATGTCCATACTCACATTTTGCCGTTTTTCGATGATGGCTCCGATGATTTGCAAGAATCATTTCGGATGATCGAGCGAGAAATCACCCTCGGCATAAAGGACATCATCATCACTTGCCACGCTTTAAGGCTCGATCTGAAAAAGTATTCCCAACAAGAACTGAAAGACGCGTTCGCGGTTTTTCAAAAACAAGTGAAAGAAAAGTATGACGTCCGGTTGTATCTGGGTCAGGAAATAGCCTATAGCGAGAAGTTAATCCCTTTATTGAAGAAAAAAGAGTTGCTGACCATCAACGAAAGCGAATTTCTGCTTTTGGAACTTCCTTTTGACGAAGCGGTTCCGGATATGGAAGAACTGGCTTTCAGTTGTCGGGTCCTCGGGTACAAAGTAATCATCGCTCATGCGGAGCGATACAGTTATTATGAATTTAAAAACCTGGCGAATTTGAAGGAACTTGGGTTGTTTCTTCAGATCAACAGCAATAGCGTGACCGGCCGGGGCGGCAAAGACACTCAAAAGCTGGTCCTCAAACTGTTGAAAAACGGTTTGGTGGATTTGGTTGGCAGCGACGTTCATGCCTTTCGGAAAAATGATTTGGATGAAGCTTTTCAGATCGTCGATAAAAAATTTGGACACGGAATTGCCAATGACATCTTTCAAAACAATGCGGCCCGAATGTTCGGAATAACCAATAATCAATAAAATCTTCAGCAATTGTTCGAATAACCTTGAATCTGAAACAATTTTCGGGTATAATACCTAGGAAAGAAGAAGTGAGGAGAAACATGAGAAAAATCATTTCATATTTATTACTGGGAGCATTGGCATTGATGCTCGTCGGTTGCGATAAACCGGAAACTTATACTTTGACTCTGACGGGGCTTGAAACCGTCAAAACCGGGGAAAGCATCACCTTGACTGCGACTACCGCCAAACCGGAAGCTGTGTACGTTTGGACCTCAAGCAATGAGGCCGTTGCTACCGTTGATGACGGACTGGTAATCGGGATCGCGGTTGGAACCGCCACCATTACCGTTTCGGTTGAAGGAGTTGGCGAACAAATCAAGATCATCACCGTGACCGAAGACATCATCATCATTCCGCCGAAAGAATACACTCCGGCTGAACTGAAAGTTTTGCTTGGGGACACTTTGACAGACTATTCCGAGTCTTTGACCGGAGATGTCATGATTGAAGCCGTTGACGGCGAAAACGTCTTGACTTCAGAATTGATGTTTAACTTCAACGCCGAACCGGGAATCGATTCCATGGCTTACACTTTAAGCGGAGCCGAAACTGCTCACGTTTATGTCAAGGAAGGCTTTGCTTACATGCTTCGCAATGAGCTCAAGACCAAAGCCGAAATGACCCCGACTGAAGAAGCCACGATCATCAACAATTATGGATTTGACGAATTTGTCTCCAGCGTTGCCGCCTTCTATTCCGAAACCGAATTCTTTGATGCTTTGGTTTTCGGATCGCGAGTCGATAACGTTCTGACTTATACTTTGACCCTGGCCTCTTATACCGGGACCGTATTTACCGTCGCCGGGAAAGATTCCATCACCCTGAAAGTTTATCTGGGCGCCGATGATGTGGTTCTCAAAGTCGAAACTTTGATCGTTGAAGGAGCCGTCACCAATTACACGATTCTTTATTTCAAAGGATTGGGAACTCAAACCATCGTCTACCCTTACGACTTAAACACTTACGAATAAAGCCAATCAACCATTTAGGAAACTAAATGGTTTTTTGTTTGAAAAGACCAAAAAAACATTTGAATCTACCCTGGTCTATGGTAAAATAGTGGAGGATAGAAAAAAATGAAAAGCATTGATTTAAAATCTTTCGGAAAACAAGACATTTCGTTTTATTTGGCCGCCGAGCAATATTTCTTGCCCCGACTGGAAGAAGATCTCTTTTTTTTGTGGGACCTCCATAAAGCGATCGTCGTGGGCCGAAATCAACTGATTTCCAGCGAAGTCAATATGGAATACGTTCATCGTAACGGTATTCCCGTTTTTCGTCGCCCAACCGGGGGCGGAGCGGTCTTCGCGGATGAGGGTTGCTTCATGTTCACGTTCCTTTCCAAAAACGTCAACCGGGAACAGGTTTTTTCCAAATACCTCGGCATGATTAAAGACTGTTTTAAAAACATCGGGCTGGAAGTGGAACTGTCCGGCCGCAACGATCTGCTTTTCAATGGCAAAAAGTTTTCCGGAAATGCTTTTTTGAACAATGAACATGGTTCAATTCTCCACGGGACCATCCTTTATGACACCGATTTGGAGAAACTTGTCAATTCCTTGACTCCCGATGACGCCAAACTGATTTCCAAAGGGATCAAGAGCGTTCGGGAAAGAGTCATAAATTTGAAAGAGTATGTTGGGATGCCGATCGAAGCTTTAATGGATCGCTTGTGGAAGCATTTTACCACCTCGTCTTTCACGCTCAAACCGGACCAGCTTCAAGCCATCAAGAAAATCGAAACCGGTTTTCTTTCTGACGAATGGATCAATTATCACAATCCGCCTTATTCTTTTCGGGCCAAGCACCGGTTTCCTTGGGGCTCGCTGGAAGCTTTCATGGACATAAAAAAGCAGCGGATCGTTTCCATGGAACTGTCGGGGGACTTTTTCGAAAGACAACCGGTGACGGAATGGTGCCAGGAAATGACGGGAACGCCGTTTTCGGAAATCGAAATGGGCAAAACTTTGGATGCCAATCCAATTGAAAAATACATCGAAGGTGCAAGCAAACAAGACTTAATCGATTTGATATGGAGGAATTTATGAGCAAAAAAACGATTTTGTACGATGAACATGTGAAACTTGGGGGTAAGATCGTCGAGTTCGCAGGGTATTTGTTGCCGATCGAATATTCGGGGATCACACAAGAACACCAAGCCGTCCGCGAAGGTTGCGGGCTGTTCGACGTTTCTCACATGGGGGAAATTGCGGTCCGCGGAATAGACACGCTGAAATTCGTCAATTGGCTGGTAACCAATGACATCATCAATGCCCCGACCATGAAAATGACTTACGGGATCCTGCTTTATCCCAACGGGTTTGTCATTGATGATTTAATGGTTTACAAATTTACGGATGATTATTGCTTGCTGTGCGTCAATGCCAGCAACAAAGACAAGGATCTCGAATGGATCCTTGCCCATCAAAAGGGCTTTGATGTCCAGGTCAAGGATGAATCGGATTACTATTCCCAATTGGCTTTGCAAGGACCGAAGGCGCATGAAGTACTCCAAAAGCTAACCGATTTTGATCTTGGGAAATTAAAAATGATGGAATTTGCGATGATGAAGATCCAAAAATCCGAGTTTCTGGTTTCCCGAAGCGGATATACCGGCGAAGACGGGTTTGAGATCTACGGAGCCAACCAAGACATCTTGGCATTGTTCCGCCATTTCGAAACCATCCCGGAAGTCACATTATGCGGACTGGGATGCCGCGACACGCTGCGATTCGAAGCCGCCATGCCGCTTTACGGTCATGAGATCGATGACACCATCAACCCTTTGGAAGCCGGACTGAATTACGGCGTAAAATTGGATAAAGACTTTATTGGCCGCGAGGCCTTGCTTCAAGCCCAAAAAGAAGGACTGAAACGCAAAGTCGTGGCTTTGGAACTGACTGAACGGGGAATCGCCCGAAACGGTTACGAAGTCGAAGCTGACGGGAAAGTCATTGGTCGGATAACCACCGGATACATGATCCCGAACACCGAAAAAGCTTTGGCCTTTGCTTTGATTGACAGCGCTTATGCGGTCATGGGAAATACCGTTCAAATTCGGATCCGGAAAAACTTGGTCAGCGCCAAGATACGAAACAAGAAATTTTTAGAAAAGAAATACGTTCGCTAGGAGGAAAATAGCATGAGTAAAGTATTAGAAAACTTAAGGTACGCGAAGAGCCATGAATGGGCTAAAATTGAAGGCAAGTTTGCCTTTATCGGCATTACCGATTATGCGCAGCACAGTTTGGGCGTCATCGTTTACGTTGATGGCGGCGAAGTGGGCAGGACCGTTTCTCAATTTGAGGAATTCGGGGCCGTTGAAAGCGTTAAAGCCGCATCCGATCTGCTCAGTCCGTTAAGCGGGACCATCGTTGAGATTAACCAGGAAGTCATTGACAGCCCGGAGTCGGTCAATGCTGATCCTTATGCCAACTGGATCATCAAGATCGAAATGAGTAACCAAAAAGAGATCGGTAACTTGCTTGATGCTGCCAGCTACCAGAAACTGGCAAAATAAATGAACAAATACTTTCCCCATACCGAGGGCGACATCAAGGAAATGCTCGATAAGATCGGCGTTTTCCAAGTTGAAGACCTGTTCCAGGACATTCCGTCTTCGGTGATCCATCAAAAACCGTTTAATCTCCCTTCCGCTTTATCGGAAACCGAGATTCGGGAAGAAATGGCGAAAATTTCCGGACGCAACCAAAAAATGGTTTCGTTTCTTGGCGCCGGATCTTATGATGTTTATACTCCGAGCGTCATCAATGCTCTGACTTCCCGTCAGGAATTCTTGACTTCCTACACTCCGTATCAACCGGAGATTTCGCAGGGAAATCTACAATACATTTTCGAGTTCCAAAGCATGATTTGTGAACTGACCGGACTGGATGTGGCCAACGCCTCGGTTTACGACGGAAGCACCGCGACCGCCGAAGCGATGTTCATGGCCGCGGTTCATACGAAACGAAACAAAATGTTGATCAGCCAGACCGTCAACCCGCGGATCATCGACGTCGTCAAGACTTATGCCCATTTCCGCGACGTGGAACTGGTATTCATTGAAGAAGAAAACAACCAGACGTCTCGAACTTCGCTGATGGCCCATTTGGATGACCAAGTCGCGGGCGTCATCGTTCAAAATCCGAATTTCTACGGCGTCATTGAAAACTTGGACGGGCTCGCTGAGCCGATTCACGCGAACAAGAGCCTTTTGATCATAAATGTTGACCCGAGCACGCTGGCGATTCTTCGGACCCCGGGCGAGATCGGAGCGGACATTGCCTGCGGCGACGGACAAACTTTGGGGATCCCGACCGCGTTCGGCGGACCTTACGTTGGATTCATGGCGGCTACCCAGGCCTTGGTTCGGAGACTTCCGGGCCGGATCGTCGGCGCCACTACCGATTTGGATGGGAAACGCGGTTTCGTTTTGACGCTGCAAGCCCGCGAACAGCACATCCGCCGGGAAAAAGCCAATTCCAACATTTGTTCCAATCAAAGTTTGATGGCTCTTCATACCGTCATTTACATGAGTCTTTTGGGAAAAACCGGGTTGGTGGCAGTCGCCAAACAAGCTTATAACAACGCTCATTATTTGTGTGAAGCTTTGGTCAAGACCAAAATGTTCGAAAAAGCCAACAAGAATCCGTTCTTCAAAGAGTTCGTGCTTAAATCGAAAGTCAATGTTGGCGAGCTGAACAAATATCTGGGAAACTTGGGGATTCTTTCGGGACTAAATCTCGGAGAGGTCAACCCGAAACTTCAAAATCAAATATTGTTCTGCGCCACCGAAATGCGCAGCAAAGAACAAATGGACGATTTGGCCAAGAAAGTCGAGGGCTTCAAAAATGTACGATAAACTGATATTTGAAATCTCGAAACCGGGTCGGGTCGGATGCAGCCTTCCGAAATCCGAAGTCAAAGACTGGAACCTTCCGGAAGAACTGACCAGAAAGATCGCTCTTGACATGCCTGAAGTCACCGAACTGGATGTCGTCCGTCATTTTACCCGTTTGTCACAAAAAAATTACGGAGTCGATCAGGGATTTTATCCGCTGGGCTCCTGCACCATGAAATACAATCCGAAAATCAATGATGAAATGGCGGGAAATCCGAACTTCGTGGGATTGCATCCTTTGCAACCGGCGGAGACCGCTCAAGGCGCTTTGGAAATCTACTATCAGACTTCGAAAATGCTTTCCGAACTGACCGGTTTGGCGGAATTCTCCTTCAATCCTTTCGCGGGCGCCCATGGCGAAGCGACCGGATTAATGATCATGAAAGAATATCATTTGCAAAGACATGATTATAAGCGCAACAAAGTCATCATTCCGGACAGCGCCCACGGAACCAATCCGGCCAGCGCCAGTGTCTGCGGAATGGAAACCATCGTTGTTCCTTCAACCGAACTCGGAACCGTTGACATCGCCAAACTGAAAGAAGTCTTGAACGATGAAGTCGCGGGAATGATGCTGACCAATCCCAACACCGTCGGTATTTTCGAAAAAGACATTTTGGAGATCTCGAAACTCATGCATGCCAATGGCAGTCTGATGTATTACGACGGTGCCAACCTGAATGCGCTGCTCGGCGTCTCCAGACCCGGCGACATGGGGTTTGACATCATGCACATCAATCTGCACAAAACTTTCTCCACACCGCATGGCGGCGGGGGACCGGGAAGCGGTCCGGTCGGCGTAACCAAAAACTTGGTGCAGCTGCTTCCGAATCCGCGGGTCGTTTTGGAGAATAACCAATATCGATTGCAAACCAATCCGCTTTCGATCGGATCGGTCAGCGGTTTCTACGGTAATTTCCTGGTTGTGGTCAGAGCTTATACTTATCTGCGCAGCCTAGGAAAAGAAAACGTCGGATTGGTAGGAAAAATGGCGGTTTTGAACGCTAACTACATCAAAGAATCGCTCAAGGATTATTATAAGCTTCCGATCAAGGGAGCATGCAAACATGAAGTCGTTTTCGACGGTCTGGTGAAGGGTGATGCCTCGACGCTGGATGTCGCCAAAAGACTCATGGATTACGGATATCATCCGCCGACCATTTACTTTCCGATGCTGTTCCACCAATCGCTCATGATCGAGCCGACCGAAATGGAATCCAAGGAAACTTTGGATGATTTCATCGATGCGATGATCAAAATCGCCAAAGAAGCGGAGGAAAATCCGGAGTTGCTTCACAATGCCCCGCATACCACCATCATTCGCCGATTGGATGATGTGAAAGCGGCCCGAACGCCGATTGTAAAATTCAAGGATATCACATGAAAGACCTGATCATCATCGGCGCCGGACCTGGCGGATACGAACTGGCCGTCGAAGCCGCCAAACATGGCCTTTCGACGGTCTTAATCGAAGAAGATCAATTGGGGGGGACTTGCCTCAATCATGGCTGCATCCCAACCAAATCCTTTTATCATGCGGCATCGGTGCTGAGGGATTTCCAAGTTGCCGCCGATTACGGAATCACTGGTTCTTGTGCGTTGGATTTTTCCGCGACGCTTTCCAAGAAAAACCGCATCGTCAGCGAACTTCGCAACGGGATTCGGTTCATGGTGGAAAAATCGGGCGCGGAAATCATTTTCGGACACGGAAAACTGCTTTCCAAAAACCGAGTTGACGTAAACGGAACGGTCATTGAAGGAAAAACCATTGTTCTGGCCACCGGTTCATCGTCGGCTCGGCTGCCCTTGCCGGGATTTAACCTTCCGAACGTCATCACTTCCAAAGAAATTTTGGAATTGGATTATGTCCCGAAAAAACTGACCGTCATCGGCGCCGGCGTCACCGGAATCGAGTTCGCCTCCATCTTCAGCCGCTTCGGAAGCCAAGTCGAAGTTTTTGAAGCGCTGGAAGGCATCCTCCCGGTCACAGACAAAGAGATTTCCAAACGGCTTCTCAGTTTTCTCAAAGCCTCGGGGATCAAATTCCATCTGAATGCGATGATTTCCCGAGTCGAGGATGACAACGGACTTAAACTTTGGTACACCGAAAAAGGTCAGGAGAACAATGCTTCTGCTGATGTCATTTTAGTGGCGGTCGGCCGAAAGCCGAATCTGGGGAATCTGGGTTTGGATGAGGTCGGAATTTTGTATGACCGTCGGGGAATCAAAGTCGATGCCAATTTCAAAACCAATCTCGATAATGTCTATGCCATCGGCGATGTCACCGGCCAAATGATGCTGGCTCACAGTGCCACTTACAGCGGTTATCAAGTCCTGAAAAATTTGCTTGGGGAAACCGAAAGAATCGATTTCTCGGTTCTTCCGAGCTGTGTTTTCACTTTTCCGGAAGTGGCTTCAGTCGGATTGACCGAAGATGAAGCCGCGGGGACGGATTTTAAGATCAATAAAGCCTATTTTCGGGCCAACGGAAAAGCCGCAACAATGGGAGAAACCGATGGATTCGTAAAAATCATTTCCATTTCGGGAACGGTCAAAGGGGTCCACATTCTCGGACCGCATGCCAGCGACCTGATTTCCGAAGCCGTGGCTTTGATCAACAAAAAGACCTCCGCGAAAGAGTTCAAAGACTTCATTCATCCGCACCCGACCCTGAGCGAAATTTTCTCCAGCGCGCTTCGGGATTGATCGATTCGAAACAACGGGACCATGGTTCATGGTCCTTTTATTTTTCTTCACAATATGGTACAATAAGACCAGGCGGTGAATGAAAATGAGACAGATAATCGAAATAGTTCCCAATTATTCCGAAGGCAAAAACTCGGAAATTATGAAGCAAATAATCGCTCCGTTTACGGACAATCCGGACATTTCTCTGGTGACCATGGAAATGGATCCTTCTTACAACCGCACTGTCGTGACGGTCATCGGCGAAGCCAAGGAAATCTTAAAACGGATGACGGAAAGCGCGGCCATCGCGGTTTCGCGGATCGATTTGCGAATTCATATCGGCGAGCATCCGCGCATGGGCGCCGTCGACGTTGTGCCGATCATTCCGATTGAAAACATCACGGAGGACGAATGCGTTCGGCTTTCCAATATTTTGGCCAATGACATTTTTGAAGCCACCCAAGTCCCGATTTATCTTTATTCCAAATCAGCGACTCGCGAACAGTGCACCAATCTTCCTGACATCCGTCAAGGGGAATTTGAAGGCCTGGGGGAAAAGATGAAAGACCCGAAATGGGCTCCGGATTTTGGAAAACCAATTCCGCATCCGACCGCGGGAGCCATGGCCGTCGGCTGCCGAAAGCCTTTGGTGGCCTTTAACATCGATTTAAACAGCAATGATAAAACCAAGGTATTGAAGATCGCCCGAAGGATCCGAAATAGCGGTGGCGGGTATCGATTCATTCAAGCCGGAGCGGCTAGGCTGGCGGATCGCGGCTTATGTCAGTTGACCATGAATCTGACTGATTATGAACAGACCGCGCTTTATCAAGCCTTGGAGGCGACCATCATGGAAGCCAAACGATACAATATGGAGGTTTTGGCGACGGAAATCGTGGGTTTGGTTCCCAAACATTGTTTAATCAATTCTCTGAAGTATTACCTGAAACTCGACGATCCCGTCAAAGTCAATTGGTCGTTGGAAGAGATCACCGACTTGGCGATCAAACATTTTAAATTACGGGATTTCACCATCAAAAAAATAATTGAATACTATGTTTAACCCCTGGGTTTTCGTCATACAATAATATTTTTTAAATTGATTAAAGACCCGAAATTTGATATAATATACCTAATTATCAAGGAGAAATGCATGTATCAAAGATTTAAAGCCGGCTTATTCAATCCTTCGGAAGTGGCGAGATTCCAAAAAGACAAGAAAATGATGACCGTTTTATTTTTCTTGCTATTAGTTTTGATCTCCGTAATTCCCGGGATCGTTGCCATTAAACGGGATTCGGGAGGGTTGGATTATTCTGACCGGACCATCATCCGCCAAGCTTTTGTTGATCATGACATCCCTTTCTCCATCGTCAACTATCAGCTGGGGCGGACTTCGGGGGCGGAAGCGGACTATGTCGTCGATGTGACTTACGCTTTGCAAGCGATTTTTACGGAAGAAGTCGCGAGCCTTTCCGAAACCAACCCGCTTGACACTTATACGAAAATCATTTTTGATCCGACCGGGGTTTATTTTCAACAATCCATGCTGCGAATATCGCTGTTTGCTTACTCAGAATATCCTGAACTTCAAAACTTGGATTTTTTGGGAGCGGAAGCAGACGACCCGGATTTCTGGGCAATAATCTTTCCGATCATTGACGAACAAATCGATGATTATGCGTCGGTGACCCTAACTACTGAAATTGCTTCTTTGGTTCTGTATGAAATATTCATTCTGGTGTTCTTGAGTTTTACGGTCGCCATTTTTCAAATGATGTCTTTATCGGGATACCTGAAATTTGGTAAAGTTTGGCAGGTCATGATTTATGTCATGGTCCCATTCGTCATGGGGCAAGTGTTTGACGAGTTGTTCGCGTTGGGATTTTTGTCTTACATCGGCATTGGCATCACAATTTTCCATGCCAACCGTCTGACGCAAGTCATGATGCAAAAAAAGGAGTAGTTGTATGTTCTATAATCATCTCGAAATTGAAAAAAAATGGCAAAAATATTGGGAGGAACACAAGACCTTCAAGACCGGAAAGGATCTTTCGAAACCGAAGTACTATGTTTTGGACATGTTCCCTTATCCGAGCGGAACCGGGCTGCACGTGGGCCATCCGGAAGGTTATACCGCTTCGGACATCATTGCGCGCCTGAAACGGATGCAAGGATTCAATGTTCTGCACCCGATGGGCTGGGATGCTTTCGGGCTTCCTTCCGAACAATACGCCATCGCGACCGGCCGGGATCCTCGTGATTTCACAATGGAAAACATCAAAACGTTCAAACATCAGCTGAGCATTCTCGGACTATCCTTTGATTGGGACCGGGAACTTGCGACTTGCGACCCGAAATATTATAAATGGACCCAGTGGATCTTCACGAAACTATACGAAAAAGGACTCGCGGAGATTCGCAACATCGACGTCAACTGGTGCGAAGGCCTCGGAACCGTTTTGGCCAACGAAGAAGTTCTGAACATTGAAGGCAAGATGGTCAGCGAACGGGGAAGTTATCCGGTGGTCAAGAAGCCGATGAGGCAATGGGTCTTGAAAATCACCGCATACGCGGAAAGGCTGCTTTCCGGACTTGATGGGTTAGACTGGCCGGATTCAATCAAAGAAATGCAAAAAAATTGGATCGGCAAAAGCGTCGGCGCGGAAGTGACTTTCCAAGTCGCGGATTCGGACCGCCGTTTCGTGGTTTTCACCACCCGGCCGGATACCTTGTTTGGGGCCACTTACTGTGTATTGTCTCCGGAACATGAGTTGGTGGAGATGATCACCGCCAAAGAAAGACAAAAAGAAGTTCAGGACTATGTCGTTTACGCGAAATCGCGCAGCGATCTGGACCGAACGGATTTGAATAAAGAAAAAACCGGGGTCTTTACCGGCGCTTATGCCATCAACCCCGCTAATCAGAAGAAGATCCCGATTTGGATCGCGGATTATGTTCTTAACAGTTACGGAACCGGAGCCATCATGGCCGTTCCGGGTCACGATGAACGCGACTTTGAATTTGCGAAGAAATTTGGGTTGGACATTGTAGCGGTCTTGGACGCGGACATCAGCCAGGCGGCTTTTACCGGCGATGCTTTGCACATCAATTCCGATTTCATCAACGGCATGAATAAACAAGACGCCATTGATGCCATGAATGTTTGGCTGGAAAAACAAGGCCTGGGGGGAAAAAGCGTCAATTACAAACTTCGGGACTGGGTTTTCAGCCGTCAGCGTTTTTGGGGCGAACCCTTCCCGGTCATTATCTGGGATGACGGTAAAATCGAAGTTCTGGGGCTCGATTCGCTTCCCCTTCAGCTTCCGAAAGTTGACCGCATCACTCCAAGCAAGACCGGCGAATCACCGTTGGTCAATGCGAAAGACTGGGTGAACGTGGTGCGGGCGGACGGAGTAAAAGGCCATCGCGAGACCAACACCATGCCGCAATGGGCGGGAAGCTGCTGGTATTACATCGGTTATGTTCTCCGCGAGCAGAATGAATTTTTGGATTTCTCAAAACCGGAAGTTCAGGATCTGGTCAATTATTGGCTGCCTGTCGATTTGTACATCGGCGGAACCGAACATGCGGTCTTGCATCTTCTTTATGCCCGATTCTGGCATCAAGTATTGTTCGATTTGGGGATCCTCAAGAGTCCGGAACCTTTCCAAAAATTATTCAACCAAGGCATGATCCTGGGCGAAGACGGCGAGAAGATGTCCAAATCCCGGGGCAATGTCATCAATCCGGATGAGATCGTCGAGGAATACGGAGCTGATACCCTGCGCTTGTACGAAATGTTCATGGGACCTTTGGAATCCGTCAAACCATGGTCGACCAGCGGGGTTGAAGGGCCGCACCGTTTCCTGGAACGGGTTTACCGTTTCTATACCGAAGTCGCCAACTTTGATCCGACCAATCTGGCTTTGGAGAAAATCTATCACCAAACCGTCAAAAAGGTGACGGAAGATTACCAAAATCTGCGTTTCAATACCGCCATCAGCCAAATGATGATTTTCATCAACGAATGCTATAAGAACAACAATGTTCCGCTGGAATATCTGGAAGGGTTCTTGCAACTGCTTAACCCGATCGCTCCGCACATTACCGAAGAACTTTACCAACAGGTTTTGAGCCGCCGGGAATCCATTTCGTTCAGCGAATGGCCAACCTATGACGAAGCGAAGATCAAAGAAAATTCGGTCACCGTCGTTTTACAGGTCAATGGCAAGATCCGGGACAAAGTGGAAGTTTCTGCCGACATTTCCGATGATCAATTGAAGGCATTGGCTTTGGAAAATGAAAAGATTCAAAGTTTCCTCAATGGGGCATTGGTCCGGAAGATCATCATCGTTCCGAAAAAAATCGTCAATATCGTCATCTGAACAATCAAAGGAACAAAATCCTCGGACTGCAAGGCCCGCCCCAAAAGGGTTGGCCTTTTTTTGAAAAAACTTTTTTCAAAGCCCAAGTTTCTTTTCGCATGATATAATGAAGGCGGTGGAAGTATGGAATGTAAAACCAAAAGAACTTTTTTGGATCTGCTTACGATCTACAACTGCAAGAACTGCCCGCATCAGGTTACGGACGAACAAATAATCATCGGTCGGGGAACCATCGGCATTTATCATCTTTTCGAAGGATGCGCGTTGCTTAAAACCGATCGCGAACAATTGATCTCCACCTCCAAAAAATTGCGGATCCTTTTGAAAGACGCCATCATCAATGATGCCAAGATCTTTTTGTTTTATGTTGAAGACTTAAAAATCGGAGATTTCCTGGAAATTTTCGCGCAAATCCTTGATGCTGGCTTTCATGTTCAGGTCATTACGCTTTGAAAAAAAACGAAAAACATTATTTTTGCTATATATTTTTTTATATGATATAATTAATCGTAACCTAATGCAAAGGAGATGAAAGCATGAAAGTAATTGTACGGGGCAAAGACAAGTATGCGCCTGCTGAAGCCATCCGCTTGTACGCGGTTGACAAATTGCAAAAGCTGGATCAGTACTTTAGTTTTCGGGATTCCCTCGAAGCGACGGTCCTATGTTCAGTTTATGACAGTTACCAAGAGGTAGAAATCACCATCCCAACCAGAAACATTATTTTACGGGCGGAGGTAAAAAGCGAAACCATCGTTGGGGCCATCGATTTGGCCATCGATAAGTTGGAATCGCAAATCCGTCGCCACAAGTCCAAGATCTATAAGAGCATGAAGCACCGGGAAGGAATATCTTCCTATTATGCTAACCAAAGCGATTTCGACATCGAAAAAATGAAATCGGAGATCAAAGCCACCAATTTGGTCCGTTCCAAACAGGTTGATCTGCAACCGATGTTGGTTGATGACGCGATCCTCCAAATGGAGATGCTCGGGCATGATTTTTACATTTTCATGAACATTGAAACCAACAAGGTTTCGGTGGTCTACCTTCGGGAAGACAACAACTATGGCGTTATTGACACCAATTACTGATCGATCCTCCAAATCATGAATTAACCTTCAAAGAAATAGGGCCGTTTCAACTGATTGTTGAAGCGGTTTTTTATTTTCCAAAAAACGCTTAAAAAATCCGGGTTTTTGTGTTATAACCTGAGTTTGACACTTGTTATGCG
>DDXT01000077.1 GCA_002347755.1 Caryophanales bacterium UBA2253
TTGGCACTTTGTCAACAGTCTGAAGCCCTTGCGCAGGGCTTTTTTTCGTTTAAAAATGCTGCCATACGGTAGGGAGGGGACTGAATGAAAACCATCATCACTTATTTTCGAAACATTTTCAATCGATTCATGGACCTTGTTTGTCCAAAACTTTGGAAAGCCATTCCAACCATGTTGCTTTTGGCCTTTCTTTTCACCTTCGCGGATTATTCGTTCTTAAAGAAATACCTGTTTTCCCCCGAAGAAATTGTTCATGTTCTTGGAGAGGAGACCGATCTAAGCGAAGTCGAAGAAGCTTTTGAGGTAACCGGGCTGAGAACAGCCAATTCCAAGACGTACAAAAAAATCAATGATTCGTACGAATTGGTTTTGTTTGGTGAAGACGTTCACTATTTGAAAGACGGGGTCTATGAAGAGATAGACAACGAAATCGTCGAAAAGGACGATGTTTATGCCAATCAAGCCAACAAATATGAAATCACTTTCCCCAAAGCCATCAATTCCGGAAGGACCAGGGTAAGTTACGGGAATAACTATCTGGAGTGGGAGTTTTTGGGGACGAAGTCTTCCCGTGCGCAAAAGACGCAGGCCGGGAATGAACTGAGATACAGCCAAGTCTTTGATGATGTTAATTTGCAATATTCGGTCGAAAACGAGCGCATCAAAGAAAACATCGAGGTCGTAAAGCATGTCAAGGACTTTCACTTTTCATATGTTCTTGGCACTGACCTTAGGATTGAAAGGCAAGGAGACGAATTGTGGCTCTATAATGACGAGCACGAATTGGTTTTCACCATCAAAGAGTATTTCATGTATGACGCAGCCGGGAATTATAGCCAAGATTTCGGTTATGAGATCGTCCAAACCAATGAAACCGAATATTTGGTCACCGTCACTCCAAATGATGATTACCTGAGCAAAGCCACCTATCCGGTCATCATTGACCCCGAGATCGGTTTCAACAATCTTGAAACCGATATGGGAAGCATTGACGTCAAACTTTTTGAACCGCTTAGCCCTTATTACCCAGGTTACTACCCGGCGGATTATGGGCTGGACTACCTGACGATTAATAAAAAAAGTTCAGGCGGCGCGGATGCCAGTTCAAAACTTTATATGAACATTGCTTTTCCGTCGGATGCGCAACACCCGGGGATGAGCAATCTTCAGAACCATAATTTCCTGTATGCTTATGTTACCATGCCAACCGACAGCGCCAGCTGCACCGGCGGCGAATGCACGGTAAACGCCAAAAAGGTTAGCGGCGTAAGCGCGTGGTGGCAACTGACCCCGGAATCGGAAATCACCACTTCGGATTTATCTGCCGTCACTTTTCATAACGACAGCGCCTTCACGCAAAAGTTTGACATCTATGATTACTTGTCAGAGAACGTTGATTAATTTGGAACCAATTTCAGCCTGATGCTTGAGTTTTCTCTGTCCGGAGGGCTGGATTCCTATGTCAGTTTCACCAATCCCTACTCCGCCTATGATGTCATCTCGGAAGTGAGGATCGGTTATTCGGACCTTTCCGGACTGTACGATTATTATACGTATGAGGAATTGCCATCCTCCAACTCATCGGTTTCCTATATTGCGCATAACAGCGGGAATATGACGACGGTATTTAGCGATTTTTCGGACGGCAACCTCACCGACGCCACGCATGTCTATAATTCCAATCGATCGGACCATAACTCCAATTATGGATACGGATTCGGATTGGTGTACGAAGAATCTCTAAGCGTCTATTCATCTTCTGTGCTTAGGCTGTCCCGGGGGGACGGAAGCGTGACGGATTTCGCCAAGAAATTGGATCCTGAGACCCAAATCTGGTATTATCTAGCCATGGACGGATCGAGGGAAAGAATTACCGGAACCAGCGGGAATTACACGCTGACCTCCCCGGCCAATGTTTCGAAACGGTATAACTCCAACAATAAGTTATATCGGTTGTACCCGGATACCGACGATTTGAACACCTATGTTACAATAGGTTATGATGCTTTGGGACGGGTCTCCTATGTCCAGGATTTTGATGAGGTAAGGTGTTCCTTCAACACCAAGGTCTGTCTGGCCTATAATGGTTCCACCGGTTTACTTGAATCCATGAGCATCTATCGGATGGATAGGCATGAGGAAGAGCAGAGCGTAAAAACTGTATCTTTTGTTTATGACGCCAATGAAAGACTGACGCAAATCAAAAAATATGACCAGATCACTTCCGCCTATTATGAAACGTGCAATATCGTCTATGAAGGAAGCGGCGGGCACATCCAATCCATAAAGGACGACTTAACCAACGGGATAAAATTCTATTACGATGATTCCAACCGGGTTGAGAAAACCGAGTTGGTCATCCCCAACATTTCCGAAACACCTCCTTATCTGCTTTTCGAATATGCCAATAACGGACGAAAACTGACGGTTTCCGATCCGGACGGGTTGCAAGTTTCCTATGCTTTCGATCAATATTTCCATACCAAGACCGTTATCAACAGTTTGGGATACTCCTCGTTTACCGAATATTTGGACATTTATTATCCGGAAGGAGTATTTACTTCCAATCCGAATTATGATCAAAACCACTGCGTGATTGTTTCCTCGGCCCCGCTGATCAATTATGCCAATCCAATCGATAATCACAGTTTTGAACTGGCCAACACGCCTAAAAACTGGACCACCCAATCAAGCGGGTTTTCGATCGCGGCCACATCGCTTTACGGCGAAAAAGCCCTGTGCATAAACAATCAGACGACTTCCTCCTCCGCATGGCAAACGATCAAGGTCAAGAAAGATAAAAGTTATACTCTTTCCGGATACATTGAAAACGAAAATACGACCGGAAACGGAGCCTACTTGGACGTCACGGGCAGCATTACCGTCAACAGCCGAAGCGCCGCCGTCAAAGGCTCGGTCGGTTATGTTTTGTATAATTTGACATTCACCGCTTTAAGCGACGGAGACGCAAACATATATTTGGTGAACAAATCAACGGGCGAAGCCTTTTTCGACATGCTTCAGATTGATGCCAGCACCATTGGCACCCGGTACAACCATCTGTCAAACGCTTCCTTCGAAAATGGCAATTCCGGCTGGACCAACCTTTCAACATCCGATCTATTGGAAAACGATGGATCCGAAACCAAATTTGATCCGGATATCATGGGAGGGACCGCCGCGGGATTCCGGGGGAAAACCATTTATCAGGATCTTCCGATGTCCGGAGATCCGGGAAACATTCTTATCTTCGGAGGATCCGCGTACTTCGATAACGGTTTGGGTAACGCGGCGGTCCGGCTGATCTTTACTTATACTGATTTCACCACCGAAACCTTTGCTTATAGTTATGACGCCAACGATCCCAACCTTCAGTATAAGATGTACAAAGCGACCGCTTCAAAACCATATACCGGGGTAAGGATCGAAGCGCAGAACATATCAACAAATGAGTTTGCTTACTTGGACAATCTCGCCGTTTACAAAGAAGGGTACGGAATTAGCGTCGAATATACCGATTTTGGGGAAGTAGAGAGCACTTATGACGAAGTGAGCGGCTCTAGTACGGAATACCAGTACGACGCAAACGAAAACATCACGAACATTACCGTGGACAACGCGGAAACGGAAGTGAATTACCAAGCCGGGACGGACTGGGTCGAAAGCATTGCATCAAACAATGCGAGGACCGATTATTCGCGGGACGACCAGGGAAACGTGGAAGGACTGTCGCTTAAGAACACCGATGACAACCAATATCAATGTTCCTCCAGCACCGTCTATTCCGGAAACAAACTTTATGTGACCAGCGCCACCGACGAATATGGCCGGATGACTTCCTACACTTATGATTATCTGACCGGACTTCTTTCCGGTTCGACCTTCAATAACGTTACCACCAGCTATGCTTACAACGCTTTAGGGCAAGGGACGAGCGTGTCGCAAGGATCCAAAACCATAACTTTCGGATACGACGGGAAAATGCTTTCCAGCATCACGGTTGACGGATTGGTCTACAGTTTCGAATATAACGAATATCAAGACATCACGGCCATTAAAATTGCGAACGTTACGGTTTTAAGCAATACTTATCAAATCATCAATGACGTTTATTCGGGGTTGGTCGACACCACCACTTACGGAACGGATGAGATAAGTTTCACATATGATGATGAAAAAAGGATCACTTCCACCTTCGTGAATGATGTAAAACAAATGGATTACCTTTATGACAGTTTGGGAAACATCGCGAAAATCATTGACTTAAAAGCCGGAGTAACTTATCATTATAATTATGATTACCAAAACCGATTGGTAACGATTCTCTCTTCCGATGGGAACGACGTAACTTACGAATACAACGAAGACGGATTTCTCGGAAGCAAAACCAACGGCAGCGGCGAGATCGTCTATGATTATGAATCCATTGACGGCACGGATCCGGAAGGAAAAAACAGCAACCAGGTAATATCCGAAGAAGCTTTCGGAATCTTTACCAAAAACTATGATTACAAATCAACCGGGATGCAAAAGCTTGACGCCATCGCCATTACCACCAGCGCGGCATCGGTCGTCTCAAGTTATGTTTACGACACTTTCATTGACGGAAACAACCGTTCCTTTGAAACGCTTCGGATCAAAGAACTCCACATGGACAAAGTGATCAATGGAATATCGACGGCCCTGATCGATCTGCATTACACTTATGACGTTTACGGAAACATCGCGACCATCAACCGCTATGACAATTCGGTCTTTTCCGGCACGGAGACTTTCCAATATGATGTTTTCAATCAGCTGACCCATCATTACCAATATCTTAATAACACTTATTATTGGACGACTTATGAATATGACGGCCGAGGAAACATCATTTCCGTGTACAAAGAACAAGATGACGGGGTTTATTCGGATTCGCTTTTGACTTTTACTTATCAAACGACTGGATGGAAAGACATTCTTACCGCAGTTACCGTTGACGGCGTTACCGAATACATCTCTGGTTATGACAGCGCCGGAAACCCCGGTTATTACCTTGGATACATTGACGGCGTCATTTTTGAAAACCGAAATCTGACGGCGCTTTACACCCCTTGGGACGAATTCCTTTATTCATACAATGCTTCGGGAATCAGAACTTCCAAAAACATCAACGGGGTAGTTACGAATTACGTTTTGGAAGGAAGCAAGGTCATCAAGGAAACCAAAGCCGGAACGGCGTTGCAATACTATTACGATTCCAACGATGAAATTGTTGGGTTTACGTACAACGGTGTGGCTTACGTTTATCTGAAAAACCTTCAGAATGACATCATCGCGATCGCGGATGTCAACGGGAACATCCTTGTCAAGTATTACTATGATGCCTTTGGCAACATCCTACTGGTAAATGACACCAGCGGGATTAGTTTGGGAACGAAGAACCCATTCCGGTTCAAAAGCTATTATTATGACGAGGAAACCCAGTTCTATTATCTGAACTCTAGATATTATGATCCGTTTACGGGAAGGTTCATCAGTGCGGATGATGCATCGCTTTTGTTGGGCGGGGAAGACAATCTGTTTAGATATTGTGATAATAATCCGGTTTCGTACAGTGATCCATTTGGAGTTTTTGCAATACCCGCAATTGTCGCGTTAGCCGTAACTTCTGCGATTATCAATGCGATTGTTCAACTGGTTAGCAACATACTTGCAGGCAGAAGCGGAAGGGAAATATTTAGGGGAGTATTTGGTGCCGCAATTGGAGGGGCAGTTAATACTACCATATTAACGTGCTTGTGGTTTTTTCCCGGGAATTATGTAATTGCAGCTTTTGCTGGCGGAGTTGTTCAGGCAATTCTTGATTTTATTGAAGGTGCATTGATTTGGAAAACAAAAGATTGGAAACAATTTGGAGTAGATATAATCTTAAATACTGCATGTAATTTAGCAGGAAATTTCCTTGGTGGAAAGGCAATTAAGGTAGGCAAAACGTGGTTCCAACCAAGACACTTCAAGAGCATTTTCACTGGTTCGTTTGGACAAAAACTTATAATGCAGTCTGGAATTGGAGCATTACTAAATGGTTTAATAAATTATATCAAGATTAAACTTTCAAAAATGGAGGAAGAAAATGATTGATTCCAATTTGACAAAGTATATAAAAGAATTAGCTATCACAAATTCAATTAAGGAGATATTGTTTGAATCGGAAAAACCCATTTTTAAAAAGATTATTCAGGTAAAGCCCAAAAAAACATTAGCAATAAAATATTTTATTGCTCAGACTGATGACAAACCCCATTTCCAAAGATGGGGTTCGTTTATTTTCCCCAACTATCTTGAAATAACAAAAAAACACTTTTTTAGACTCGAAAAAGATATCTTTTTGGTGCCATTGTCCCATTTTATTACAAGAAAAAATGAGCGTTGACTTTGTCAACGCTCTGAGCAATAAAATATTTTATTGCTTTTTCTGGATGTGACGAAACAAACGTTTTGAAAATTCTAAACGAAATCAATAAATTTAACGAGGAAAAAAACAACAACAAGCGTACATCTTGCATACTATTTGTTCCATCAAACATCTTCCCCGAAAGACGGCCAGAAAATCTCACATTCTTCAATGGTATTTTGTATGTCCATATAGCTGTTTTTAATCAAGAAAGGAAACAAGTTTTCTATGACAAAGGCGATTATTATTTTGGAGTAAAGTACATTAAGAAAGCCATTGATTTATTCGAAGAAATTTTATGAAAGAGGTAAATGAAAAAAGATCTAAATTGTGGAAAGGAAACCCGTGGAATCATTGCTGAAGGCAGTTCGGATAATGTTCCCATAAGTATGAGAAAAATATTAGGTTATTAATTACTAATTTTGACTTTATTTTTTAATTGTTATTTTTATTTGCTTATATTAAAAAAAATAAAGTGTATAATAAAGATTTCTTTTGGCTAATTGTCGATTCATGAGAAATAATCAAACTTGCACATGCTTTAATTCTTGTTAGTTTATTTTAAATTATTAAGCATCGAATTAAAATTCGTTTCGATGGTTAACTCAGGTACGAAGAAACGGGAGTAACAAATTGTGAAAAACCCCTAAGCCAATTATTGATTTGTACTTTGTCCTTTATGTTTTTTGGTTGCGTGAATCTTGAGAAGATTTGGCTGAGGGGGAGACCAAGAATCTATATGAACTGTATCTCTCAATGCTCGATAACCCGAGATCGATCCAAACAACTTCCGAATTCATTGAACCGAATTCACAACTTTCCAGTTTGAATAACCAATAGGGGAGGGTTATCAAACCATATACTGGTTTAAATATAAAGTACCATATGTTTTTGTTTCCAGTATCCCTCGATTAATTTGGAATAAGTAAGGAGTAAATATGCAGACATTTATGAGGATTTCTTCACTGTTTCCAGTAGTGCTTTCTCTTTTATGGGTGGTAAAGTCAGCAATAGAAGCAAAGACAAATGAGGAACAGCGTGCCTTTCCCTGGTACAGAAAAACTGTATTTTGGGTTTCAATCTTTTTCATCGTAACGTTACTTTATGCACTATTTTTTTGGAATATTGAATATTGAAAAGAAAATTTCCAAACATTGAGTTTGATGTTAAGGAGTAAATATGCAGACATTTGCGAGAATTATTGCATTGCTTCCATTAGTGATTTCCCTTATCGCGTTGACAGTTTCCTTTAAAAGATTAAAGAAAAATGAAGAACGCGCGCCTTTCCTTGGTACGAAAAAGCCTTCTTTTGGGTTTCCGTCTTTTTATCAGTAGAGCTGATTTTTGCCGTAGTATTATGGATTGTTTCGTATAAAATGGTTTAATTTTCTCAAGAGGTTTTTGAACGCTTGGAATATGGGAACTTGAAAACCGCCATACTTTTAATTGAAATTTCGAGGGATAATAGAAAACAGGCCGTAAATGGTTATTGATCATATCTTTTGAAAGAAATTCCGTGATCGCCATCCGAAACAGCGACGGAAAAATATCTGGAAAGCGCCATTTGGCCAGGCAAAAACCGCTGATGGCTGGGAAAAGCAACGCATTGAACAAACCATAAAGCCTTACGGAAAGAAAAATCCGGGAAGGCTTTTTACATTGCGGCCGTGGATTTGCCTTATTGCTTGTAAATAATGAAAAAAAATGGTAAAATAACGCAATGCTGAGGTAAAGGATATGAAAAAGGTTGACATCTTAATCATCTTGATCGTGTTCGCTTTTTCCGTCATTCTCTACACCTTTTATTTTTCCAACCTTAGTCTGAGCAACGATCTGCTCGTCGAGATCACTTACCGAAACACGGTGGTGTACTCAGCCGAGCTGAAAGAAGGTACCGACATCATCGTCGAAATCACTTCGAAAGATCAAGTTTTGAGCGTTAAAGTCGGGGATGTAATCACCAATTTTCCGATCGCTTCCAAAGCCGAGATCATCAACACCGTTCACATCACCAATGATCTGATCGAAATGGACGAAGCCAACTGCAAAAACAAATACTGCCTGCTGATGAAACTGAAACGTTCTTATCCGCAGCCGATCGTCTGCACCAACGGGATCATGGTTCGTTTGGTCACCAACGAAATAATCATCGAGGTATAAAATGATAAAAGCCGAACACATCAATTTTTCATACCGGCCGAATGAACTCGTGGTCAAGGATGTTTCCTTTTCCATCGAAAAAGGCGAGTTTGTTTGCATGATCGGTCATAACGGGAGCGGAAAGTCGACGATCGCCAAACTGCTGACCGGGCTGCTTCCGGTCGATTCCGGAGAGATCAGCATCGACGGAACCGTTCTGAACGAAAAGACGATCAATGATCTGCGTCAGCGGATCGGGATCGTTTTTCAGAATCCGGACAACCAGTTCGTGGGCGTCACCGTTCGCGATGACATTGCCTTCGGGCTCGAGAACCGGCAGATCGAAAGAACAACCATGTTAGAACTCATAGACAAATATTCAAAACTCGTCAAAATGGAAAACTTTCTGGATTACAATCCGGAAAATCTATCCGGCGGAGAAAAACAGCGGGTCGCTCTGGCCGGGGTTTTGGCGACCGATCCGGACATCATCATCTTTGACGAAGCGACTTCGATGCTGGATCCGAAAGGGGTCAAAGAAGTCAACGATGTCATCAAAGAACTGAAAGGCCACAAGACCATCATTGCCATCACTCACAACCTGGACGAAGCGATCTATGCGGACCGGGTCATCGTGCTGGCCGAAGGCCGGATCGTCATGAACGACGTTCCGAAAGCCGTTTTCATGCAAAAAGAACTGCTAAAATCCAGTTCGCTGGACATTCTGGAAAGCATGAAACTGATCGAATTGATCGAGAAAAATCCGAAACTGAATCATAAAAAAGAAATCGAGGAATTACTATGGGAATTGTCTTTTCAAAAGTAGCATTCGCATATTACCGTCCTCGCAAGAAACAATCGGTCCGCTTCGTGCTCGAGGACATTGATCTGAACATCGAGACCACCAATGAATTCATTGCTTTGGTCGGCCATACCGGCAGCGGAAAATCGACGTTGGTTCAGATGATGAACGCTTTGCTTCTGCCAACGGAAGGAAAACTGGAACTGCTCGGGAAAACCGTCACGCCAACCTTGAAATTAAAACCGATCCGCGAAAAAATCGGGCTGGTCTTCCAGTTTCCGGAATATCAGGTCTTTGAGGAAACGGTGGCCAAGGAGATCGCCTTCGGTCCGAAGAATTTCGGAATGAAGGATTTGGAACAAAGGGCCAAAGAAGCTGCCGAAGTCATGGGCATCACCGGGCTTTTGGATCGCAGTCCGTTCACGCTTTCCGGAGGCCAGCTTCGCAAAGTCGCCATCGCCAGCATTCTGGCTACCAATCCTGACGTTCTCATTCTTGACGAACCGACGGTCGGGCTGGATCCGCTCGGGAAAGACGATCTGCTTAAGTTTCTGAAGAATCTGAACGAAGCCATGAACAAAACGATCATCGTCATTACCCATGACATGGAAGTCGCATCCAAATATGCCAAACGGATCATCGTGCTGAACCAAGGCCGCATCGTTTACAACGGTGACAAGAAGACCTTGTTCGCGATGGATGATCTTTTGGAAAAATACAATCTAAACTATCCGAACTCCGTGAAGATATTGCGCCAAATGGAAGCCAAATTCGGAGTCGGATTGGATGTGAACCAGCATTCGGTTTCAGACGCCTATGCGGAGATCGTCAAGAAATTCGGTGAAACCGATGAACAGTAAAGTCGTCTTCGGGCAGTATTACAATTCCGATTCCTGGCTGCATCGGCTGGATCCGCGCGCCAAGATCATTTCGATGTTCCTGATCATTGTTTCGCTGTTCCTCATCGAAAAGCTGACCGGCCTGCTAATCGCTTTTGGTCTGACGCTTATTTTGATTTTGTCCAGCCGAATCCCGTTTTCCAAGTTTCTGGCCAGCCTCAAAATGGTAGCGATGCTTTTGTTCATAACCGTGATCTTCCAAGTCATCTTAAGCAAGGGAACGGTGGCGTATTCGTTTCCGCTTCAGCTTAATTTGGTTAATTCGCTGATCATCGTGGTTTTATTCGTTTTATATTTTCTGTCCAAAAGAATAATCCGGAAATTCCGGTTCCTGTTGTTTTTGATGATTGTGGCAGGGGGGTTTTTGCTTCAACATTACCTGAAGATCGGGCCGGTGTTCGTAGATTATGATCTGACCGTTTACCAAGACGGGATCTTCAATTCCTTGATCATCATCGCCCGGATCGTATCGCTCATCTTCATCTCATCGCTGCTGACTTTGACCACCAAACCGACTGAACTGAACAACGGCTTGGAAGCTTTGGCCAAACCGCTGAAAAAACTGAAGATCAACGTCAGCGTCATGACCATGATGATCTCAATTTCTCTGCGGTTCATCCCGACCCTGCTGAACGAAGCCGAAAAGATCCTGAAAGCTCAGGCGTCCCGGGGCGTTGATTTCAAAGAAAGCAAATTCAAAGACAAAATTACCCAGATCGTTTCGCTTTTGGTGCCGATGTTCGTCATTTCATACAAACGGGCGGGGGACCTCGCCGATGCGATGGAAGCGCGCGGCTACATTCCGGAAGCGACTCGGACCAGCATCAATCTGCTCCGCTTCCGTTTCGCGGATGCATTGGTTTTGATCATGGCGCTTTTGATCTTCGGCGGTCTGATCTACCTGAAAGCGTCGGGTTTGTATGCGGTATAAATGCACGATCGCCTATGACGGAACCAACTTCCACGGGTTTCAGACGCAAAAAAGAGGTCTTCGGACCGTTCAGGAAGAACTGGAAGCCGTTTTGCTGACCATAAACAAAGTCAAAACCAATGTTTACGCTTCCGGCAGGACCGATACCGGGGTTCACGCTTACGGTCAGGTGTTTCATTTTGATTCAGACATTGACATGCCTGAAGAAAACATGCGAAACGCCATCAATACCCGGCTTCCGCGGGACGCTTACGTGACCAAAGTCGAAAAAGTGAGCCGGGAATTCCATGCCCGGTTCAGCGCGATCTCCAAAGAATACCATTATCTGATCGACTTCGGGGAATACGATCCGTTCCAAAAGGACTACCGTTTCTTTTGTCATTACCAACATGATCTTCCGCTTTTCAAAGCGGCCATGATGCAATTTTTGGGAGTCCACGATTTTCGTTCGTTCACGAAAAACAAGAGCCTTACCGACACGGTTCGGGAGATCCAGTCGATCGAATTCGAAGAAAAAGGAACGCTTCTCACCATCAAGATCCGCGGTTCGGGTTTCATGCACAACATGGTTCGAATTTTGGTTGCCATGGCGCTGGAAGTGGGTAGGAATAAAATCACCTTGGATCAGCTAAAGTTCATCATGGACCAAAAAAACCGGGTATTTTCGCCTAAAATCCTGCCTTCGTCCGGTTTGTATCTCGTTTCGGTCTTTTATCCGGAAAACCCGAAATTTGATCCGAACCCCTCGGGAAGCATTATAAAAACCGAATGAGAACTCTTGATTGAGAATCAGAGCATCATTCGGTTTTTTTGGCGTTTCTTTCTTCGGTTCCTTCGCGGATGTACCGGATCTTTCGGATCCGCGAGAAAGCCATGATCAGAAGCAGGATGGCAATGTTGAATAAGACGATGGTTGAGCCGGTCGGCAGGTTCAGATAGTAGCTGAAAGTGAATCCGAAGACGATTGAGATCTCCGAAAAGATGACCGAGGACACGATGGTGTTCTTGAAAGAGTCCCCGACCAGGATCGCGGCCGCAACCGGGATGATCATTAAGGAAGATATGAGCAGGACCCCGACCAGATCGATGAAAATCGAGATGACGAGGGCCAAAACGACGGTGATGGCCAGTTGGATGAATTTGACGTTTATCCCCGAGATCCGGGCATAGACTTCATCAAAGCACAGGCAAACGATCTTTTTGTAAAAAACGATGGCCAAGATGATGACGGCGGCGCTCAAGGCCACGATCATGATGATGTCTTGGCCGCTGATGCTGTAGATTGATCCGAACAGCAGTCCGTTCGTCCAGTTCGTGGAGATGCCGGGGGTCAGATAGATGAACAATCCGCTTAAGGCGACTCCGAAACTCATTAGGATCGGCATGGACAATTCCTTGTAGTTCTTATAAAAACCGCGCAGTTTTTCGATGATGAACGTTCCCGCGACGCTGAAGACCACGCCCATGAGGATTGGGTCGAAAGCGAAGAAATCGGAATTGATCAGCTTCGAGAGGAAGACGCCGATGGCCACGCCCGCCAAACTGAAGTGGCTGAGGGTGTCGGCGATTAAAGACAGACGGCGGATGACGACGACGGTTCCGATCAGCGGGGCCAAGAGCCCGATGCAGATGCCGGCGAAGAAGGCATAGCGGTAGAACGGCGAATCAATGAGGCTCTGAAAGATGTTGGTGAGGATGATCATTGCCATTGGTCAGCCTCCAAGAATTTATAATCGCCCAGTTCGCTCATGGCGAGGACGTAATCGGTCAGTTCGCGGACAAAATCGACTTCGTGAGTGGAGATGATGATCGTGACGCCGCGGGCTTTGAGATCGCCGAGGATCTTGACCAGGGCTTTGATGTTTTCAGAATCAACGCCGACGGTCGGTTCGTCCATGATCAGAAGCTTGGGATTGTTTAGCAGCGCCCGGGCAATAAAGATCCGTTGGAGCTGACCGCCGGAAAGGGTGTTGATGTTGTCCCGGTAAAACTGGTTGATGTCCAGGGAGTTGATGACGGAGGTGTAATAAGCGTCTTTGCGTTTGAGATATGAAGAGGTCAGGACTTCGGAGACGGTGATCGGAAATTCGTAACTGAATTCGATCCTTTGGGGAACGTAGCCGATGTTTTGAAATTTCCGGATGCTGTTGATGTCCGCGTCATCCAAATAGATGGAATTGTCACTGACTTTCAGGATCTTTAACAAGCATTTGATGAAGGTGCTTTTTCCCGAACCGTTTCGGCCGACGACGGTCAAAAATTCGCCGTCTTCAAGCTTGAAATTAAGCTTGTTGAGAACGATCTTCTGGGTGTAAGCAAAAGATAAATTGTTGACATTGACGCGCATGACATCACCACCTGCGGATATTTTAACACAATTCAAAACAGATGACAAGGAGAACGAAAAATAATTTAGTTGTTTTAAAATTTCTTTTTTTGAATCTTCGGGAGGAAAACCATTTCTTTTTTTGAAGAAATGTGAGATAATGAACCATAGAAAATATTTAAGATCGCGAGGTTCTTTATGAGCATGTTCATTACTTTCGAAGGCGGAGAAGGCAGCGGGAAAACCACGGTCATCAACCGGCTGATGAGCGAACTGTCCGGCCTTGGTTATCCGGTCGTGAAGACCCGCGAACCGGGGGGCAGCAAGATCGCGGAAGAGATCCGCCGGATCATCCTGAATGTTGACAATGTAGCCATGGATTACCGCACCGAAGCCCTGCTTTACGCGGCCAGCCGGCGGCAGCATCTGACCGAAGTCATTCTTCCGAATCTAAAAAAAGAAAACGTCGTTCTCTGCGACCGGTTCATCGATTCCTCTTTGGCTTATCAAGGACATGCCCGGAATTTGGGGATCAAAGCCGTCTATGACCTCAACATGTATGCCACCGAAGGCCTGCTTCCCGATCTGACCTTTTTCATCGACGTGGATCCCGCCATCGGGCTGCAGCGGATCGCCAAAGCCCACCGGGACGTAGACCGCTTGGACTTGGAAAAAGGCGATTTTCACAAACTCGTCCGCGAGGGTTATCAGGAAGTCGCGAAAATGTTCCCCGACCGGATCGTTACCATTGACGGAAACCAGGACGTGGAAACCATTTGCTCACAAATTTTAGGAATAATCCAAAAACGGCTTAACGCCCAATAAAAAATCAGACCGAGATCTGATTTTTTTAAGCTTTAGTTCTTGCCGTATTTTTCGATGAAATCCGCGTCGGTCATCGTCAAAAGCAAGATGCCTTCGATTAAGCCGATGATGGAAGGAATTCCGGTCCAGCAGAACAGCAGATAGACGACGCCGAGTCCGGTTTGTCCCAAATAGAATTTGTGAATTCCGAAACCGCCGAGCAGGATCCCGAACAGGCCGGCGACCATTTTACTCTTGCCGTTGGGAGCGGTGGCTGCGAATGGATCTTTCTTGGCTTTACCGCCAACCAAAACGCCGCATTTCAGACATACCTCTTGATCTTCGCTTAATTCGGCTCCGCAGTTGCTACAAAATTTTGCCATATGTTATCTCCTTTACTTTCCGAAATCATTATAACAAATTTTAGAAATATTGCAATAAAATATTCAAGCGATTCCGCTTGAAAATTGATCGACCCCAAGATTCAAAAATATCAAAGGGGTCAATAAGTTTCGAAATGCATGCTTTATGTTGTGTTTCGGCGTTTTTTTTGTTATAATACATAATATACAAGGAGGAACGGGAATGAATTTTGATGGACTTTTCAAAAATCAAAAAAAAGTGGTCAAACTATTTCAAAACAGTTTGAAAAAAGACCGTTTCGTCCATACCTACTTGTTTGAGGGCGTGAAAGGAACGTCCAAACTCGAAGCCGCTTATTATTTCGCGGCCATGATGCTTTGCGACGGAGAAAAGAAACCTTGCCTGCAGTGTGACAATTGCAAGAAAGTTTTAAAAGGGATGCACCCCAGCGTTTTTCTGCTGACTCCCGATAACGGCATGATCAAAAAAGAACAGGCCGAAGCGCTCCAAAAAGAATTCTCGCTGACCGCCCTAGCCGAAGGGCGCCGGATCTACATCATCGACGAGATAGACAAAGCCAACCCGAGCGCGGCCAACTCGCTTCTGAAGATCCTCGAAGATCTTGGCAGCGATAATTATGTCATCATGACCACCGAAAGCATTGATTCCGTCATTTCCACGATCCGCTCCCGAGCCCAGATCATCTCCTTTGATCGGCTTCCGGCCGAAACCGTGGCGGCCGATCTGATCGCCCGGGGCTTTGAAGAAGAAACCGCCCGGGTCTTTGCCAATCTTTCGAACAGCGCCGAAGAAGTCACCGAATTGCTTCGGGACGAGAAGATCCTGCCGATTTTCGAACTGGCGAAAAAAGTCGGGATCAGTTGCGTGAACGGGGATGTAGCGCCGCTTCTGACGATGTTTTCGGAAGGCGATTGTTTGCTTCGCGAACCGGACCGGAAATACCACCAGCTGTTCATGGATCTTTTGGTCTCGCTTTGCAATGACAAACTCTATTTCGTCACTGACCAGATCGATCGGATCTCCTATCGGTCGACCATGCAGATCATCAGCGAATTCATGAACAAAAACCAGGAGAAAGTGATCGGCGAACTGGAGACCATCCTGAAATTCAAACAAAGGTTAAAATACAACGTCAATCTCGAACTGATGTATGCGCAGATGTTCGTGGAGCTAAAAAACATAATGAAAGCGTGAAGAACACATGATAAAGGTAGTAGGCATCGGCTTCAAGGAAGTCGGAAAAATATATTGGTTCAATCCCTTCCCCCTGACCGTCAAACTCCATGAGAAAGTAGTCGTGGAAACGGTGCGGGGATATGAACTGGGGACCGTCATTTCCGAAGCGCGGGAAGTTGACGACGCGGAAATCGAACGGGAGATCAAACCAATCGTCCGGATCGCCACCAAAGCCGATTTGGCCGCTTACGCGGAAAATCAGGAACGAGCCAAGAAATCCCTGGTGACCTGCGTGCAGATCGTTAGGAAAAACAAATTGCAAATGAAACTTCTGGATTGTGAATATACGATCGATCGACAGAAGATCATCTTTTACTATACTGCCGAAGGCCGGGTCGACTTCCGGGAACTGCTGAAGGATCTGGCCGCGGAATTCAAGATCCGCATCGAGCTTCGTCAGGTGGGTCCGCGCGAAGGCGCCAAGTTCATTGGCGGGATCGGGACTTGCGGCCGCGAATGCTGCTGCACCCGTCATCTTCGGGAATTTGATCTGGTGACCATGAAAATGGCCAAGGATCAGGGCATGACCCTGAGCGCTTCGAAAGTCGCGGGACTGTGCGGAAAACTGATGTGCTGCATCGCTTACGAGAACCTGACTTACCAGGAACTGCGAGCCCGGGTTCCGTTGGTCGGCGACATGGTGAAATCCCCGAATTGCGAGGCTTGCCGGGTCGTCGGCGTCGACTTGCTTCGCGAGATCGTCAAAACCATCAACGGCGAAAACATCGAAGTCTGGCCGGCCAAAGACTTGGTCAAACTGAGCACCCATCATGAGGACGTCAAGCCGGAAGACTTAACCGACGAGATCGTGGAAAACAATGGAAATGAAGCATGAGCTGCTCGGCTACGAAAACATCAAAATATTGCAAAAAGAAGACATGTTTAGTTTCACCCTGGATTCGATGCTCCTGGCGAGTTTCGTAAAAACCGGGAAAAAGACCAAGAAGATCATCGATTTGGGGTGCGGAAACGCGCCGATCCCTTTGTTTCTGACTCTGAAGACGGCTTCCGAGATCATCGGCGTCGAGCTGCAGAAGGAAACCTTTGACCTGGCCGTCAAAAGCGTGGAAATGAACGGTTTTCAAAACCAGATCAAGATCCTCAATGACAACATCATCAACATTCACAAAACCGTCGGCGCCAATGTCTTTGACATCGTGACTTCCAATCCCCCGTACTTCAAATACCACCCCGACAGTTTGGTGAACAAAAGCGATCAATTGACCATTGCCCGCCATGAAATGAAGATCAATCTGGAACAGATCATCGCCGAAGCCAGGAAACTGCTTAAGACCAAAGGGGCTTTGTACATGGTCCATCGCTGCGAGCGGTTATCGGAGATCGCCCGACTTCTTCAAAAGTACAATTTCGGGTTGAAGCGGATGCGGTTCGTTTATCCGCGCACCGATTCCGAATCCGCGCTTCTGTTTTTGTTTGAAGCCAAACAAAATCAAAAAGACGACGTGACGGTGGAAAAACCGTTCTATGTCCTTAACGCGGACGAGACCTATACCGACGAAGCATTGGCCATCTTCAATTTTAAAAAGAAATAGCCAAACGAATATTTACTGTGATATAATGAAATCACGAAAGCAAAGGAGCTGAGGAATATGTTTTTAAGTTTACTGACTCGGGAAGAAAAGTATTATTTCATTGATCTGCTGGCGATCATCGTCGCCGTTGATGGCGATACGACCGAAACCGAGAAGCAGATCATCAACCGGCTGAAATACGAGATTGGCGAGGACATTCTGAAATACCGGAAGAGTTCGCTCTCCAAAGACAAACTGGTCGATTATTTCTCCCAAAAACCGACACCGACCAAAAACATCGTCTTCATGAATTTGATCTCTTCATTTTTGTATGACGAGTTTTACAGCGTCGAGGAACATTTCTTGCTTGAGGACATCCAAAACAAATGGGCCATCCCGAACAAAAAGAAATTCGAGCTGATGAAAGTCGTTTACGCGGAACGGGATCTGCGCGAACGGGCCAAAAGGACCATTTCCGAATGATCGTCCAAAAATCCAATTTCTCTTCCGGACCGACGCTTTATTTGGTTCCGACCCCCATCGGGAATTTCAATGACATGACTTTCCGGGCCGTCGAAACCTTGAAAAGCGTTGATTTCGTGTTCGCGGAAGATACCCGAGTGACGAAGGTTCTGCTTAGTCACTTTAAAATAAATATCCCTTTGTCGAGCTATCACATCTTCAATGAAGATACGCAGGCTGACGAGATCCTGGCCTTGCTCCAAAACGGCCACAGCATTGCCATGGTCAGTGACGCCGGCATGCCTTCGATCAGCGATCCGGGTTATCTGATCACCAAAAAAGCCATTGAAGCCGGGGTCAACGTGATTGCCCTTCCGGGGGCTTCTGCGGCTTTGACCGCTTTGGTGGGATCGGGCCTGCCTTGCGAGAAATTCACGTTTGTTGGGTTTTTGAACCGGCGCCGGACGGCCCGGATCAAAGAACTGCAGAGTTTGGCCGACCGAACCGAAACTTTGATCTTTTACGAGGCACCGCACCGGTTTTCGGATACTTTGGCGGATCTGCTTTCCGTATTGGGAAACCGCCCGGCGGTCATTGCCCGCGAATTAACCAAGAAATTCGAAGAATACACTCGGGGAAACTTGGCCGACATCAACGCGGCCAAGTTGGAATTGAAGGGCGAGATGGTGATCGTCGTGAGAGGGGCGGAAAGCGGCCAGATCCAGATCGAACTGGGAAAGCTTTCCATTGAGGAGCATTACGAACATTATCTCAAGCAAAACCCCGACCCCAAAGAAGCCATGAAAAAAGTCGCCAAAGACCGAAACCTGTCCAAAAGCGATGTATACAAAGCTTTGTTGCCTAAATGAGAACCGCCGAAAACTAACTGGCGGTTTTTGTTTTTTCAGAACAAAAAGCCGAAGCGATGCATTTTGTGCTTGGTAATCCCGGGGGTTGGTGTTATAATTGACCATAGGTGATCATATGCGAATAATCGAAAATCTGAATTTCAATTGGTTGTTTTCCGAGACTTTTAACGAAAAGCATCTTGAGGATTTCCGCGATCAAAGCGGATTCGTTTCGGTTGACATCCCCCATCCCGGCCATGTTCGGCCCTTCAATTATTTGGACGAACCGCCGGTTTTCGGACCCTGCACCTACGTTAAAATCATCGAAGTGAAAAAAGAATATGAAGGCAAGACCGTCCGCATTCGCTTTGAAGGCGTTGCCCATTCCGCGGATGTTTATCTGAACGGAAAGTTCGTTCTCAGGCATGAAGGCGGATATGCCGAATTCACGGCCGATCTGAGCGCTTTTTTGATATTCGGGGAAGACAATTATCTGACCGTCGTGGCCGACGATTCCGAAAATCCCAACATCCCTCCTTTTGGGGGATTCATGGATTATCTCGGACACGGGGGAATTTACCGCGAGGTGCAGATGGAAATTTTGGAACCGGAACATTTGGAGGACCTGGTCGTCAAATCCTTCGGGATCAACCAGGGTTTTTCGGTGGCGGTAACGGCTTCAGCGGAAGAGGCCGAGATCGTGGTGGAACTTCGCGACGGATCCGACCTAAAGTTTCAAAACCGCTATTCCTTGAAAAACGGGAAAGCTTTCGCCGAATGTTTGGCAACCGATTTGCGCCTATGGGACATAAGCGATCCGCATTTGTATGACATCAAAGTCGCTTTGATAAAAAACAGGGAAGCAATAGACGAGAAGGCCATCCGGTTCGGATTCCGAAAAGCCGAATTTACGAAAGACGGTTTTTTCCTCAACCGCCAATTTTTGAAACTGCGCGGGCTGAACCGCCATCAGAGCTATCCTTACGTGGGCTATGCAATGCCCAAAAGCGCGCAGATCAAAGACGCGGACATTTTGAAATACGATCTGGGGGTCAACATCGTCAGGACTTCGCATTATCCGGTCTCCCGGCATTTTCTCGACCGCTGCGACGAAATCGGGCTTTTGGTCTTTGAAGAGATCCCCGGTTGGCAGCACCTCGGGGAAGATCAGTTCCGAGCCAATGTTTTGAACGATGTCCGATCGATGATCGAACGCGACCGGCATCATCCGTCGATCATTCTTTGGGGTGTCCGGATCAATGAATCCGATGACTGCGAATCTTTGTACAAAGCCACCAATGCTTTGGCCAAAAGCCTGGATGACACCAGACCGACCGGGGGCGTCCGCTGCATCAAAAACAGCCAGTTTTTGGAAGATGTTTATACTTACAACGATTTTACTCACGCCGGCGGGAAAATGGTTTTGGAAAAGCCGCGCCGGGTCAAGAAAAACGTCCCTTATCTGGTGACCGAACATAACGGCCACATGTTTCCGACCAAGCGATTTGACGATGAACCGCATCGCGTTGAACAAGCCCTGAGACATTACCGCGTCATGGAAGCCGCCGCCAAGGATCCGAGCATATCCGGGACCATCGGCTGGTGCATGAATGACTACAATACCCATAACGAATTCGGAAGCGGAGACAAAATCTGCTATCACGGGGTCTTGGACATGTTCCGCCTTTTTAAGCCGGCCGGGCATGTTTATTCCAGCCAAGGCGACGGAAAACCGGTTCTGGAAGTATTGACCAGCCTGAATTCGGGAGAATACCCGGGCAGTTTGCTTAAGGAAGCCGTCATTGCTACCAACTGCGATCTAGTGAAAGTATACAAAGACGGACGTTTCATCGGCGATCATCGCCCGGATCCCAAGTCGGTTTTATCCCATCCGCTCCTCATCATCACCGACTTCATCGGTAATTTACTGGAAGAAGAAGAAAAGATGAGCCATCGGGACGCGGAATTCGTCAAAAGGCTTTTGAGAAAAATAAAAAATGAAGATGTTTTCCCGTTAAATTTAAAAGTTGGAATGTTATATATAATGAGAAAATACCACTATGCTCTGCAAGCGGCCACCGGACTTTATTTCAAATATACGAAATCCGGAAATGAATGGCGTTTTGTTGGGTACAAAGACGGCCAACCGGTCAAAACCGTGATCAAGGGAAAACAAACGGATTCCGCTTATCAGATCTTCGCGGATGCGGAGATCCTGCGAGTCGGGGCAACTTTTGACACGACCCGGATCGTCGTCCGGAAAGTCGACCAGAACCAAAATCTCCTCGATTATGCTTTCGAGGGGGCGATGGTTCAAACCGCCGGAGGGATCGGTCTGATCGGTCCGAATCTGGTGTCTTTGGTCGGCGGGGAATTGGCTTTTTGGGTCAAAACCAACCAAAAGGGGCCGATTGGGACCATCAAAGTAACCGTGGGAAATCAAGAACTGACCAAGCAGGTCAAGATTGAGGTAGAATGAAATGGATTTAAAACAACGCATTTCGCTTTTGAGCGGAAAAGACGTATGGCACACTTACGGGAACAGAAAATTGCGGATCAAATCGATCATGATGGCCGACGGGCCTCATGGTCTAAGGAAACAATATGATTCCAAAGACAATTTGGGCTTGGCCAGCAGTTATCCGGCAACGCTGTTTCCGGCGGCCGCGACCGTGGCTTGCTCTTTCAACAAAGACCTGGCCCGGGAAATGGGAAAAGCCATCGGCGAAGAAGCTTTGGAAGCGGATGTGCAGGTGGTCTTGGGACCGGGAGTCAACATCAAACGGAATCCCAAGGGCGGCCGGAATTTTGAATATTATTCCGAAGATCCGCTGCTCAGCGGCGTCATGGGTGCCAATTGGATCAAAGGGATCCAAAGCCAGAAGGTTGGGGCCAGCCTCAAACATTTCGCCCTCAACAACCAGGAGACCTGCCGTTTGACTTACAACGCCGTCGTCGATCATCGGGCTCTCCGGGAAATTTATTTAAAGCCATTTGAAATTGCCGTCAAAGAAGAACCGGCCACCGTCATGGCCGCTTACAATAAGATCAACGGGGCTTACTGCACCGAAAATTATGAACTGCTGACCGAACTGCTCCAAAAAGAATGGGGTTACAAAGGCCTGGTCGTCTCCGACTGGGGAGCCATCAGCAACCGGGTCGTCAGTCTGGTGCACGGCTGCGATCTGGAAATGCCGTCTTCCGGTTCGTACAATTCCAAAAAGATCCTCAAAGCTTTCAAAGAAGAACACATCATCGATTATGACATTGATTCGTCGGTTCGGAAAGTCCTGAATTTGGTTGACCGTTTCAAAGACAACGTCGTCAAGCCTTTTAACAAGGACGAGCATTTCCGGCTGGCAGAAGCCATTGCGGCGGACAGCATCGTCATGCTCAAAAATGAAGGCGTGCTTCCTCTGAAAGCGGAAGAAAAGATCGCCCTCGTCGGGATGTTCGCGAAAAGCCCGCGGATCCAGGGCGGCGGGAGTTCGAATGTCAATCCGCTTCGGGTCGGCAATGTTCTGGACGAAATGAACAATTATACCAAGAACTATCAATTCTTTCGCGGCTATTCCATGGAGAAAGACGGGTATGATCCGAAGTTAGTTGAAGAAGTGGTGAAAGCCGCTCCAAATTTTGATAAAGTCATCATCATGGTCGGACTTCCGGATTACCTTGAACAAGAAGGAGTCGACCGGTCGGACATCGAACTTCCGAAAGGGCATCTGCGGCTCATTGAAGAAGTATCCAAAGTCAATCCCAATGTCATCGTGACCGTTTCGGCGGGAGCGCCGGTGGCTTTGCGATTCGAAAAACAAGCCAAAGCGATTCTGGCTCTCCATCTTTTGGGCGGGGCGTCCGGGAAACCGGTTTTGGACATTCTATACGGAAAGATCTCTCCTTCCGGCCGTTTGGCCGTTACTTATCCGCTTCAGATCACCGATGATCCTTCCACCAACAACTTCGCCGACGGCAACAACGCCGTTTGGTATGAAGAAAGCATCTTCGTCGGTTACCGTTACTATTCGACTTTCAAAAAACCGGTCGCCTATCCGTTCGGATTCGGTCTCAGTTATACCGATTTTGAATACTCCGATTTGAAGGTTTCGGTCAGCGAAATCCGTTTGGACTCGCCGCTGGAAGTTCGGGTCAAAGTCCGCAACATCGGAAAGATGGCGGGATCGGAAGTCGTCCAGCTGTATGTGAAAAACAACGAGTCCCCGGTTTTCAAAGCTTTGCGAGAACTGCGGGCCTTCGATAAAGTCTTTTTGCAGCCCAACGAACAGAAAGAAGTCGTGTTCCGTTTGGGTTACGAAGATTTCGCTTATTGGGACGTGGCCATGAAAAAATTCAATGTTGACAAGGGGACTTACAAGATTCAGATCGGCAAGAACTGCAATGAAGTGATTTTGGAAAAAGCGATTCGGAAGGCCGAAAACGAGCCGGGATTCGAGAATCCGTTCCCGAGCGCCTACAACCAAAAAGAATACCATATCACCGACGAGGATTTCCAAAAACTTTTGGGAAGACCGCTGCCTCCGAAAAACGTCGTCCGGCACCGGCCGTTCACCATGGACTCGACCCTTGATGACATAAAACGGACGCTTTTGGGGAAGATCATCCGTCATAAGGTCATCAAAGAAGCGACGCGCATCGCCAAAGAAGGGAAAACGCCGGTAAACCCACTGTCGATCCGATCGCTAATCGACGATACCCCGCTAAGGACCTTGGCGGTCATGAGCGGCGGAAAGTTTTCGCTTTTCCAAGCGGAAGGGCTCGTTGACCTTCTCAACTGGCGAGTCATCAGAGGACTGAGCAAACTATGAACCGATGGTATAAAGAAAGCATCGTATATCAAATCTATCCCCGAAGTTTTCAAGATTCCAACGATGACGGGATCGGGGACCTGCGCGGCATCATCAACCGGCTGGATTACATCCGCGATCTGGGCGTGACCGCCATTTGGCTGTCGCCGGTTTATGATTCCCCGCTTTTCGACAATGGCTATGACATCCGCGATTATCGGGCCATCCTTTCGGAATACGGGACCATGGATGAATTCAAAGAACTGCTTTCCAAGGTCCATGAACGGGGAATGAAATTGATCATGGACTGTGTGGTCAACCACACTTCCGATCAGCATGAATGGTTCCAAAAAGCCATCCAGGATCCGACCAGTCCCTATCATGATTATTACTTCTTCCGAAAAGGGAAGAAAAAGCCCAATAACTGGCTGTCTTATTTCGGCGGGTCGGTTTGGACATATCTTCCTCAGATCGATGAAAACTACCTGCATGTTTTCGCGCCGGAGCAGCCCGATTTGAACTGGGAAAACCCTAAGGTCCGCGAAGAAATCAAAGACATTCTGCGTTTTTGGCTGGATATGGGCATCGACGGCTTTCGCTGCGATGTCATTGACATGCTGTCCAAGACGCCGGGACTTCCAAACAGCCATCGGCTGTCTTTAATCCGCGGTTCGGAATATTTCGTGGATGGGCCGCACATCCATGACTATCTTCAGGAACTGAAGCGGGACATCGCTTCGAAATATGACATGTTCACGGTCGGGGAATGCGTCTACATCACGCCGGTCCAAGCCCTCAAGTACACCCAAGAAGGCGTCGACGAACTGAACATGGTTTTTTCGTTTGAACACATGGGCGTGGATAATTGGTACAAATGGTTCTTAAGGAAATTTCGTCCCGTCAGACTTAAAAAAGTCCTTTCCAAATGGCAGCATGCCATCAACGGGAAAGGTTGGAATTCGCTATATTTCGAAAACCATGATCAGCCGCGTTCGGTCAGCCGCTTCGGAAATCTCCGGTTTCGAAACGAAAGCGCCAAAATGTTGGCGGCGATGCTGTTTTTCCAGCAGGGAACGCCGTTCATTTATCAGGGCGAGGAGATCGGCATGACCAATCCGGACTTTGAAGACATCAGCCAGTACCGGGACGTGGAAACGCACAACATCTATCGCTTGGGACGGAAGCTCCTTCATCTGTCTTCCCAAAGGATGATGAAGAAGATCCGCTACATGAGCCGGGACAACGCCCGAACGCCGATGCAGTGGAATTCGCAGGCCAACGGCGGATTCACCCGGGGAAAACCATGGCTGGAGGTCAATCCGAATTATCAAAAGATCAATGTTGAAGAAAGCCAAAAAGATCCGAATTCAATCTTGAATTATTACAAAAAGCTCATTGACTTAAGAAAGACTCATCCGGTCATCGTTTTCGGCGATTACCAAGAACATTATCCGAACCACAAAAAGCTCGTATATTACGAACGCAATTACCAGAATGATCAACTTTTGGTCATTTGCAACTATTCCGACCAAAACCTGACTTTTGAACCAAAACATGAACTAAAGAATTATGAACTGATCCTGAACAATTATCCCGACGATCAATTGATCCTGCTTCCCTATCAAGCCAAAGTCTATCTGAGGAGAAAATGACATGATCACTGTTTCCGAACGGTTCTTTCATTTGGAGACCGAAGACACCTCCTATGTTTTTTCCCACGAGTCAAACGGCCTGCTTTTGCACCATTACTACGGAAAAAGAGCGAAGTTCGCCGACTTTTCGCATGCCATCGGGAAGAATCAGGGCGGATTGGGGCTGGCCATCGCCTACGAAGGCCAAAAAGATCAGCTGATCGACAGCTTTGATCTGGAGTTTTCCAGCTTTGGAATCGGCGATTTCCGAGAACCCCAGCTTTTGCCAAGAAACAAACAAAACGGCTATTACGCCAATTTCAAATACCGGGGCCATGCGATCCTGGACAATGACGAACACCCGCTTCCGCACAGCCATGACGCCGATTCGGTCCTGCGGGTTGATCTTTTCGACGAAGTATTGAACGTGACTTTGGAACTTTATTACAAGGTTTTTGAAAAAGCCAATGTCATTTCCCGCTATGTCCGGCTGATCAATCATTCGAAAGAAACTTTCGGGTTGGCGCGTTTGTTTTCCGCACAGGTCGATTTCTTTGACGACGGCTACACCGCCATGACTTTTGACGGCACTTGGGTCAAAGAACGCCACCTGACCGAGCAGAAACTCACCGGCGGAATTTTCGTTAACGATTCCAAATGCGGAGCCAGTTCCGCCAAGCATAATCCTTTGGTCATCTTAAAAAGGAACCATGCGACCGAAGATCAGGGGGCGGCTTACGGGTTCAACCTCGTTTACAGCGGAAATCACAAAACCATCATCGAAACCACCCCGCTTCATAAAACCCGGGTGCTGATGGGCATCAGCGACTTTGCCTTTGATTACGCAATTAAACCCGGAGAGGATTTCGTGACTCCGGAAGCGGTGCTGACTTACTCGGGAGAAGGACTGAACAAACTGTCTCAAAACTACCATGATTTCGTGAACGGTCACATCATCCCGAAGCCATTCCAAAACCGGATCCGGCCGCTTCTTTTCAACAGCTGGGAATCGACTTATTTCCACTATAACGAAAAGAAACTGCTCGATCTGGCCAAACAGGCCAAAGCGATCGGGTTGGAACTGTTTGTCATGGATGACGGCTGGTTCGGGAAACGCGACAATGATCAATCCTCGCTTGGGGATTGGGACGTCAATCTGAAGAAACTTCCCCACGGTTTAAAAGGGCTGGCGAAAGCGGTCAATGACATCGGTTTGGATTTCGGCCTTTGGGTCGAACCGGAAATGGTCAGCGTCGACAGTGATCTGTACCGGGCGCATCCCGATTGGGCTGTTACCATGCCCGGGAGGAAACCCGGCGTGGGCCGATCGCAGCTGGTGCTGGATCTGACCAATCCGGAAGTCAGAACGTTTTTGATCCATAAAATGACTGAAGTTTTTTTAAGCTGCAATCTGAAATATGTCAAATGGGACTATAACCGCAATCTCACCGACATGCACGGAAAAACCTTGGATGACCAGGGCGAATTCTTCCATCGCTACATTCAGGGGCTGTATGAAGTTTTGAAAGCTCTGACCGAGAAGTTTCCGGATATATTCTTTGAAGGATGTTCCAGCGGCGGGAACCGGTTCGATCTTGGGATGTTATGTTATTTTCCTCAGATCTGGACCAGTGACTGCACCGATTATCTGGAACGCCTCTACATCCAGACCGGGACCTCATACGGATATCCGCCTTCCGCGATGTCCAATCATGTCAGCGCCGTGCCCAATCACCAAACCTTAAGGATCACCCCGCTGTCATCTAGGTTCAACCTAGCTTGTTTTGGGTCGCTGGGTTATGAACTTGATTTAGGCGAACTGGACGCGGAAGGCCTGAAGGCTTTGAAAAATCAGGTGCGAATGTACAAACGATACCGGGAGCTGTTTCAATTCGGACGATTCCATCGCTCCGATCCCACCGTATTCAATAGCAACCGCGCTTACTTCTATGTTTTAAGTCAAGACCAAAAACACGGCATGCTCGGGTTCTTTCAGTCGCTGGTTCATCCCGCAATGAACGAAGACGTCATCCGGGTTCGGGGTTTGAACGAGGAACTATATTCGATCGCGAACTTTCCGGAACGTCTCGATCTGAAACGTTTCGGGGGCGTCATCAATCTGGTTTCTCCGATCCGGCTGAAGATCGGCGGCAAGCTTCACAACTTCATTTGCAAGGTTTACCGGCCATCGGGCGAAAAAGAAAGTTATCTGGTCCATGGCAGGGCTTTTTCGGATGTTGGGGTGCGGCTCAACTCCCAATTCATGGGAACCGGGTTCACTTTCGAGGTTCGGGTCCTGGGAGATTTCGGATCAAGAATGTATGAAATCAAGCCATATCAAAGCAAACATGTCTTGAAGAAAAAGACTCCGAAGATAAAAGGTTGAAGAGCAAAAACGCCAAAGACCTCAAAAAAACGTAGCCAAAAGCCTCAAAAAAAAGCAGCCAAAAGCCTCAAAAAAATATGGACATTTCCGCTAATTGTGGTACAATGATGGCAGAGGAGTATAAAAATGTATATATCACGAATCATCGAAAAGACAATCAAAGAGAATTTGGAAACGTTTAAAGCGCTCCTGCTTGTAGGCCCGAAGTTTTGTGGCAAGACAACTCTATCTGAGCGGTTTGCGAAGAGTTTCATTTACTTAACCCCATTAAATAGAAATGATTATAAAACAATGCTCCAGTTGTGAACTGAGGTATTAAAAGTTTA
>DDXT01000025.1 GCA_002347755.1 Caryophanales bacterium UBA2253
TACCACCAACTAAGTTACAGGACCCTTTTTATTTAAATCGGTTTTTCAGCCAGTTAGGAATGGTTGAGTCGCCTTTGATCCGTTCTTTTTTCTCTTCCGGTTTGGCATCGGGAGCGGTGATCGGTTGAGCCGGTTCCGCATTTGGTTCCGGGACCAGCACCGGTTTGGCTTCTTTTTCAACCGGCTTGTAACTTGGGAATCCTGCATTGGTCGCCGTTTCCGGCGGAATCTCTTTGGAATCAAATCCGGTGGCGATGACGGTGACGATCAGTTCGCCTTGCAAGTCCATGTTAAATCCCGTGCCGCAAACCAAGTCGATTTCCGAAGAGGAAGCATTTTGGATCTCGGTCATGACTTCCACGACTTCTTGCATCGCGACGTCCACGTCGCTGGTAATGAAGACGATCGCATCGGTAGCGCCGTTGATGTCAATTTCCAACAATGGGCTGCGGATGGCTTTGCGCGCCGCTTCAATGGCTCGGTTCGGACCGGAAGCGATGCCGATTCCCATCAAGGCCGTTCCCTTGTTTCTCATGACGGTGCGGACATCCGCGAAGTCAACGTTGATCAAGCCCGGGATGGCGACGATTTCCGCAATTCCCTGAACACCGCGGCGCAGAACGTTGTCAACTTCACGGAAAGCTTCCAACATCGGCGTGTTTTTGTCGGTGATCTGCAATAATTTATCATTCGGCACGACAATCAAAGTGTCGACCAATGGTTTCAGTTTTTCTAATCCTCGGACGGCTTGAGCTTGGCGCTTGCGGCCTTCAAACGAAAAAGGTTTGGTAACAATGCCGACAGTCAGGCAGCCCAATTCCTTGGCAACTTTCGCCACGATCGGAGCCGCTCCGGTTCCGGTCCCGCCGCCCATTCCGGCGGTAATGAAGACCATGTCGCTTCCGCGCAGGATCTCCCGGATCTCGTCTTCAGATTCTTCAGCGGCTTTTTGGCCGATTTCGGGATCAGCCCCGGCCCCTAGACCGCGAGTCAGTTGTTTTCCGATTTGGAGACGGGTATCGGCTTTGGCGAGACGCAAAACTTGGGCATCGGTATTAATGACGACGAAATCGACACCCTTGACATCATTTTCAATCATGCGATTGACGGCGTTTCCGCCCCCGCCGCCGATTCCGATTACTTTTATAACGGGTTTCTCGTTGAATGCGTCTTGACTGAACATATATCCTCCTAATTGGGTTTGAACTCTTTTAATTTATTCCATTATACCATAATAAAAAATAAAAATAAATGTTTTTGTTGTTTTTTTAAATCTCGCCCGCGGGCTTTTGAAAAAACAATCGCAAAAGGCCGACCCTTGGAAAACCCGTTTCAAGCCAACCCGAAATAATCAATTACAAAGGCGTCTTCCAAAAAAGAAACCGAGAATTTCCGGCCCAAATAGCTGAAATTTAACAAATCTCCGCTTTCTTCGCCGGAAAAATTATTTAGGTAAAATTCCTTGACCTTCAAAATGTTGGCTTCCAAATCAAACATTTCTCCGGAACGCGGATCGTCGTTGAAATCCGGATAATAGAAACTTCGGTAAAGCACATCCATGAATTCATCTTTTTCGTAAAAAGACTGAAGCGAAACATTGTCATTCACGCCCATGTGATAGACACATTTCGGAGGCAGCGGAACGATCAAAAACTCCTTGGTTTCATCGGCCTTCACATGCAAAACGAGAGGATAATGGAGCACCGCATTGAGCGGCGTCGTGTATTTCCAACAGTACATCATTTTGGGAACTTCGTTGATCAGAGTCACGAAACGCCGGTATTCGAAGGAAAGCGTCAAGCCGTTTTCCAAAGCCAAATAAGCGATCTCTTCAAAGATCTGTCCCCCTTCAACGACCAAAATCTGAGATTTTTGAACAGGATTCCCGTCATCATCAATCTCTAAAGTATTCATTCGGGTTTCATAGGCTTCTCTGGTCAAAAGGAGGCGGATTTCCAGCCGGTTCATTTCTTCATATTCCAAGAACAAGTCCGCCAACAGATCGCTGATGACGAAGTCATCATTCCTTCCGAAAGCTTTTTTGTTTGGAGAAGTGGCGGCGTCAATGGTATTGACGTTGCCTTCAAAAGTCAGATGGTAATCGGGAATTTCCGCGTAAGGAAGCAAATTCCGGTATTCTGTCGGGAATTCGAAGACGATCTCGCCTTCATTCGGACTGACCTTATTGCCTCCGCAAGCCGACAGGACCACAGCCATCAAAAACAAAAGCATCATCAGCCATTTCTTTTTCATGTTAAAAATCCTTGTTGCTGTCGTTCAGCCCGTATTCCCGGTAGACCTTTTCTTTGAATTCGGTAAAGCGGTCTTCTTTGATGGCTTGGCGGATGTTTTCCGTCAGCCGCAGCAGGAAGTTGACGTTATGGATGCTGAGCAGCCGGTAAACCAGCATTTCCTGGGATTTGAACAAATGGTGAAGGTAAGCTTTGGTATAGTTTTTACAGCAATAGCAATCGCAATGATCGTCAAGGGCCGTAAAATCGCGTTCAAAGGCTTTGTTTTTGATGATCAGGCGGCCGTGAGTGGTCATGGCGGTCCCATGCCGGGCGATCCGGGTCGGAAGCACGCAATCGAACATGTCGATGCCGCGCTCCACCGCATCCAAAATGGCGCCCGGGGATCCGACTCCCATCAAATAGCGCGGCTTGTCTTTCGGAAGCAGGGGAGTGGTGAACTCCAAAACTTGGTTTTGAATCGTTTTCGGTTCCCCGACGCTCAGTCCGCCGATGGAATAACCGTCGAAGTCCATCGCGACCAAAGCTTCGGCGCAATGTTTCCTCAAGTCATAATGTTCCCCGCCCTGGACGATCCCAAACAATCCCTGGGTAACCCGATTTTGGTGAGCATCCAACCCGCGGCGAGCCCAACGGATGGTTCGGTCAACGCTTTTTTTCAAGTAATCGTAAGTGGAAGGATAGGGCGGGCATTCGTCAAACGACATCATGATGTCACTGCCGAGCGCGTTTTGTATCTCAATGGATTTTTCCGGCGAAAGAAATAAAACATCGCCGTTTTTCTGATTCTTGAAAGTCACGCCTTCTTCGGAAATGTCTTTCGGATTGGCCAGGCTGAAAACCTGAAATCCTCCCGAATCCGTTAGGATCGCACGGTCCCAATTCATGAATTTATGCAGTCCGCCCGCTTCTTTGACGATCTCGTGACCCGGCGCCACCCACAAATGGTAAGCGTTCCCGAGAATGATCTGGGAGCCGATGGCCTCCAATTCTTCTTTGGTCAGCGTTTTGACGGTCGCTTGCGTGCCGACGGCCATGAAAACCGGGGTTTCGAAAGTCCCGTGGGGAGTGGTGATCTCCCCCAAACGAGCCATCGAATCATGACTTTCTTTGATTAATTTATATTTGATGACCATAAAGTTCCTTACTGAATGAACATCGCGTCCCCAAACGAGAAGAATCGATACTGATGTTCAATCGCATAGCGGTATGCTTCCAAAATTTTTTCGCGGTCATAAAAGGCACTTACCAGCATGAGAAGCGTCGACTTCGGTAAGTGGAAATTGGTAATCAGAGCATCGACCGCTTGGAAATGATAGCCCGGATAAATGAAGATGTCGGTCTCTTCGGTAACGGACCGAAAGGCGCCGTACCGCGAATAAACCGACTCCAATGTTCTGGTGGAAGTGGTCCCGACGCAGACGATTCGCTTTCCGGAGGCTTTGGCCTGATTTAAAATCGCCGCCGTTTCCTCGCTCATCGTATATTTCTCGGCATGCATGTGGTGGTTTTCCACTTCGTCGACGGTGACCGCCCGGAAAGTCCCCAGACCGATGTGCAAAGTGACATTGACGATGGTCACGCCCAAAGAGCGGATCTCCGATAGCAAATCCTCATCAAAATGCAATCCGGCGGTCGGAGCCGCGGCGCTTCCCAATTCTTTCGCATATACGGTTTGGTAGCGGCTCTGATCTTTCAAGGTTTTATGAATGTACGGCGGCAAAGGCATGGTCCCCAGCTGCGCCAATAGATCCAAAAATACGCCCTCGTAAACAAACTTCAGGTGGCAAAGCCCGTCTTCAAACTTCCCGACGACAACTCCTTCAAACAAACCGCTGAAATCCAAGGTCGTTCCGACCTTGACGCGGCGGGCCGGTTTGACCAGCGTTTCCCAATAACCGGGATGTTCCCGAAGCAACAAAAACTCGATTTTGGCTTTGGTGTCGGTCTTTTCCCCGTAAATCCGGGATGGCAAGACCTTGGTGTCGTTTAAAACCAAAACATCGTTTTTCCCAAGCATGGAACTGATCTCGTAAAAATGATGATCGGAGATCAAACCATCTTTCCGGTTCAGGACCAATAACCGGGATGAACTGCGTTTTTCCAAAGGCGTTTGCGCAATCAGTTCCTCGGGAAGGTTATAATCAAAACAATCGACTTTCATAATGTATTCCCAAAAGCTGATAAGCTTTGTCAGTCGCCATGCGCCCGCGCGAAGTTCGCAAAATGAACCCTTCCTGAAGCAGGTAAGGCTCATAAACGTCTTCCAAAGTCGTCATGTCTTCGGATATCGAGGAGGCCAGAGCATTGAGTCCGACCGGGCCGCCTTTGAAGCGTTCGATCAGCGTTCGCAAGTACCGGTGGTCGGTCTCGTTGAGTCCGGCTTCGTCAATGTCCAGTTTTTCCAAGGAGGTTTTGGTGATCGGAAATCCGATTTTTTCGCATCCTGAATCTTCGAATTGCGCAAAATCGCGGACGCGGCGGAAAAGCCGGTTGGCAACTCGCGGCGTCCCCCGCGAACGTTTGGCAATTTCCGAGGCCGCGAGGGGATCAATCTGAAAATTAAAGACCCGCGAGGTCCGGTTGACGATCTGCGTTAATTCCGAAACCTGATAATAATTCAGCTGATGGACAATCCCGAAACGATCGCGAAGCGGCCCGGACAAATCCCCGCACCGGGTGGTGGCGCCGATCAGCGTAAACGGGGGCAGATCAATGCGAATGGAATTGGCGGTCGCATCCTTCCCGATGACGATGTCGACCACAAAATCTTCCATCGCCGAATACAGCACTTCTTCCACGACCCGCGGAAGCCGGTGAATTTCATCGATGAAGAGAATGTCCCCGGCTTCGAGGCTCGAAAGAATGGCAACCAAATCGCCGATCCGGTCGATTGACGGTGCAGTCATGCTGTGAAACTTGCCGCCCATCTCGTTGGCGATGATCCCCGCCAAGGTGGTTTTCCCCAGTCCCGGAGGACCGTAAAGAAGAACGTGATCGAGCGTTTCCTCGCGTTTCAGCGCCGAAGTGATGAAGACGTTCAGATTGGCTTTGATCTGTTCCTGACCGATGTAATCCGCCAAGCGCTTTGGCCGCAGGCTGCGGTCATATTCTTCTAGCAAAATATCGTTTTTTTCCATAATTTTCACTGTTCTTTCTGGGCCGGCGATTTACAAAATCTCCCGGTCATGTTATAATAGCCCCAGGTGGTGAATTGATTTGTATAATTACATCAAAGGCATCGTAACGATCATTCGGGGCGAATACATCGTGGTGGAAGCGGGCGGCGTCGGATACACGATCCGAACCGGGAACCCCTTCGGCTTCGAACTGGGGATCGAAACTCAAGTTTTCACTTATCTTCATGTCCGTGAGGACATTCAGGAACTATACGGTTTCAAAACCATGGAGGAAAGAGACCTTTTTTTGAAACTCATTTCCGTTAAAGGCATCGGCCCGAAAAGCGCCATGGCCATCATCGCCAGCGGAGCCATCGATAAAGTCGTCACGGCCATCAAAGCCGGAGACAGCCGGTATTTACAAAAATTCCCGGGCATCGGTCCCAAAGCCAGCCAACAGATCATTCTGGATCTGCATGGAAAACTCGACCTCAATCAAACCAATGCTCAAGAAAACCCGAAGGCCAAGGACTTAAAAGATGCCTTGCGCTCCATGGGCTACAGCACGGCCGAGATCAAGGCCCTGACCCCGACCATCGAGGCCAACATCGATCTCCCCGTCAACGAGCTCATCCGGGTCCTCCTCAAGAAAATGATTTAAGAGAATGCTTACGAAACCGTAAGCATTCTTTTTCATAAGGACCGGATCTTGGCCTTTCTTTCTCTTTGGTTTTTGACCAGGCTGGCTTTATATTTCTTGTCCAAATCCCGTTCATAGAAAACCAGATTATCATTGAAAGAACTCTTCAGTTCGGACACTTTGTTCTTGCTGTTTCGAAGAAAAACCGCGTGATCGCTTTCGTTCTTGGTCATTTGGGCCGTATGGTCTTCGCCGGCATGTTTGATTTTGTCATTGAGCTGTTTTTGGCTTTCCGAGTAGCTCCGAAGGACCTTCTCGGTTTTCGCGGCCATTTCCGAAGCAAAATCCAACCGGGTTTTCTTCATCGCCGCCGCCTCCAAATGTTGGTTTTGGATTGCGTTTTCGTGATCCCGGGTAACCGCATCGGTTGCGCTCTGAAAGCCTCGGGCCAATTCATCAAAAATCTTCTTGTCCATTGATTTTCGGAACCCTTGTTCGTCATGATAATAGTTCAAAAAAATGTCCATGGTGTTTTTGATTTCCCCCAAAATGGCTTTGGTTTGGTTTTCGATCGCCTTCAGGAAGTTTGTGAACCGTTTGTTTTGCAATTTGTAATATTCGAGGCTCTCTCTTTCAATGGTCTCGAGGACCCCCAGATAGTTTGGTTTGAGAAGGGTCAGATTATCTTTGAGAGAAACAACCAAATATCGGGACAAGTCCTGACGAAGCCGTTTTTTCGTATCCCAAGTCTTTTCAACAATGGAAAGCAGATTGGCTTGGAAGATCTCCGCGACCTCGGACAGGTTCCCCAAAACAAAATCGCATTTTTTTTTGACATTGACGGAAATGGCGGCTTCCATCGGTTTGTAGGTTTCAAACTGAAACCGGTCGGTTTCGGTGGCAAATTTGTGATACTCCAGAACATTTCGGTTTTTGGAGGCGTCATGATCCGCCCTTGAACCCATAATCTCTTCTTTGAGCGCCATCTCCCGGTCAAAGATCTCTTTTTCAAATTCGATCTCGTGCAGCTGTTCCGCTTTTTCCAGTTCCAGATAGGCTTGGTCAAGGTTCAGACATGCCAGCGTGCTTTTCAGGTTTTCGGCGGCTTCGATTTCGTCTCGCTGTTTTTCCAAAGCTTTGATCTTCAGCGAATAATCTTCGGAAATCAAAGAATTCTCCAAAACGATTTTTTCGTAGTAGCGCTTGAATTCCAGAGTGTTTTCGAAAATCTGAAATTCGCATTTATTTTTGATGCTTTCCTGCTCGGCCAGACCGCGAGCGCGGATCCCGAATATTTTTTTCTTGACCTCAGCGATGCCCTTTGCATCGTTGATGTCTAGAAGACTTTTTTCCAATTCTCCGTATTCTTTGATGTTAGCTTCGTTGGATTTCGAAAGGTCAATGTTTTCCCGGCGGACCAGTTCGGCCTCCCGGTTTTTGAAGTTCTTCTCTTCCTCATCCAAAAGCACGGTCCGCTCTTTTAGGGCAACCGTGAGTTCTTTGTTCAGGCTGTTGATCCGATGGGCCATTTCGCTTCGCATCCGCCGAATGAGAGCCAGAGCGTTCTTCTGTTCCTCCGCTTTCTTGACTTCTGTCTCGGCTTTTTTGGCCGCCAGATCATTGATTGGTTCCATCGGCGTGGCTTTGACGTTCTGAATCGATTGCTCGATGACGCTGATCTCCTGTCCGTGCCGTTCTTCATCGGCTTTGATCTGCCGCTCGAAAGATTCAAGAATTTGGTTCTTTTCACCGAGGTTCTGTTTTAAGGATCCGAAAACCTCATTGATTTTCCCCTTTTCTTCTTCCTCGATTTGTAAGAAAAAAGCAAAGATCTGATTGTTAATATTGCTTATTTTTTCTTCAAATTCCTTGAATTCCATATTTCACCTCTAAATTCGGAAGTTCCCTTTGCCTTTGCCCTTCCCTTTGCTCGGTTTTCGCTGCCGGCTTGGCATGGTCGGCCGTTTGGTTGGATCGGCTCCCATTTTGGAGAAAGCAGCCATTTGCTCTTTCATGTCTTCAAACCTTTTGATCAAAGCATTGACCTCCGGATAAGGCCGCCCGGAACCTTTGGAGATCCGTTCCCGGCGCGACAGGCTTTTGGTGAGCAATTCCGGTTTTTTCCGTTCTTCCGGAGTCATGGAAAAAATGATGGCTTCCAGGTAATTGAACTGTTTGTCATCGATATCCATGTCCCGGATTTGTTTTCCGATGCCGGGGATCATCCCGAGGATGCCCTTCATCGATCCGATTTTCCGAATCAATTTGATCTGTTTCAGAAAATCGTTATAATTGAATATTCCTTTTTGCAAGCGTTCGGCCATTTTCATGGCTTCTTCTTCATCAATGTTTTGGGCGGCTTTTTCAACCAGAGAGACAACATCTCCCATGCCCAGGATTCTTCCCGCCATCCGGTCCGGGTGGAACACTTCGATTTGATCGAGTTTTTCGCCCATGCCAACAAATTTGATCGGTACATTGGTCATGTAACGGATGGACAAAGCCGCGCCCCCGCGGGTATCTCCGTCCAGTTTGGTCAACAAGCATCCGCTCAGCGGCAGTTTTTCATTGAAGGTGGTGATGACGTTCAGCGCGTCCTGTCCCATCATGGCGTCGACGACCAAGAGCGTCTCGTCCGGTTTGGCCATTTTTTGGAGGTCATCCAGTTCTTGCATCAATTCTTCGTTGATGTGCAAACGGCCGGCGGTATCGATGATGGCCAGATCATATCCGTTTTGTTTCGCATAAGCCAGCCCTTTGGCGACGATGTCCGTGACCTTGAGGCTCGTCCCCAACTGAAAGACTTCGATCCCCAGCTGCTTTCCGACGCTGACCAATTGGTCGACCGCGGCCGGACGGTAAATGTCCGCGGCGATCAGGATCGGTTTTCTTCCGTCCCGCTTCTTAAGAAAGTTGGCCAGTTTTCCGGCTTGGGTGGTTTTTCCGGATCCCTGAAGTCCAACCAGCATGAAGGCTGACAGCCCGGAGGGCTTGTAAGCCACCGGAACCGCTTCGTCCCCCATCAGGCGCTTCAGTTCATCATGAACGACTTTCACCACCATGTCCCCCGGAGTCAGCGATTTCATGATCGCCTCGCCCCGGGCTTTTTGTTTTACTTCGGCGGTAAAACTCTTCACGACTTTATAATTGACATCGGCTTCAAGCAAGGAAAGGCGAACTTCCCTCATCATTTCTTCAATGTCGTTTTCATTCAATTTTCCGCGTCCGGTGATCCGGCGCAAAGACATTTGGATCCTTTCGGACAAGCTCTCAAACGGCATAAATCTACCTACTCTGTTTCTTTTAATTTTTCAATCATTTTTTTGACGTTTTCGTCGTCCAGTCTGGCGAATTCTTCATAAATGGCGTTTCTTTGTTCAAATTTGCGGTAAAGGCCGAGTTTTTCCTCATAGTTGTCCAAAATCTTGTAGACATTTTTTAATTGGTCATAAACCGCGGCCCGGCTGATTTGGTTACTCTCGGCGATCTCGGCCAAAGAAGCGTCCTTAAAGTAATAATCCTGAAAATAGTTCTGCTGCTTTTCAGTCAAAGCCACGCCGTAAAAATCAAACAGCAAAATGTAATGATTGTGTTTTTCCAAAATATCCATGATCATTCCTCATCGATCATTTCCGCGAATAACCCGTAAACGTACTTTTCCAGATCGAAATAGTCGATGTCATCCAAGGTTTCCCCAAGACAAACAAATTTGATGGGGATCGAATATTTCTCCCGAATGGCCAGGACGATCCCGCCTTTGGCCGTTCCGTCCAGTTTCGTCAGCACGATTCCGGAAACATCCGTGGCTTCAATGAAGGCCTTGGCTTGATTGAGTCCGTTTTGCCCGGTGGTGGCATCAATGACCAAAAGCGTGTCCTGCGGCGCCCCCGGAACTTCCCGCGAAATGACTTTCTTGATTTTTTCCAATTCTTTCATTAAGTTGATCTTGGTTTGCAATCGGCCGGCCGTGTCGCAGAGAACGACATCGTAGCCTTCGGCTTTCGCGGCGGCGATGGCGTCATAAATGACGCTGGAAGGATCGCTGCCTTCTTCTTTGGAAACGACCTTGGCTTTGAGCCGGCCGCCCCAAACTTGAAGCTGTTCGGTCGCTCCGGCCCGGAAAGTGTCCCCGGCCGCGATCAGAACTTTATGTCCTTCCTTCATCAGCTTGTAACAAACCTTGGCAATGGTGGTGGTTTTCCCGACTCCGTTGACCCCCACGAACAAAAACACGGTGATCCCGCTTGGATTGTAACGGAGGTTGGAGTCCACGATCTCGCCTTTCAGATAGATGTCAAACATTTTGTCCACGATGATTGGCTGCAAGTCTTTCGCGGAAGTGATGTGTTTCACCCGGACGTCATCCTTCAGCTGATCGATGAATTTGACGACCGTTTCCACGCCGATGTCGGCCATGACGAAGATTTCTTCCAACTCGTCGAACAGTTCGTCGGTTATCTCGTTATGGCTGGAAAATAGTTTCTTCAGTTTGGACATCGAGCCCTTTCGGGTCTTTTCCATCCCAATGCGGTACTTCTCGGCATCTTGCTTTTTTTGTTTGTTTTTGAACAGATCGAAAAATCCCATTTTGGCACCTAATTTCGTCTTTTTTTCCTTGGTCATCCTTCGCTTATTATAACATATCGGAAGGCAAAATAAAAGTCATAAAAGTTTTTTTACAAGCGCCGGAAATTTACCGAAAATAAAAGAAAAAATCGTATTTCATTACGATTTTTCAGGAAGTTGGGACAGTGCCGTTTTGCATTTCGGATATTGGTTGCAAGCATAGAACTTTTTGCCTTTGGTCCGCCCGCGGGTAGCGATTTTCTCGACGAGATACCCAGTTTCGCAGTTCGGGCATTTCACGCCCGTTTCTACCGGAACCGCGGTTTCTTTTTTCTTGATGTAACGGCATTTTGGAAAGGCGGAACAAGCCAAGAAACGCCCGAACCGGCCGTTGCGCTGCACGAGTTTGCTTCCGCAGAGCGGACATTCCTCCTCAACAAAGACCGGATAAGTCTTTTCCATGTGTTCGGTCGCATGATTAAGAACCGGCATGAATTCGTCATAGAAAAGTTTTAACTCCTGATGCCAGATCTTTTTCCCTTCGGAGATCTTATCCAAAATGTTTTCCATATCGGCGGTATATTTGACGTTGATGATGTGACTGAAGAATTGGTCCAACCGTTCGGAGGTCAGTTCGCCCTGTTCGGTCGGAACAAACATCTTTTTTTCCACCATCACATAATAACGGGTTTTCAGCGTGTCCATGGTCATGGCATAAGTGGAAGGCCGGCCGATCCCCAGTTCTTCCATTTTTTTGATCAGCCGGGCTTCGGAATAACGAAGCGGAGGCGCGGTGAACTTTTGTTCGGTCGTGATTTTCGGCTGAATCAGTTTTTCGTTTAGTTCAAAATTCGGAAGCGGCTGATATTCGCCGTTGTCATTGTCCAATTTCAGGTAGCCGTCAAAGATGACGCGTTCCCCTCCGACTTCAAACTCATAACCGTTGTTTTCGATCTTCAGTTTCTCGTCTTCAATGATCGCATTGCTCATCAGCGAAGCCAAAGCCCGATTATAGATCAGGGAATATAGTTTGTATTCATCGGCGGTCAAAGACCCTTTGACGGACTCGGGGTCATAACAAAGCGATGACGGGCGGATGGCCTCATGGGCGTCCTGAACGTTCTTGCCTTTAGCAGCGCTGACATGGAGGCCGCGGAAATATTCTTTTCCGAATTCTTTGGTGATGTGGTTCTTGGCTTCGTTCACGAATTCGCCGGAAAGCCGCACCGAATCGGTGCGCATGTAAGTGATCAAACCGACCCGTTCATTGGTCAGTTCGACGCCTTCGTAAAGCTTTTGTGCGATCATCATCGTCTTTTTGGAAACGAAATTATACCGGTTGGAAGCTTCTTGTTGCAAAGTGGAGGTGATCAGGGGGGGCCGCGGGGTCTTTTCCCGTTCTTTCTTGGTGATCAGAGAAACCGTGAAATCTTCGCCCAATGCTCCGACGACAGCTTCGGTCTCCGCTTGATTGGTCAAATGAATTTTTCCGCCTTGATAACCAATGAATCTGGCTTTCAGCTTATGGCTTTTCTTAAGGAATTCCAGGTAGATCTCCCAATACTCTTCCGGAACAAAAGCCCGAATTTCTTTCTCGCGGTCACAGACCAGTTTCAGGGCCACCGATTGCACGCGCCCCGCCGAACGGGATCCGATTTTCTTTTGGAGCAGTTTTGATAGTGAAAAGCCGATGATTCGGTCAAGAATCCGCCGCGATTCTTGCGAATGAACGAGATCGATGTTGATGTCCCGTCCGTTTTCCAAAGCCTTCAGGACCGCCGATTTGGTGATCTCATGGAACTCCACCCGTTCGTAAGGCTTATTTTCCAATCCCAAGACATCATAAAGATGCCAGCTGATGGCTTCGCCTTCGCGGTCCGGGTCAGTGGCCAAATATACTTTTTTTGATAGTTTGACTTGTTTTTTCAAATCGCGGATCAGCTCGGATTTTCCGGCGATGTTTTTGTACATCGGCGTGAAGTTGTTTTCAATGTCAACTCCAAAACCTCCGAAACCCCGGGTTTGCAAATCACGAATGTGACCCTTGCTCGAGACAACGGTGAAATCATCGCCCAAATATTTCGCAATGGTTTGCGATTTGGCCGGGCTTTCCACGATCACTAAATTTTTATTCATGATTCTCTCCCATTTTTTCAATAGATTATATCATCATAAAAAACCAAATGTCAACGAATATGATTTTTTACTCGGTAATGACCGCTAAAATGACCATCGGCTCGGGATCATCGTTGATCATCGAATGATTTCCGCCTTTTTTGGTATGGTCAACCATCCCGGGAAGGAACGGATGACAAACGCCGTCGATCATGACTTTCCCGTTTCCGGACAGGCAATAGACAATTTCTTCGTCATTCGCATGAACATGCGCGCCGATCGAGCAATCCTCCGGGATGGTGATCCGGCTGTATAATTTGCAATGTGGAGGAAGGACGTCCCATTTTTCCATGAGGACGCTGCCTTTTCCTCCGCGCAGGTTTTTAATTTCGATTTGGTTTTGAAACATGTTTTTCTCCTTTTATCGATCAGGACAACGGTGGATCCCCGCCAGGCAATTAGCCACCGGAGCAAAACTGCGGCGGTGAAGCGGGCAAGGTCCGTATTTGTCCAACCTTTCACAGTGGAACTTGGTCACGTAACCTTTATGCTTTTTGAAGCCATATTCCGGATAAACGGCGTCCATTTCGACCATGAAACGGTCCCGGGTCACTTTCGCAATGACGCTGGCGGCCGCGATCGATGAACTTCTTTGATCGCCGTGGATCAGTTCGATGAATGGGGTCCCGACTTCCAGTTTCATGGCATCAGTCAGGATGAAATCGACCGGGATCTGAAAAGCTTCGATGCACCTGGTCATGGCCAGTTTGCTCGCCGCATAAACATTGAGCCGATCGACTTCCGGTACTTCGATGAATGCCACATGGTATTCGACGGCGTCGCGGATCAGGATGTCATAAAACCGGTCCCGCTGCTTGGGGCTCAGCAATTTGGAATCGTTCAGTCCTTCCAAACGATACCCGGGAGGCAAAACGACGGCCGCAGCCACCAGCGGCCCGGCCATCGGTCCCCGTCCGACTTCATCCGTTCCCGCGATATGTTTATATCCGGCGGCGGTCAGTTTGGTTTCGTATTCATATAGGTCGTATGTCATCTTTTCGTCCTTTTCAAAACTACACCATTGTATCACATCTAATTATATAACACAAAAGAAATAAAAAAGAAGAAATGAATCTTCTTTTTTTGAAAAATTCCGGTTTGATCTTTAAAAACGATCCAAAGTGATCTTACCGAGTCTTCCGTCTTTGAAATCTTTCAGAAACAGATCCATGGCCCGGTCCTGATAATCAACGGCTTTGATGCCCCGGCGGTCGGCGATCCCATCAATGATCGCGCCCAGAGGCAGATCGGCGGACAGATCGTAACGCTTTGTCATCGCCTCCGGATAGAATTCCCGAAGAAAACCGACCAGATATTCAAACAACGTCGTGTTCTTCAAGATGGCTTCTTTGATGGCTCCGGTCAGGGCCAAATGCATTCCGACGGTTTGATCTTCGAATTTCGGCCAGAGCACGCCCGGAGTATCAAGCAGATCCAGATCTTTGTTGATGCGGACCCATTGTTGGGCTTTGGTGACGCCCGGGCGGTCCGCGACTTCCAGCGTTCTTTTGTTGACCAGAGCATTGATCAGGGTGGATTTCCCAACGTTCGGGATCCCGACGATCATGGATCGGATCGGCCGGACCAGCATGCCTTTGGCTTTTTCGCGCGCCAGTTTTTCCGAAAGGGCGGCTTGGCATTCATGAACGATCTTTTTTAAGTTGAATCCGGAAATGGAATCAATTTCCAAAACCCGGTAGCCTTGGTTTGAATAATGTTTGGCCCATTGTTTGGTCAGATTCGAATCCGCCAAGTCGCATTTCGTGAGCAACAATAGCTTTGGTTTGCTTTGTAAAATATCCGAAACGACCGGATTCTTTGAAGAATAAGGGATTCTCGCATCCACCAGTTCAAAGACGATGTCGACCAGTTTCAGCCGTTCTTCAATTTCCTTTTTGGCTTTCGCCATGTGTCCGGGGTACCATTGGATCATAGTTTCACCCACTCGAACAAAGTGATTTCTTTGTAAATGGCGACGCCGACGATCTGTTCCTTGGAAAACAATCCCAAGATCCGGCTGTCGACGCTGGAACTGCGGTTGTCACCCATCACGAAGAAATAATCGGCCGGGATCACGCAGGTTTCCCCCGGCGTGCACTGATCAGCGCCGGCGATCTTGCACACATCTTCGATCAGCAGATCAAACTCGGGATAATCGTAAATCAGGAAATCTTCGTCGATCAGCACCTCGTTGATGTACAAACGGCCGTTTTCGTAATAAAAGGTTTCCCCGCCGACGGCGATCACTCTTTTTACCAACAGTTCGGAGTCCAAAACCCCGCCGCCTTGAGCCAGTGTATTGATGGTTGCATCGACTTTCAAAACCACGATGTCGAAACGCCGGGCTTGTTCGGTGCTGCGGACCAACAAATGGTCGGCTTCCACGAGCGTCGGATACATCGAACTTTTGTGAACGGTCGCGGGAAAGAACCCGACCAGGAAAAAGAACTGCATGAACAGCAGCGCCACATTGAACATCGAAAAGAAATCCAAAACCTGATAAAGGTAATATTTGACTTTCGGAGTCGTTTCAAAATGTTTCATAAAGAGCGAACTTCCCGCGAACAAAACTGACAAACCGATGGCAACGATGACGTAAACCTGATTGATGATCGCCACTTTTTGGAGATCGAGAGCCATATACACCGCCAACAAAAGGACCGATGTCATTAGCATGATGATCTTGGTCAGCATTTTTTTCTTGGTGATTTCGAAATTCATGGGATCTCCCCTCTTCTTTGACTATTATTCTTCTAACAATTCTTCCAGTTCTTCGATGGTGACCAGGACCCGGCGCGGACGGCCGGAAAGGCCTTCGGAAACAACGCCCAGGTCTTCCAGTCCGTTCATGATGTTCTGAGCCCGGTTAAACCCGACTCCGAACTTCTTTTGGATGCGGTTGATGGAAGCACTGTCGTTTTCCACCACGAACCGGGCGATGATGTCAAAATACTCGTCCTCCCGCGGATCGGTCACGGTTTCTTCTTCGTAGTTCATCTTCTGTTCCAGTTCTTCTTTCGAGAACATGAAATTAGGAGCATAATTGGCTTTGATGTTGTCGGTGACGGCGATGATCTCTTCCAGGGAAATGAAAGCGCCCTGGACCCGACTTTCGGTAACGCCGTCGCTGTAAAGCATGTCGCCTTTTCCGAGCAGCTTGTCAGCGCCGGTTTTATCCAAAATCGTCATTGAGTCCACTTGAGAGTTGACGGCGAAGGCGATCCTTGTTTGAATGTTGGCTTTGATCGTCCCTTTGATGATGTCGGTTGACGGTCTTTGGGTGGCTATGATCAGATGGATCCCGGCAGCCCGGGCTTTTTGGGCCAACCGCTGGATGTAATCTTCGACCGATGACGAAGCAATGAACATCAAATCGGCCAATTCATCGATGATGATGACGATGTACGGAATCTCTTTCAGACTCGGGTCGGTAGCGGCCAGTTCATTGTAACTTTGGAAGTCGCGGCGGCGGCAAGCCTTGAATAATTCATAGCGGCTTTGCATTTCGTCAACCGCCCACTTTAAAGCGGCCGTTGCCAATTTCGGATCATTGATGACCGGCGTGGCCAAATGAGGAATGTCTTCATAACTGGAGAATTCAATCAGTTTCGGGTCGATCAAAACCAATTTGACGTCATCCGGATGAGCCTTGTATAAAATGCTGTTGATGATGCAGTTGATGCAGACGCTCTTTCCGCTTCCGGTAGTTCCGGCGATCAAGGCATGGGGCATGTTCGTAATGTCCAAAGGAACCGAACGGCCGCTGATGTCCAGACCCAAAATGACGTTCAAGGGGTTTCCGTCATTCAAAAATTCCGGGTTGGAAAGCAGTTCACCAAACAGAACTTTGTCTTGAACGAGATTTGGGACTTCAATGCCGATGGTGCTTTTCCCCGGAATCGGGGCTTCGATCCGGATTGATCTTCCCTCCAGGTTCATTTGCAAGTTCCGGGAAATGTTTTTGACTCGCTCGACTTTGACGCCGTCATCAAGTTTGATTTCGAATTGGGTAACGGTCGGCCCTTTGGTAAAATGGACGACTCGGCCCCCGATCTTAAAATCTTTTAAGGTTTTGTCTATGACTTCTTTTTGATAATTCGAACTCGAGAAATCATTTTGTTTGATTACTTGACCGCGTTTAAGCAAAGAAAGCGGAGGAGCGATGTATTTGCTTCGATTGCGTTTTTTGGTAAATTTGGTGGGTTTTAAATTCTTGGTATCGTAACCGATGACGGTGTTGGTTTCCCTGGGGCTGGAAACGACGGACCGCTCATTTCTGACCAACTCGCTTTTTCCGGGTTTGTTCTCGGAAAAGTAGGAATTTAGTTCGGGGAGTTCTTGAAGTTCGGCCAGATCGTCTTTCGGAAGATCTTCTTTGTTTAAATCAAAATCCAAATTATCGGGCGGTTCCGGGGCGTTTTGCGCCACTGGAGCCGAAGTTCGCGGCATTTCTGGTTTTGGAGCCGATGACAACACCGTCTTTTTCGGGGTGATGTCTTCGCGGCGCAAATAATCCGGTATCCGGCTGCTCCGATCTTCGTTTTCATCCGGCCGTTCAGCTGGTTTCACATTTTGGATCTGGCTGTTGAATTCGAAAAAACGGGTCCCGTATTTCTCTTCCAGTTCTTTTTCGGACAGTTTGTTTTTTTCTCGCAATCCTTCGTATTGCAGGCCTTGATTTCCATATTTAATGTATGGAAAAACGGTTTTGTCTTTGACTTTTCGCCCAAAGAACGGGGAAACAAACCCTTCCGGGTTTGGTTGTTTGGGTTCGGCGGCCGCAACGGAAGTCTGCCCCTCGGTCTTGGATTTTTCGGCTTCTATTTTAGCGATGTAAAAATTCTTGTTTCCCATCGTATGCTCCTATTCTTTGTCCATCATGGTTTCTATTTCATAAATCGCCTGTTCAACCTGACTGTTGTTTTCTTTTTCAACGTTGAACACGCTCTTGTTATAAACCTTGTTGGTTTCTTCCCCGACGATGTCAATGATCGTTTGGGAAATTTTGTTGGTAGCGGCGGTCATGGTGGTTCCGATCATCAGTTTTTTGACCCAGTAGAGCGGGTTAAACACGTTCAGCACCCCGGTGACGGCCTTGATGATGCTCGGCATTTGCAACTGATTCGCAACCTTGATCGCCTTTTTGGAATCAATGTCCTTCTTGATGTCGATAATTTTCAAAATGACGGAAATGCGGATCTTCTTGATCGACTTCAAAACGGTTCCTTTGAACAGCGAATTGATCCGATCGGTAATGTAATGGTTCAAGACCAGCAATTCTTCCAGACTCAGTTCATAAATCGGATAATCCGATTCCGGATAGTAAAGCTTCGCGATGTCGCTGATGAGCTGCCAACAAATGTTTTTGAGGGCTTCCACTTTGACTTTGACGGTCTCGTTGGAATATTCTTCGCTGAACTCGTTTTTGGCGCTCAGAACCAGCTTTTGGACCGCTTCGTCATCAATGGTCGGCTGATGAGCCCGAAGCTTCTTTTTATCCGTTTGCAAGGAATTCATGACCAGGAACAGATAAAAGATCAGGCAGACCAGAAAGCCGATGACGATCCCAAAAATCAAGACATCCAGATTCCCGATGGTGATCTTTTTAAACAGTTCGGAAAAGAAATCTTTGATGGCGATAAAAATATTCAAAAACATAATCTCTTCCTTTCTGGTTCTCATTTATTTTACTACATAAACCCGGACTTTGCAAGAAACCAATTGCTTATTTCTGGACTTATGGGGTTGGCTGTGTTATCATATCTAAAAGGAATTTTACGAACATGAACAAACCATATTTGATCGCCGTTGACCTGGACGGCACCCTGATAACCAATTTCGACCATTGCGACGAGAAGAGTTTCGGACTATTAAAAGCCCTGTCCAAAGACAATTATGTCGTCATCGCCACCGGGCGTCCGTTTCGCTCTTCCAAGTATTACTATGACCTGTTGGGGTTAAAAACCCCAATCATCAATTATAATGGCGCTTTGGTTCAAAACCCAAGCGACCTCAATTTTGAAAAAACCATGATCACCATCGACCGCTGCGTCGTCATCAACCTGATCAAGGACAACGAGGATATCCTGCTCAACGTCTTCTGCGAGATCGAGGATGACATCTTTCTTTGGAAAGAGACCGATGAGATCGTCCCGTATCTGCACATTACCGGCGGAAACCTGAAAGTCGGCAATTTTGATCTCATTTTAAACGGCGACCCGAACGGCGCCATCGTTTTGGCTAAACTCGGCAGCGAGGAACGCCTGACCAAATATCTTAAAGATAAATACGGGGACGGCGTCAACATCCGGTTTTGGTACAACGAAACCCTGGCCATCGCCGAGATCTACAACCCGCTGACTTCCAAAGGCAATGCGATTCGCGGCATCGCCAAATATTACGGAATACCGATGGACCGAACCATCGCCATCGGCGACGGACATAACGACATCGAAATGATCCAAACCGTCAAATACGGCGTCGCCATGGGGGAAAGCCATGAAAGCCTGTTGGCCGTGGCCTCGCTTCAGACCCTTCCCGTTTCGGAAAGCGGCGTTTATCATTTCCTTTCCGATTTCTTTCATGTGAATTCGTAAGATCATTCCCGATCTTCCGATAAAAAATGTAACCTTTAGAGATATCATATCAAAAGGTTACATTTTTTTATTTCATCTGTATATGTCCATCCGGTTAAGGAAGACATTCCGGGAATTGCTCATGTAAGCCATGAACTGCATAAGCGTTACATCGGTCACATTCACCCAAATCTCGACGATCGGCGAGAAGCTTTTTGCATCCCCCGCGGTTGCTTCGATCTGATAAAAGATTATGTAATAGCGGAAAGTGATCGCGATCGTTTGAGTAGTGCCGATGATGGAAGAGTTCCCAGCGTTGAAGGAAGTGGAAACACTCCAATAATTCAGATTCGCGGACATCTTGGTCTTATAGACCACGTCCTCTTCGCCATTGGTCAAGGCGTTCCAGGAGATGTTCAGGATGTCACCCTCGTTTTGGATGATCGGCTGATCGTAAACGATGCCGTTGATGCTGACAACGAGATCCCCGAGATCAACGAAACTTTCCAATCGCAGATTTTCCGAAATCGCGAATCCGTCTGGATTGGCGGCGACGACCCGATAATATTGATTTGAATAAATTGAAGGAAGCAAATATTCCTGACGACAGTTGGCACCGTCAATCACGACCGGGTTATCCAATCCGGTAATGTCGGTCCAAACCATTTCGTCGTCGGATCTTTGCACTTTATAAGTGACATCCGTCGCTTTAAGCAACTGGTTCCAGATAAAGGTGACCGTCTTGCCAGCCATAACTTCGCCCAAAACCGTGAAGTTGGCCACATTGCCGATTCGTTTCGTCACCGTGATGGCATAAGGGTCAGTGACGGTCTCGCCCAGATTGTTGAAAGCTCTCAGAGTGATCCAAACCGTGTTGGATGTGGCATCCAAAGGCAGGCGGGCGGATAAATTACCGCCATTGTCCGTGATCGGACATTGGGAAGAATCAAGAAGCGTGAAAGTCTCCCCGTCTTTTGACTGTCGGACCTCGTAACCGATCGCTTCGCCGAACAGCGGATAGACCTTGTTCCAGCGGATCTTCAAATACCCGTTAAAGTAGTTGTAATCGCTGAAATAAACACCGGTAAAAGCTTCCAAAGCCAGCGGCGTCCCGGTCGGGATCTCCGGCGTTCCTTGCGCGGAGACCGCTACTCCCGCGCCCAGGGTGTTGGTTTTGGACAACGCTTTGACCCCGTAATTGTAAACCGTGGTCGTGCTGGTTTCATCAACAAATCTTATGACGCCGTCTTGGGAAATGTCACCGACGACCTCAATGATCTCCGAGGAATCGAAAGTCAGCGCCCCGGCGCTGCGATACAAAACGTAGAATTTCGCGTTGGTCAAAGCATTGAAATCCAGAATGTACCCGTCTTCGTTTTTGGAAACGAGCAAACCGCTGACGGCCGGAAGATTGACCGGCGTCATGGTCCGGATCTCCGGAAGGATCGAGGCTTGTTTCCACATCAATGTCTTGACCCGGTTCATATTATTATAGAAAGCGCCCGATTTTACTTCGTAGGCGTTTTTTAAACTGGAGTAACTGAAAACGCAATGGCCTTGGATCTCCGGATACTGGCTGGAAAACTGAACTTGGTTTCCGGCTTCGTTTGGATTGGTGTACCAAGAAGCCCGGGCGCTGTCTGAGACCATGTAAAGCCCCATGCCCGAATACAGATTGACGTTCTTGTTTTTGACGGCTTTTACCCACCAGTCCATGATATCCGCGTAAGGCGCGGCAGTGTCTTCCATCGACCAGTAGCTTTGGGGAAGGATGTAATCGATCCATTCGTTGTCGACCCATTTTTTGGTGTCGCAATACAAATAAGCGTCATAATGTGAAAACCCGGCCGTGTTCGATCCGATCGGTGTCAGCAGGTTCCCGTTGGCATCATAAGTCGCGGTCGCGGAGTAGGACCCGTTTCGGTAAATGCCGGTCGGGGATATTCCCAGCTGGACATAGCGGTTGTTGGCGAGATTATATTCTCGCATTCTGGTGCTGAGTCCTTCAATGAACAAATTGACTTGTTCCCGGCGAAAATCTGCAATGCTCAGATTGTTGATGTTGTATTTGGCCCGGGTCGCCGCGTCGTCCACCCCGGAAATATAAAAGTAATCGTCAAAATGGATGGCATCCACATCGTAATTTTCAATGATTTCCATGCAAGTGTCGATGATGAATTTCCGAACCGCGACTTCCCCGGGATTCAAAATGACTCCTGAAGTCGATTGTAACAAATTTCCGGCGTTATGGGCGATGTTATAATCCGGGAAAGTGGCGGCGTATTCTTCCAAAGTCTTGCCGCCGGTTCCCGACCCCACCCGGTAAGGGTTTAGCCAGGCATGAAATTCGATCCCGCGTTTGTGACATTCGTCGATGATCCATTCCAAAGGATCAAACTGAGCAAAATCAACGCTTTGGTAAGCCGACGCGACCGGATTCAAAAGCGATGGGTATAAAGCATCGTTGTTCATGCGGACATGAAAGATCAGGGCGTTCATATTGAAATATTCCATGGTTTCGAAAATGGAAAAAATCTGTTCCTTATATTGGGCTTCACTGGCATAAGGCGCAATGTCTCCGACCAGCGGGCTGACCCAAACCGCCCGGAAATCCGTGGCTTGATCAACGTATACTTCCGGCATTTTCACCTCAATGGAAGTGTTTCGGTAAGTGACGTTTCCAATGCCGCTGGCTTTCGGAATCGAAACCAAATTATAAGCGCTGGCTGGGGTCATGGTTCCCAAAAGAAACAAGGCGGCCGCCACCAAAAAAAACAGGAAGAATTTCTTTAGTATTTTCATATCAGTACTCCACTAACTTGTATTATATTATACCATTTTGGCCCTTCCAAGTAAACAAAAAGGGAAAGCAATTTCCCTTAAATGACATTTCTTGACACGATTACTTTTACAAATTCTAAAAAATATTTATTGACACCCAAATCTTTTTATTTTTATGGTTCTTTTCAAGATAAGTGCTGATTTTCATTATTTATAAATTCTATAATCAACTTGTTCTAGTCATTATAAAACTAGATAAGAACGATTAGAGTAATTTGAGGTATTTTTATAGTTCTTAATGAGTTTTATGAAAGAAAGTGCTTTTTTCAGCCACCTTAGAACAAAATTATAGACAAAAACTGATAGTCAAAGTATATATTTCCAACAGTAGTTACCTACTATATTACTATTTTTGTTTGATTTGGCTTAGATTGATAACAAAAATTGTGTGGAAATGCTAGAATTTTTCAGCACTTATCTTGAAAAGAACCATTTTTATTGAAGAGAAACGATTATTCCTTTGTTAGAGAGATCTCTCTCCATCCCCCACAAAAAAAACGCGATTACTTCTGATATGGGCTCTTTAGTGGCGCTAACAAAAAACCCCCGCTTCAAGTGCCTCTGAAGTGGGGGTGAAGACAATTACTTAGTTATTCCAAGCTCTTTTCATATCAATAAAAGCCCAGAAAAACACTTTTGCTTTTTTTAATTCGATCGGGTTTTTCCCAATTTCTTGTTCCATTTGCTTTTAACAAGGTATTTTGAACTCTTTTCCGCCAATTTTTATTTGGAATTAAATTCTTATAAGTTCTCGAGATTGGGCATTGCACCCAATTTGTTATTGTTGTTTTCAAACCAAACTTTGTTAATTTGTTCGGGACAAAGATCTTTCAATTATTTTTTTTAAAGGCTTTGCAACCGCGCTTTTCTTTATCCTCACAACTATGTTGCGTAACTAAATCCATTTCTCTTCCGCATTTAGAGTAACATTAAATCTAATTTACAAATCAGCATTACATGATATTCCACACTCTTCAACAGAAAAAAACACTTCGTTTTCGGCGATTTAGATTTTACTATTTTGATGTGTCTTTTTGTTTCAAGGCTGTTTCCCATAAAAAACAAAAATGTATTCTGAATCTTGCTATTGTTGGATTGACACAATGATAATATCTTACACCATTAAGCATAACCTACTTACCAATTCAAAACCAAAAACTTCCACCTAATTAACTATGATGTTTTAATTCGTGCAACTTTGGTATGCTTTAAATAAATAAAAGTATAGGTCTTGTTAAGTTCTGTCGGCCCAACATTTAATTTGATTGTTTCTTCGCTTCCTTCAATCTTTATTATCGGGCCGAAATAACCCACGGTTCCGTTCTCAAAATAAGTCGTTTTCGTATAGTCTATTACTGTGCCGGTCAAAACTTCAAAATTCCTGTTTCTTACAGCGTCAATGTCTAGGCAATATGTTGTAAATTTTATGCTGAAGATAGTATTGACTATTAACAAAATTCCAATAATGGAATATAAAAAAACTTTACTGATATTTGATTGATTAAAATGCAATAAAATCTTGCCCCTAAAAATAATTAACAAAAGAATCACCGCAATTAACGAAATTACTGCCGCAAAATATAACCAAAACCCAAAGTAAAAATTACTTATTAATTCGTTTTCTGTTTCCACTTTTAACTTCTCCTTACGCATAATAATAACCTAGTGAAGAATTTTCCTGTGTCAACCAATAATATAATCCGTTCAGCAAACCTCGTGAAATCGGTCTTAAATCCCCTGGCAAGCCATATGTTCCAGCCCTGCAAAATGAGTCGTAAATAAATTTTCCGGTATTCCAACTCTTCCCCCTTGTACCCATTTCAACCAATTGACTAATACATGGTCTTAAGGCAACATCCAAACCAAATTTAACAGGTCCACCTATACCAAAACCTTTTGTTAATCCTCCAAATACAAAAGCTACTGCATAACTTTCCCATGTACCCATCGGTTTACCAAAACTAGCATATGCTGTTAAATCAGAAACAAATTTCCCACCTACAGACATTAAACCACCAATTAAGAAAGGGGTGCCTGCTGTTGCAACAAATCCTACAGCAGAGCCTAAAACAGCTCCAGTTCCTACTCCTGTGGCAGTTGCCCAAAATAATTCCGAGCCCGTTTTGCCCGCAGCTTCTGCAGATTTATATGCCGAAACTCCCCCTAATGTACCGCCTACTATTGCTCCGACTATCAGTCCAACAATAATTGCTGTCGTAAAAACAAAGCACCCTGTTGGGTCTATATACATCACCGGATTATTGTCACAATACGCATATAGATTGTAACTGGTCAGATTCTCTCCCGCTCCCAGATAACCAACGTTGTCCGCACTGATGAATCTTCCAATCGATGGATCGTAATATCGGGATTGCAGATAATAATATCCGGTTTCATTGTCATACCGGTAACTTCGGTAACGGTAAGGATTCTTGGATGCCAAGTTCACTCCCGAATAATCCGAATGGTTCTTGAGGTTTCCCCAAGCGTCATACTGATAAGTGACCAAACGATTTCCATTGATGTCAACGATCTCGATGATGTCTCCTTGGAGATTGGATACATAGAAGTATTCGGTTCCGTTCAGGTTCAGACTGAGAGGCGCTCCCGAAGCATCATAAGTATAATATATGACATCCGTACCATTGGTTTCATGCAAGACCCGGCTTCCGTCCAGGTAATAGTTTGTGGTGACGCCGTTAACGTTCTTTTGGGTCCTGATTCCCTGATCGTCATATTTGTATGCAATGGCATTCCCGTCAAACGTAATCTGAGTCAGTTGTTTTCCGTCCCAAGCAAAGGTTTTGTTATTCTCAGAGATCAGATTCCCCGAAGCGTCATACGCAAAGGTTTTAAAATATTCAAAACTTTCATCAACGAAGTACTCAATCAACGAGATCTGGTCAGTCCATCCCGTGGTGTTATAATAGTACTTCATTTCTTCCAGAGGGGTTCCGGACACTTCATTAAGAGGGTTGGTATATGCATATTTCTTGCTATTGGTTAGGTTTCCGTTTTGGTCATAAACACATGTTTGGGTGAAATATTTCCCGTTTCCTAAATCCCAATAATCTTCTCTTGTCAGCTGGCCATATCCGTCATAATGATAATTGTATTTTTCGATGGTACTTCCGCCTTGCTTTTCTTCAATGCAAGTTAGATTGTTGTTGGCGTCATAGGAGTAAGTAAAGACATAAGTACGATTGTTAAAAGAATAGGTTATTGAATATATCCGATTGGTGGCATTACCCATTAAAGGATCGACTTTGGCGTCATCATATTCAATTGATTTGGTAAACAGGGTATTGATCACATCGGTTGCCGTGTTTTTCGAAACCAGCTGGATCTCGTTTAATCTTTTCAAAGAATCCGAGCTGTAGCGGTAATCATTGGTAATTCCATAGCCGTTTCCATTGGTGTAAAGATCGTATTGCGTATAGTCATATTTCCCGGTCGCTTCATTGTAATGATAATGAACTCCCCGGGATGCATTGCTGATTTCATAAGAATACTGAGCTACGTTTCCGGCTTCATCGTAAACGTAAGATATCTTGTTTCCGTCCTTATCAGAGATCTTTTTCAGTCTTCCCGCCAGATTATACGAATAGAAATAAAGGTTGTTGTTATGAAGATCTTTGTATATGGCAAGTCTTCCGCTTCCGTCATATTCGTATTCGTATCGGAGAACGCTGTTGAAAGTAAGCTTAGAAAGGTTGTCATTATCGTCATAGACATAATTGATGACATCGCCGTTTTGGAAATTCAGATTCTCAACTAGATCGGTTTGATAATAATTCCCGTTTATCAGCTTATCGACGTATTCGGTGCTCCCCAAAGACGAATCATTGACTTCAATGCTTGTTACCCGGTCCAAATCATCATAAACGAATTCATAAGTCATGCCGTTCAAAACGATGCTCACCAACCGGCCTTGGTCATCGTATTGATTGGTTGAAACGCGGGATGGAAAAGGCGTCGATCCAGAAGTCACATCAATTTCCTCAATGGAGGTTATTTGCCCAAACTGATTGTAACCTAAATACTTTTCGTTATTCATTGCATCAATAAGAATGGTGATCGCCCCAATGGATTGATCGGTAATCCCACCCGAGGATTCCCCGAATTCATTTTTCGTGGAAGATATGTATTGCTTGTCGCTGGAATACGTCGTTGAAGTTGAAAACCATTTGTCCGCCGTGTCTCCGTAAGTCGTTGTGAGCAGTTCTCTCGTTACCGCGTTATATGCGAAACTGACTTTGACGTTATTTTTGCTGACTTGATTGATTTGGTTGCAAGCATTCCTGCCAATCGTAGTCGGGATGCCGTTTTCCGTTATGCCCGTTACCTGGTCATTGGCATCATAGGCAAAGGTGGTCACTTCCCCATTTAGGTAAGCGATCTTTACAAGGTTCCCGGTTGTGTCATACGAATAATTGGTTTCCAATCGATCATGATAGATCTGAAGATTGTCGAAAAAGGCTCCGCCTTCGCCCTGGTAGATTCCCTTAATCTTTATGTTTGAGGCTCGGTCGGGAATGAAAACGGAAAACGCCTGGTATTGCCAGTCTTCCGTGGAAGAATTGAAAGAAAAGTAATAATGATAAGTGCAAATCGGTTCGCTGCCAGACGGATCAACGACATCCGCGGACAACTCCAAGCCGAAAAACCTTCCGTCGGAATTCGGTTCATAGGCATGTTCTTCGTCAATTGTGGCTTTGTTCGGAACGGCGTTTCCTTTGGCCCATCCTCCGATCACCAAGGACTCGTTCGTCGTGACCAGATCGGTAATGTCCATGGAAAAGTATTTCCGGATGTCCGGGGATCCGGTGATGTGAATGGCGCTGTCTCCAAGGATGCTTTGCATGATGCCGGTCTCACTTAGACTTTGATGGGTGGCTCCTGAAAGCGTCCAGCCGCTGGTGCCATTCTCAAAGGAACTGTTGTTCAGCACATTATACCTTGAATCGACGAATCCTTCAACGATTTGCAGATTGTCGAAACAAGCGGTTGAGGCGCTTTCGTTGACAAGTCGCAGCGTCACGGTCCTTTCGGTTGATATTTGGAACATCAATTCATATTTTTCCCAACCCTCGGAGTCAAGGATTTTGTATATCTGGGTATGGCCTATGTCATCGTCAATGTGGATATAAGCTCCGCCGGCGGTTCCTTCGTTTTTGATCCAGCCCTCGATCGTATACGTTCCGGCTTCCAGCGGCACCGTTTGGGAGGCGTAGACCGCGGATGTGACTTTTTGGATGGAAAGGCAATAGTTCCCCAACATCGGATCATTGTTCGTATATGCGATGTTTCCGTTCGTTCCTTCGTAAAAAGTCCAGCCGCCGCTAGGTTCATTGTTCGTTTCAAACCCATGGTTAAAGATGGGGTTTGGCTTCTGATTCTGAGGGGATGAGCTTCCGATCAGTTTGTTATTATTGTAGTAATTGGGTTCAACATTCGTCAGATCAAATCCCACCTCGGGATAATAATACGGGTTCTCCGGAGAAACCATGCTGATGAAGGTGAACAAACCGGTATATCGATAGAACGAAGCATTGCCCTGGCTATCGGTAATGTTGATGGTATGGCCATAATGATCAAAGAGGTAAGTGGCATAGTTTCCTTCTTGATCCGTAAAGGTCGTTTTGTTTAAGCCATAAGCGATGCTCAAAAACCCCAATGAATAATGAGAATCCATATAAGTGACTTTGCTGACCCGGTTTTGAGTATCATACTGGTAAGCCGCTTGGTATTCATCCAAGCTGTTATAAGCATTATTGAGCAAGTTACCGCTGCTGAAAGCATACTGCAGGGTGCAGTTGAAAGCCATGGTATTGTTTGGAGCAGTTCCGAAAGCGCAATAATCGTAAATGTAATCCAAATTCCCGGCGTAATCAAAATAATACTGCTTCTCTTGCACGGTCCGAAGCGTTCCCCCGGTCTGATGCAATTTCAGTTCGGCTTTCGTGATCCGCGAGTTGGTTGCGTCATAAGTAATGTCAATTTTATTTCCGACTTCATCGGCTATGTAATCGATTTTTTGCGATGTGGAATTGATATATTCAATGAAAAGGGTGGCATTTTTATCAATGACGTCTATTTTGAATAATCTTCCGTTGGGTGAGAAATAATATTCCACGCCTGTGGTTGTTCTGATAAGCAAAGTGTCATTGTAATAGTCTCGGATTAATTTTTGTTTTGATCCGTCTTCCGCGATGGAAATGTACATGCTTAAATCAAGCCTGTCATCGTGGGCGAATGTCTCGTCCATGAAATAGACTTTGTTTCCGTCCGGCTTCTGTAAATAGTAAGAGCCGTTTGAGGAATCAGGCAGAACCTGCAGGTTATAATTCGTTTTCCAGCCTTTTCCATAACCGATGTTGGAGCTTCGGCCGGCAACGTTATAAATGAAATCCAGCGAAAACGGCATGATCTCGTTGCTGATCGAAAAATCAGTCCTTGTAAAAGTCAGGTTCCCGGTATAATCGCCAACATATCCGGTTCCGACTGCTCCCAGTTCCTGAGATGTATAAGTCCAGTCATCTTTTAACCCCGCCGGTTCCATATAACCGATCGTTATCACGGGCTTCGACGCCGCCGCGTCGCACTCCGAAGAATAAACGGTGTTGTTCTCTAAAGGGGCATCCACCAGAGTAAATCCGGGAACGATATAATCTTCAGCCGGATCGGCTGCGGCCTGCCATTCCTTGACTGATTCGGTGATGTCAAAAACATATTTGGGATCGGTTCCGACTTCATGATAATCGATCACTTCGTCGCCGCATACATCATTAGCTTCAAAAAGATTCCAGGTTATCGTGTCTTCTGAAAACCAAGCCGTATTCTGGTATGCTTTTATATACCTCCCGGTTTTGGCGCTTTTCGTTAGCGTCATCCGCGAATACGTGATCGTCTGATCCAAAATTGATGACGGGATGGTAAAATTGATCAAACCCCGGTACTGGCGGCTTTCGACTCCGTCGGACAGAATAATATTTTTCATTCCTCCGAAGTTTGTGTTCGGAGCGCTGGATTTCACGTAAGTGTCGCCAATCGCCATGGAAGTGGTTGAACTATACAAAGTGGGATCGATCACGACCGGGAAAGCGGCGTTTTTCAGCCATTCATCGCTTGGGGTGATGGTCAGCCGATATTCTCCGTCTTTGATCTTGATCAGCTGATGCAGGACCTCATATGAGACCTCTTCGTTTGCATCAAACATGAAAAGCCGGTCCAGGTAAAAGACCTCTTCTCCCAAACTGTTTTCAAAGACCAATTCATCGGCTTTTTCAATTAACGACAGCCCTTGGGTTTTAATATAGAAATCAATGTTGAAGTATTCGGTATACGCATTCAGGATGAAGTTCTCTTTCAGAGAGTTCCCGATCAGGTTATATTCCAAATCCACGTTTTCCTTAATGTTTTTATAGGTGGTGGTTTGGCTGACATTCGGGAGGCTTCGCAAGTCATCGGATTTCCCGTTTTGGGATTTCCCGACGCTGGCCTTGCTTTCGTCAATGCCCGTCAAATTCCAGGTTATTTTGTAATCGTCGTATTTAACCGAAATCCCTTTGTTATCATCCAACGCTTTTGGTAATTTTATCTTGAAATCATTTTTCTTGTTTTCGTATTCTTCACCCAAATCATCCAGGGTGTTGTCAATGTCCTGCCACTTGCCGTCCTCTTCATAATGGACGGCGCAATCGTACAAAACGGCTTCGTAGGTTCCATCGATCTTCCGAAAGTGCTTTTCCGTTTGGGCGCGTTTGTCCGTTACCTCAAAATCAATCGGAACCAAGCTCGGATCAATCTCGACGCCGGAATTTGCATTCCCGGTTTCCGGGATTTCTGTTTGGGTCTCCGCTTCAACGGCTGGTTCTTTGATCAGGCTCCACGGAAAATAATTGGCCAGCATCGCAAACAAGACCATGAGTGTAAGCGTCTTGCTGGTCTTTTTGATTACGCGTGAAAAAGCCATGATCGCTTTTTCGCTTAGGCATCTCTTAAAAAGTCTTTTCATTTTTCCCCTTCCTTATTTCCTTTATTTTGGGATAAAAAATCAGCCCGCATTATGGGCTGAAGTTTACGGATCAAGTCACTTTTTTGTTATCCCCGTTTCATGATCGGCTTTCATCCCGATTCGATTATACCAATAAACGGGGTTTTTGTAAAGTGTTTTTTCTTGTTAGAAAAAATTACCTTTTTTCTTGGTGACCCAAAAGAGTACGTGAATAAACAAAAAATAAAAGATTGGCTTGTGATTTTAAGAAAGAGGTTGTTTAATAATCCGCGTTAATCACGGATAATTTAGCAAAGCACCCGATTTTCTTAATCGGATTCGTTTTCGCTTGAAAAAGAATCCGATTCTGGGGCACTTTTCGTGATTCTTAGAATTTGACCGTATGCATAACCCTTGGCCATCAAATTCCGAATGATCCTTTCTTTCCCTTCTTTCGGAAGGATCGAATGGTATCGCATCCGCATTTTCTGATATTCGCTTTGAAGTTTCGCGTCGCTGTTATCGATGAACTGCAGTTGGGACGTGACCGAACTGATGACGGAATTGGAAAATCCGTCCCGAAGCAATTTCTGGTAAATGATTTGCTTCTGCTTGTTGATCGGTTCATCCCGATGGCGCTTCTGAAGCTTTTCGGCCGCCGTTTTCACGATCTCCGATTCCATCGAATGATCATATGCGCTCAGGGTCTTGGCGATGATGTCCGGGCGGATGCCTTTTTGTTTCAGTTTGAATTCCACCGATTTGGGCCCTTTTTGGGACCTAATCTCGTAATCAAGCAAGTTGGCGGCGAAGGCTTCATCGTTCAAATACCCTAGATGGTGAAGTTTTTCCAAAACCGCGTCGCGGTGAGCCGGATTTTCGCTTTTCCCGTTTAAGTATTTCTTGATCTCGGCCACCGAACGCGACTGGAAACCGATGAATTTCAAGGTTTTGTTTAACAGATCATTTTGGGATTCATCATCCAAGACGGCCTGGAACTCGGATTTAGAGAAAACTTTGTCTTTGAATACCAAATGTTTCAGTACGGTTTCTTCGGTAAATGAAAAAGTTTTTTCCGAGGTCAGGACTTGATATTTGTTTTTTTTCTTGGCTAGGCCAAGAATGACGATCTCATCGGTCATAGGTGAATCCTTCGCCCCGGACTTCCGATGCTTTTACGGAATAAAAGAAGGCTTTCGGATCATATTTCGCGATGATTTCGCGAAGACGGAAATACTCGCCGGCGGAAAGAACGCAAACCAGCATTTCCCGGTTTTGTTTGGAATATTCGCCAACAACCCGGATGCTGGTGACTCCCCGTTCGAATTTCTCCAAAAGTTCGGTCTTGATGGCCTCGTTCTGATGGGAGATGATGTAAACGGCCCGTTTCGCCATGCCCGTAAATACGACGGAATCCATGACGACGCCGCAAATGTAAGTGAACACAACCGAGTAAAGCGTATATTCAACGCTCGCAACCCCCACGAGAAGTCCGAGAAAAATGACCAATCCGTCCAAAGCATAGAGGGAAGTAGAATAAGGGATGTGCAGGTACTTCAGAAGGATCTGCTGACCGACTTCGGTTCCGCCGGTGGTGGCACCGGCTTTTACGACCAAACCCAGCCCCAATCCCATGATGATCGATGAAAAAAGGATGATCAGCACCATATCCATGTTGCCCGCCGAAAAATCTAAACCGGAAGAATCATAAATCCAGTTGAAAAGTTTCACGAACAACGGATAAGAAAGCGAACCGTAAGCGGTTTTAACAAAAAAGTTTTTCCCCATTGTCAGCGTTCCCGCGATCAGAAGGACAACGTTCAAAACCAGGACGGTCCAAGCGGGATCGATTCCAAAGAGATCTTTAAAAATGACTCCCAATCCCGAACCGCCGCCAATGACAATGTTGTTAACATTCAGAAAAAAACTAAACGCAAAAGCCGCCATAGCGACACCAAGAGTAATGGTTGTCCATTCTTGGATTTTATTGAATATTATTTTTCGATTGGTTTTTTCCGGCGCGGAATTCATGGTTTTACCTCACGTTATATTCCGACTTCAAATAAGCATTGATGAAGCCGTCAATGTCTCCGTCCATTACCGAACCGACCCCGCCGACTTCAAAGTCGGTCCGATGATCTTTGACCAAGGTGTAAGGATGGAATACATAGGACCGAATTTGACTTCCGAAGGTGTTGTCCGACGCTTCGCCGGCGATCCCTTTCATTTTCTTTTCGTTTTCTTCGGTCTCCAATAAGTATAGTTTTGATTTCAAAAGATTCATGGCTCGTTCCTTGTTCTGGGGCTGACTGCGTTCAACCTGACAAGTGACAACGATGCCGGTCTTCAGATGGGTAATCCGAATCGCGGAATCGGTTTTGTTGACTTTTTGGCCGCCGGCCCCGCTGGAACGAAAAGTATCCACCCGAATGTCTTCGGGTCGGATCTCAATGTTAACTTCGGTGTCGATCGAGGGAATGACGCTGCAGCCGCAGAAAGAGGTATGTCTTCGGGCATTGGAATCAAACGGCGAGATTCTGACCAATCGGTGCACGCCCTGCTCGCCTTTCAAAAAACCAAAGGCAAAATCCCCGGAAATGGCGCAAGTGACGCTTTTTAATCCGGCTTCTTCGCCGTCTTGGTAGTCAAGGACTTCGAACTTGAAATCATGGCGTTCAGCGTAACGGCGGTACATCCGAAACAGCATTTCCGCCCAATCCATGGCTTCGGTTCCCCCGGCGCCCGGGTGCAATTCCAAAATGGCGTCGCAATGATCGTATTCCCGGTTCAAAAGCATCTGGATCTCCAGATCGGAAAGGAAAATTTCTGTTTCCCCAACCAGATCGGTGATTTCCTTATTCAGGTCTTCTTCCCCGGATTTATGCATGTCGAAATACATTTCCAGTTCTTCAATGTAATTTTGCAGTTTTTCGAAGGAAGCGACTTTGTCTTTGGCCGCCTTGAAACGTTTCAGTATTTTTTGGGCATTGGCCATGTCTGAATAGAAATTGGGATCTTTCATGATTTCTTCATCCGCGCTGACGGACTTTTTCACATCTTCGATCTTGACCGCCGCGGACAATTCGGCCGCACGGGTCTGGAAATCGCTAAGATGTTTTATGATCTCATAATTTTCCATAAAGGTTACTCCCGCCCGCAGCAGTTTTTGTACTTCTTTCCGGAACCGCAAGGACATGGATCATTCCGCCCCACTTTATCGGATTTGGCTTGGGGACGGCGATGGCTGTCTTCTTCTTTTCCGGAAGAGGTCGCGACGGCTTTGATGACGTTTTCGCGTTGCAGATTGTCGCGAATGGTGGCCCGGTTGACAAACTTGGTCGCATCGTCTTCAATGGCGTTAATCATGGTTTCAAATTTTTGGAACCCGACTTCTTTGTATTCGCGCAGCGGGTTGATCTGAGCATAAGCTTGGAGACGAACAGCCTGACGAAGTTCGCTCATGGCATCGATGTGATCCATCCAGTAAGTGTCGACGACCCGCAATAAAACGACTTTCAAAAATTCTTTATATATTTCGATTGGGAATTGTTCTTTTTTGGCGTTCAGAAGCTCATCGCATTTGTCCACGAACACTTTGAGGCTGGCTTCCAAATCTTTTCCCGCGAAGTCGGCGGCTTTTACGAATCCGATCGGGAAATAAGTCCCGTCCAGTTCTTTCACCAGTCGGGTTTCGTCAATGATGGCTTTTTTCTCGTCATTGCCATAGGCACTGATGATTCTTTCCCCGGCGTTGTACATCATTTGTTTGATGAGGTTGGTGATGTCATCCAAAAACAAAATCTCGGAACGCTGCTTATAAATGATCTCGCGCTGTTGACGCAAAACTTCGTCATAATCCAAAACGGTTTTCCGGCTGTCAAAGTTATTGCCTTCAATTTTCTTTTGCGCGCTTTCCACGAAGTTCGAAAACATCTTCGATTCCAGCGGCACTTCTTCGCCGCCTTGCTGATTGACGATCATTCCCAGCATCGTTTTGAACCGGTCGCTTCCGAACCGGCGCAACAAGTCGTCTTCCGCGGACAGGTAAAACCGGGAATAACCTGGGTCGCCCTGACGTCCGGACCGTCCGCGCAGCTGATTGTCGATGCGGCGGGCTTCATGGCGTTCGGTGCCGATGACGGCCAAACCGCCCAATTCCACGACTCCCGGTCCCAATTTGATATCGGTTCCACGGCCGGCCATGTTGGTGGCGATGGTCACGGACCGGAGCTCGCCGGCGTGAGCCACGATCTCGGCTTCGCGTTCATGCTGTTTGGCGTTCAAAACGCTGTGCGGGATCCCCCGTTTGTGAAGCAATTCAGATAAAAGTTCCGACGTTTCAATCGAAACCGTACCAACCAGGACCGGTTGACCCCGGCGGTAACGTTCGGTGATATCGTTGGCGATGGCATTGAATTTCGCTTTCATGGTCAGGAAGATCAAATCTTTTTCGTCTTTTCGGATGACCGGTTCATTGGTCGGGATTTCAACCACGAACATGTTGTAAATGTTCCGGAATTCTTCTTCTTCGGTCTTCGCGGTTCCGGTCATTCCGGCCAGTTTCTTATACATCCGGAAGTAATTTTGGAAAGTAATGGTCGCGACCGTCCGGGTTTCTTTCTTGATCTCGACGTTTTCCTTGGCTTCGATGGCTTGGTGAAGCCCCTCGGAATACTGCCGTCCGTGCATCAGACGCCCGGTGAACGGGTCAACAATGATGACTTTTTCGTCTTGGACGACATAGTCGATGTCTCTGGTCATGATGTAATTGGCCCGCAGCGCATTATTGATGTGATGAAGCAGCGAGACATATTTCAAATCATACAGGTTTTCGATCCCAAAAAACTTTTCGGATTTCTCCATTCCTTTTTCGGTCAGAATGATGTGCCGGGCTTTGATGTCAATGGTATAATCCTCTACATCATGAAGGGTCCGGACCAGCATGTTGGCTTGTTTATAAAGGTTGGCGGTATTTTTCGGAGCTCCGGAAATGATCAGCGGCGTTCGCGCTTCATCGATCAAAATCGAGTCGACCTCGTCGACGATCGCAAAATTCAGCGGTCTTTGAACCATCTGCTCTTTGTATATGACCATGTGATCACGCAGATAGTCGAAACCGAGTTCGTTGTTCGTGGAATAGGTGATGTCGCAGAGATACTGTTCTTTCTTCTGTTCCGGCGTAATTTCGCGCAGGTTCAGTCCGACGGTCAGCCCGAGCCATTTAAACAGTTCGCCCATTTCGCGGGCATCACGGCTGGCCAAGTATTCATTGACGGTGACAATGTGAACGCCTTCACCCGGAAGGGCATTAAGATAAGCGACCAAAGTCGAAGTCAGGGTTTTTCCTTCTCCGGTTCTCATTTCGGCGATGTTGCCGCCATGAAGAGCCAAAGCCCCCATAATCTGAACTTTGAACGGCGTCATTTTTAGAACGCGAGTCGAAGCCTCCCGCACCGTCGCGAAAGCATCGGGCAGGATTTCATCCAAAGTGCTGCCTTTCAACAATAAATCCCGGAAATAAGGAGTCTTGGCTTTCAGCTCCTCATCGCTGAGTTTTTCATAATCCGACGCCATGGCGTCGATCTGATCAGCGATCTTCCGGATCCTTTTCAGTTCTTTATATCCGATGTCAAATAAACTTTTAAACACAAATTTACTTCCCTTCTATGAGATTATCTTAAAGATATGATAACATTTTTACCCTTTTTTTACAAGTCCTTTAATATGACAACTTTGAAAAAAAGACGGAACGGCTGTTTCGTCTTTTTAGTTTGATAAATGGCGATCATGAGCGTGTTCGGCGGATAATGAACCAGGCCAGGATCCCCAAACTGAAGATTGCGGTTTGCATGCCCGCGTTCTCGCAAGAAATCAAACTGGAGCCGCCGGTTTTTTCGTATTGGCCGGTGACGGTCAGATTGGAAGTAACATTGGAGAAATCAACATCCCAGCCCAAAAAAGCATATCCGGGTTCCGCGACATCTTCTGGAGCCGGGGCTGGGGTTTGCCAATCAACTATTTCCGTGGCCAGGACCTTCCCGCCCACGCCTTTGAAGACCACGGTATAAGTGTTGATCTGGTAGACGGCGGTTACGACGGTGTCGGCTGAAATTCCCGAAAAGTCTTGAGTGCTCCAAACCGGAGCCACCTGATCGTAACCCGCTTTGGCCGGGATCGCGGGAACATCAAAATCCCCAAATACATCAAAGACTTCCAAGATCACTTGTTCTCCGACCATAAAGGTCAAGTCGAAAGCATTGTCATATTGCGAATTAACGGCGAGATTGGAAGTGATGTTAGAAAATTCGCGATCCCAGCCGATGAAGTGCTCATCAGTGACCGCTGGCGCGGTCGCGGGAGTCCCGTACGCCACGAATTCGGTTTTGAGCGCCAATCCCCGGCGATCCAAAAACAGGACTTGGTAACAAATCGGCGAAAAAATCGCTTGGACAGTCAAATCCGCGGTAATGTTGGTCAAGATCTTATTCCAGCCCTCGAAAACATGGCCGACTTTGACCGGATCCTCCCGGGTGACGCTTCCGCCGTAATCAACGGTTTGGGTCTCCAAAACGATCTCTCCGTCCATGAAGGAAACATTTAATCTAATGATCTCGTAAACAGCGGTGATCGTTAGGCTTTCGGTAATGTTTTCCAGCGCATGATCCCAGCCGGTAAAGACATAACCAAGGCGTGTCGGATCAGCCGGCGCTACGGCGTTTTGTCCGTCAGCAATGAATTGCGTTTTTAAAATTGAGCCGTCAAAATCCGCGAACATGACCAAATGTCCGGTCGAATCCGTGGAAGAAACGGAAGGATTTCCCAAAGTATTGTTCGCTGACATTGGTTTGACCCCGTAATAATAATGGCCGGTCGCAACGTTATCAACATAATTCAAAGCCGTTTGATCTGCTCCCGCGCCGATGACATCGATGACTTCGGAAGCGGAGAAAGTCAGTTCTTGCGTGCTTCGGTAGATGGCATAAAATTTAGCCTGGTCGAGGGTTTGAAAATCCAGTGAATACCCGTCGGCGACTTTGGAAACAACGATGCTGCCGACGCTCGGAAGGATCTCGCTTTCATAAGTTCGGATCTCGGGAAGAATGGCCGCCCCGGTCCAGTTGTCCGCTTTGACACGGCGCATGTTTTCATAAAGAATGGTTGAGGTTTGATCATAAGCGGCGACCACGTGCTTATAACTAAATAGGCAATGGCCTTGGATCTCCGGAATTTGGGTTCCGTAAACGATCTGTTTTTGGGCTTCCGCGTAATCGCTGGCCCAAGAATAAGTGCTGGAGGACAGGGCCATGTAGATTCCCATTCCGGAATAGAGGTTGACGTTTTTATGCTTGACCACTAGCGCCCACCAGGACATGACGTCTTCAAAACCGGCGACCGGATGCGTGAATCCCCAATAACTTTGAGGAAGGATGTAATCAATCCACTCGTTGTCGATCCATTTCTTGGTGTCGCAATACAGATAATCCCCATAATGTTCCCAAGCTCCGGTATGCGACCCGTAAGGGCTGATCAAAGTGCCGTTTTCATCATAGGTGATGACCGGGTTGCTGTCGTTTCGATAAACTCCGGTCGGCGCAATTCCCAACTGAACGCAAGTTTCATGAGCTAGGTTGAAAGTACGCATGGCCTCACTTAGCAATTGAATGAAAAGGTCGACCTGCTGCCGGCGGAAATCCGCCGTACTCAGGTTGTCTACATTATATTTGGTTCGAGTCGCGGAATCATCGATTCCGTCGGCGTAGAAATAATCGTCGAAATGAATGGCGTCGACTTCATATCTTTCCATGACTTCCAGGCAGGTGTCGACCAAAAATTGTCTGACCGCCGGCTCGCCCGGATTCAATAGGACCCCGTTGCTGGTTTTAAGCAAATATTCCGGATTGGAAGCGATGTTGTAAGCCGGCTGAAGAGCGGCGTAGTCGGGGATCGTGCCGGAATACGTGGTCGAGCAGCGGTAAGGATTCAGCCAGGCATGAAACTCCATGCCGCGTTTATGGCATTCTTCGATGATCCAGGTGATCGGATCCCAATTATCGAAATTGACCGTCGAATAATAACTGGCCACCGGATTCAGTGATGATTTGTATAAAGCGTTGTTATGAGTTCGGATATGGAAAACCATGACGTTCATGTTATAACCCGAGTTTGCCACCTACAAAT
>DDXT01000012.1 GCA_002347755.1 Caryophanales bacterium UBA2253
CTATTAAAAGTCGAGATTGAAAATAACAAAATCAAATGCGCAACGCAAATGTCTTAATTAGTTAAGCCGAATGATGATTGGAAAGGAAGCGGGACTCATTTTACCGCGAAATCGAAAGAAAAGATTCAATCGTCTAAATAGACAAGGAGTCCCGCAGCCGGCCTTAACTGCCTAAGTCTAAGCAGAAAAGCCAGGGATTTGCAAGGTTGACACACCCTTGCTTAAGAAAAGTATATCATAAAGACTGCAACAATAAAAAAGTTGCGAAGCAAACCCCATAACTTTATTATACGAATAAAGAAAATACGAAACCGAGACGTAACCAAGGTTCGGGTAAGTTTAAAAAAACTTTGGAAGTTCTCAATTGGCAAGGATATGAAAAAAGGAAGATTAGCATAAAGCGACAGGCTTTTGTCCAAAAGCCATAACAAAACTTTCGAATAATATAGAAAAATTAGGAAACAAAAAAAGTAAGGGGTAAATTTATGGGGCGTTGTAAAAACCAAGGAATAACTATTGATACAGCAAGTCCACACACTATCAAGAAATTTGAACTGATTGAAAAGTATACAAAGGCTTGGGCGGAGAAACTTTTGAATTATGAAAAGTGTAACGGCATTGTCTTTATCGACTGTATGTGCAATAGCGGAGTTTATCAAGATGATGCGGGTAATGAAATCTTTGGCACCCCTATCCGTGTGGCTAATATTCTTTCAAGAATTATGCATTTCTTTCCTTCTAAACAGACGTGGCTCTATTTCAATGATTTCTCAGAAAACAAGATTAATATACTGAAGACATATCTTCCATCAACTACAAGAAACTTTCATATTGTGACTCGAAGTGGTGACGGAAATGATTTGCTGAAAGAAATAAACATTGAGAGTAATCAACAGCTAAACTACCTACTTGTTTATGATCCGTACACTGCTTCTTTGGACTGGTCTGCCTTGCTTCCATTCTTTCACAACTGGGGTGAAGTAATCATCAATCACATGGTCTCGGACACGATTCGAGGTGCTTCTCAGGCTAAAAGCGGAACCGCGGTGGCGAAGTATGAACAGACCTATTTAGCAAATATTGAAGAACTGGTAACATTTGGGAATGATCGAAAGGTGTATGAAAAACGCATCCAAGAAATTATTACGGCGCTTCGTGGTTTTTCAAGCAGACAATATTTTATTGCATCATTTCCTTTTTTTAATAGAAAGAATGTTATTGTGTATAATCTTCTTCACTGTAGTGGCAGTATTGAGGGCTTTAAGTTATTCAAGAAGACAGCTTGGAAAACCTTCGGTGGTAAGTCCTCAGCAAAAGATACTCACGGAATTGAAAATCAACTTATGCTTGACTTTGAAGGCTCAGGGGAACCGAACACTTTGACTGATGAGTACTGCTATTATGTAAAAGATATAGCGAAATACCTACATGACACATTTAGAGGTCAAGAACAGGTATCCTTAATAGATGTCTGGCGGAAATTGGACGAGCATCCAGTTTTCCCTTCGGACGGTTTTAAGCCTGAAATCAAGAAAGAACTTAAGGATACATACAAAGATACAATATTAAAGCAAACCATTACTTTTTCAGACAAGAGGGTAAGAACATGAAATCGGTAAAAAGATATATAGAACGTAAATCTATGCTTTATAAAACCGGCGTCGAATATGGAGATTACACCATGAACCATGTTCTCGGTTGTTCACATGGCTGTAAGTATCCTTGTTATGCCTTTTTGATGGCAAAACGTTTTGGAAAATTAGCTTCTTATGATGAATGGGTTGAACCATGTCTGGTTAGCAACACGCTTGAGATTCTCGATAAAGAGATCCCTCGATTTAAGTCAAAAATCCAATCGGTTCAGCTTTGCTTTACAACAGATCCTTTTATGTTTGGATATGATGAAATCAAAAAAATGAGCCTTGTATCAATCGGGAAGTTGAATGCTGCCGGAATAAAGTGTACTGTTCTTACGAAGGGACTCCTTCCGATTGAGTTGGCAGAATACTCTATCGAAAACGAATACGGTATTACTCTTATATCTCTTGATGAAGACTATCGTGAAAAAATCGAACCTGGTGCTGCGCCATATACCGATCGTTTGGCATCTCTCCGAGCTTTGCATGACAAAGGTAGACACACTTGGGTAAGCATTGAACCATACCCAACCCCAAACCTCATTAAACAAGACATAAACGAGATATTGTTAGCCATCAGTTTTACAGATAAAATTATCTTCGGTAGGACGAATTACAATAAGGATATTACTGCTTACTCAAAGTACAAGGAATTCTATAATGAACAAGCTGAAGCAGTTATTGCTTTTTGCAAGGGGAAAAATATTGCATACCATATAAAGGACGGAACAATAACGGATTAATCTTTGCCGGGAACACCGAATTATGAAAAAAGATTTTTGGCTCAAAGTAAAAAGCTAATTTGAAAAAAAAGAAAAAATCAAAAATAGCATTTCCATCTTACTTTAAAGATCTCGGCTCCTTTGAAATATAGTACTTTAAAAAGTTGAAATTAAATGACAGTAAATAATTAAGTTCATCGTAATGCCTTAAGATGCTGAATACAAACCAACCTTATATGATGAGGAAACCATCAAAATCAGATGCGCAAAGAAAATTTTTCGACACTTGCTTCTTACAGTTATTCAGTCGATTAAACTTGGCAATGTATGAAACGGATTCTCGATGAAGTTTTGGCATAACAGAATATAAAGGATACTCAGTTAAGTTTTTGAAAGGAAGGGCAATATAATGGGAGTGGGCGATTGGTTTAATTCATTTTGTTCGAATGTTTTGATGAGTGATGATACCTTATCGAAAATCACAACTCGCTATCACCAAATCACAAAGAGAATTAACCTCGATTATTACGATTCTACATCAGAAACTGATCACAGTTTGTATGTAGGATCTTTTGGACGGGGAACTGAAATTTTTGCAAGCGACATTGATATACTTGTTCAATTGCCTTATGATACTTATGTAAAATTTAACAATTATTCTTCAAATGGTCAATCTGCACTTCTTCAAGAAGTGAAAAATGTACTTGAAAAGAGTTACAGTGTAACTAATTTAAAAGGTGATGGGCAAATTATACGCCTTCCTTTTGCTGATGGGATTAATTTCGAGGTTCTTCCAGCATTTATTAACAAGGACCGAAGTTATACATTTCCAAATTCAAATAATGGAGGAAGTTGGAAAATAACAGATCCGAAAGCCGAAATAGGCGCTTTCACTACACTGAATGATAAATGTAATCACAATCTGAAATGCCTGTGTAGAATGGTTCGGGCTTGGAAAGAGAAAAATAGCGTTCCGATAAGCGGAATTCTTATTGATATTTTTGCTTTTAACTTTATTTCAACATGGGAACATCAGGACAAATCTTATTTATACTATGATTTTTTGAGCAAAGATTTTTTTGATTATCTTAGTAAAAGAGATAAAACTCAAAACTCATGGAAAGCAATGGGTAGTGACAGATATATATATCGTACTGGATCTTTTGAAGCAAAAGCTGCAGCCGCATATTCATTAGCGTGTGAAGCTATTTCAAAAGAAAGTGATTATCCAACTACAGCCAAATCAAGATGGAGAGAAATATATGGTTCAAGATTCCCAGCATAAAAAAGACCTTTTGGTGCAAATAAGAGAAGCGTATGGACGAGTTCTCTATACATATACTTCGCATTTAAAAATTATGAATAGGTTTGTGAAACAAAATAAAATTATTAAGTATACGCAAATAGTATTATCTGCGGTATCAACAGGTGGTTTTATCGGAGCCATATTTTCAAATGAAATAATTCTCACTGTCATTGGTGGATTTTTTTCAACATTATTATTGGCAATTAATTTATTCTGCAAAGATTTTAATCTTTCGAATGAAATAAAACAGCACCAGATTGCGTCGGACGATCTATGGCTGATTCGAGAGGAGTATATCTCTTTACTTACTGATTTTTGTGCATTATCAGAGGTTGAAATAATATGCAAAAGAGATGACTTACAGAAGAGAACTTATGAATTATATAAGAAATCTCCTAAAACTGATGCAAAAAGCTATTCTGAGGCACAAAAAGCATTAAAGTACGAAGAGGAACAATTCTTCACTAAAGAAGAACTCGATAAAATGTTGCCGGAGCATTTGCGAAATAAAAGTAATCAACAGTGACAAAAAACAAGAGAGGCGCTATCCCGTTTGGGACAACGTCTCTCTCTTTTTATTTTAGAATTGTTTTGTACTTTTATTCAAAAGTCTTCCTATTAGGTTCAACAATTCCGGTCCCTTTTGTCTTTTGAATATTCAAACGGTCTTAAGCGTACAAATCGATCATGAATTGATTGAAAATTGTTTGTATGTCAAACGGATGATCAGTGGCGGAGACGTCATTCATCGCATTGGTATGAACGGTGATCTGCGTCTCGGTCGGAGTTGGAATGGACAGGAATTCCTCATCGATCGCGGATAGAACCATGGATTCATAAGATGCGACCAAATCCGGTTGCAAGACTTCAATGGATTTCATGGCGTTGATTCCGTTAGACTTCAAAGCGTCGACTTCGCCGATGGTGGTAGCAACATCAATCTCCGCCACATAATAATCACAGGCGACCCAGAAATTGTTGTAGACTTCGATCAGAATGATGAAATCATCGGTAAAGTCGGCATATTCCCAAAGTTCAGTTTGGGCGGCAATTTTTGCATCATATAAGGCCTGTTTGACTGGGTCGTTGGCATACAGAGCGTCGATGGCGTCAAAAGCATTCCAGTAAGCGGGGTTGACTTCATCGACAGTCGCGCAAGCATTGATGAGCGGGATCTGAACGGCCAATTCATTGGTCATGTCAACAATGCTGGCATCGGTGGCGGTAACGGACAACTGCTCAACATATTCGGTTAAGGTTGCAACTGATTCGACTTTGGCCAATTTTAACGGATCAACCGGAAGGGATGCGCAATAATCCATGAAAGTCATGAATGCATAATCCAGCCCGTTGAAATCAGCGTGAATGCCAACATCGATCAAGATCTGCGCGTAAGCGGCTTCCAAAGCGGCAAGGTCGGCATCCGGGATCAAAGCATGGGTTAAATTATACTGATCAGCCAAGGAAACCAATTTCTCGGTTTTCATTTGGGCCAATACTCCATCGTAAAGGTTGATCTTGAAAGTCATGTAGGCATTGAACATGACGAGCCCTTGGGTTGCCGATTGAACGGTCAAGACCGCGTTGTCATAGGCAAGATCGAGTTCCGGCGGGAAGGACAAAATCATTCCATGCATACCATTGTATTCATTTTCCATCCGCATCAGTACGTCATTCTGATAACCCGGAAGCCAACTTGGCTCAATCGCGAAATCAATGCTTTCCAATCTCGTCTTGACATTGGCGTACAGCAGGTCGACTTCGGCGATGGAAGCGGCGAGATTGAATAAAGTGACGGTGTTGTTACAAATATTATCCAACAAGTAATAAGAATTGTAATCCGGGCTTAGGCAATCAAAGTAGTAGTCGATGAAAGCATACATTCTTTCCGTAGCATAATTGATGGTTGAAAGCAAGGCATATTTGTTGGCATCCATGACAAACAAACCAACGATCAAAGCTTCTCCGACATAGTATTGATTCCATACGGCAACATCGTCGACGGCGGCTTGAACCAGCGGGATCTGAACGGCCAATTCAGCCTGCATGGCCGCCAAACTGGCGTCAGTGGCGATCATCTTGCGCTCGCTGATCAATCGTTGCAAAGAATAGATTGCATAATGTTTTTGTTCTTTCAGCGGTTCAATCGTTAGGGTGATTTGACAGAAATCATCGAATCGGTAAACCGCATCATCTACTTGTTCAAAGTTACGAGCCAATTCGATGCCGCTCAAAACAGTCGGCCACATGGCATCAAGAGCAGCAAGATCCGAGTCAATGGCGATGGCGGACCACATCTCATATAAATCGGTGGTAGCATATTCGATCTCTTGGAGTTTATACTCCTCCAGACATCTTGCTTTAATCAAACTCAGGCAAGCCGTATAAGACGAATACATCTCCAGCGGCGTGACCGCGGTTCCGAGCAACTGCATGGTGGCATCATAAGCTTCAATGATGTCGATCGGATTATAATTCAAGTCACCGGTCACCGAGTAGTAATAATAAGCCAACCAAGAAATGACTTGATTTCGGTATGGTTCCACTTTATCAGGGTCGATTTCAAACGGAACCGCCTGAATCATTCCCATGACCGCATTGAAAGCCGCTTCGACTTCCAAAAGGGTCGCCGCATCCCAAATGGCCTCTTCGTTGCTCCAAAGGATGTAATTATATTCATCGACGATGCTTGGATCAACGGTGACCCGCAGAGCATACTCATCAAGGTAAGAATGAAGTTTGTTCATGGCATCCTCTTTGGCTTCAACCAAGGCCATTTTATCAGGATCGGGAACATAAGCCGCATTCACCAAATCATGAGTAGCGGCGGCGAGGTTTTGCATTTGCGATTCTTCGTTCAGCAAGAACATCTGATCAACGAAGTCAAGATAGATGTTGTGCATTTCCGTAATGCTGGCATCGGTGGCAGTGTCGTTCAATTCTTCAACAAAGTAACGAAGGTTGTCAATATACTGCAAACGAACCATCTTGATGTAGTCAACATCCAAAGTTTCGCAGTAGGACTTGAATTTCCAATAAGCATCATCCATCAGCCGAGTTTCGGAAGCCATGACGACTTCGTCACAAGCTTGGGAATAACGGGTATCTAAGGAGCTCAATTGCCGGTCTTCAATAATGGAAGTGTAATAATCTTTGGTTTCAAGCAATTGCGCCAAAATCTGTTCGCGATAAGCATCCAAATAAGCTCCGTAGAACTCTTCGCGGAAAGCTTCGATGATGTCATGGAACGCCAGGACGCCGGTTACGGATTCAATGTTCGCAACATACGCTTCATAATGAAGTTCGAAATCAACCGGAAGCGGATCAACGTTGGCAAGGATGAGTTCATGCAAGAAATCAAGTTCCTCAAGCGTTTCAAGTTTGTATTGCCTCAGGGCGTAAGCGCTCGGAGTCAGATCCAAAGCTTGAATGGTTGCATACCATCCATCGTAAATGAGGGTTACTTCCGCGAGCGTAGTGGCGGATTGCAATTGATTGATGGCGGCTCCGGAAAGGGTTCCGATCTGATTCATGACTTCCGGATCGATGAAGTGATTGAGAAAATCCCAATGAATATGGATTTGCATGATGGCGCCCTGAATGCTTTTGATCAGTTCCAGTTTGGCCGGATCAGCCACGTAAGTGGCTTCCAGGGCGATTTTGGCGTCATGGTAATTACTGTTTAATTCCATATCCGAAATGCTACCTTGGATGATCAGGATCTGGGCCTCCAAAACGGCTTGCATGGCGATGATGCTGGCATCGGTGGCAGTGAGACAATTGTTGCTAAAAACATCCTTCAATTCGTTGATGCAATGAGAAATTTGTAATTTAAACGGATCAAAGTTTAGATAATTGTTGCAATCGTTTCCAAATTGATCGATATAATTCATCGGCTCCCAGAAATCATGAGCCGAATTGATCATTCCGGTGTAGTTAAGGAATAATTCATTGAGTTGTGGCATCGAGTTGTCCCCAATGATCGCCGCAAATTCATCGCGGATCTCGGCTAATCTTAACAGCGCAACCGAGATTGAAGCCGGAGTCATCAAATCGCGAAGACCCCAATAGACATCCCCGTAAACCGAGATCATGAGAATCGGATTGGTAGCGGCGTTAATGGCGTCAACCCCCGCGAAATAAGCAGTATCAACGGCTTCAACTTCTCCGAAAACCATTAATCCATTTACGTATAAATCTTCAAATTCGGTTAAGATCTGCTCTTTCAGAGGAGCAGTATCCGCGAAACTCAAGCCTAAAGCCGTATAGGCAGCGACCCCGGCTTGATATATCGGTTCAACTTGTTCAAAAGCGGTTGTGGCTCTGATTAATTGCTCATGAGTCTCAAAGATGTTCCAGAACGAATACATGTCCTCCGAACTCAAGAAATAAGGCTGAAGCGAGATGAAATAGTATCTCAGGAAGTTGACAGCCCGATCTTGTTCATCCCAAAGCGCGACCTTGGCTTCGTCGAGGTCAAAAGCCATATTGATTCGGTTGTAATATTCGTTGGTAATGAAATTAATCTCATCCTCATTGATGGCGGTTTGGATGAAGATCTTCAATTCTTCGAAAATGGCATTCATGGCAATGATGCTGTCCGCCGTCGCAAAGAAACTTTGGTCTTCCAAATGATTTTCCATTTCCAAAAGCGCATGATACTTGGATTGCTCAAGCCGGTTGATTTCAAACGGGAATTCTTGCAATTCATATAAGTATTGGGAAGAAATTCTGATGGCATCAAAGACGGTGGTAGCGGCACCGACAGCCGCTTTAGCTTCCGCGACAAGGGCGTTGAAAGCATTCATGGAATTGACAGTCGCGTAATTGACTTCCGGAATCTCCGCGACCATTTCGTCGATCCGGTTGATCCCCCCGGTGATGACATCCGCCAGCGGCATTTCTGCGGCCGTCGTTCCGATGTTGGAAAGGGTCATCGACAAGGTGACGACGCCGGAAGCCGGCTGATCGTCAGGAGTGGTACCGGTGATGTTAAGCACGATCGTGACCTTCTTCAGGGCCAGTTCCAAATAACACTGAACTTCCCCGACCATGGCGGCGTTTCCGAACCCCATGTCTTCGACCATCCGGTCGATCATCTCTTGTTCAAGCGGATAATCGTAAATGTCCAGGCCTTCGCGTTTGGTGAATTTGGAAACATCCATGAAAGAGAAGGAGAAATCCTCATTCTCGTAATTGCCTTCCCAAAGGTCGACTTGCCATGAGCCGTCTGGATCGCTGCGCCACATGGTAAAGATTTGGCCATAGCGGTAAACGGTGTGCCGCTCTTGATAAGTGGCTTGTTCCGGGTCTTCCACTCCGTTCGGGAAAGACTTTTCGGAATCAGCATTGTAAGTGAAGATGATCCCGTCGGTTTCATTGATTTGGAAATCGGAGAGAACTTCGAAACGCCCGCTTTGCAAGCCCATGGAATAGTCGATGGAGACATTCATTTGGGCGGTATAGTTTCGCGATTGGCTGGCGTTCATTAACTCTTGAATCGGAGCGGTGTCCAAGATCCAACGCGCATAAAGCGTGACGTTCTTGGTGACTGGAGTCGCATTGGTGAATTGTCCGTCATTAACGGTTTCCCCCGTCCACCAGCCATTGAACGCATATCCGTCTTTGGTTGGCGTTGGCAGAGTGAGGGCCGTGCATTCCGGAACGTTGGCTTGGACGGCGAGGACGCCTTGCGGCATCGCTCCGCCGTTTAATTCGTAAGTGACGGTGTAAAAAACCGGAGTATCGGAAGTTCCGGAGGCCTTATAAGCGGTTACGGTTCCGTTAATGACCCAATAGCCGTCTTGGCTGATGGAAATTGTTGGAGTAATTCCATCAATTCCGTTCGTTCCATTGGTTCCGTTGGTGCCATTGGTTCCGGCCGGTCCGGTGATCACGGTCAGGGCCAAGAGGTTGGTCCAGGTCGCGTCGCCAACATATTGCCATTGGATGAATCCGGAATCGATCCGGAAAGTGACTTCGCGGCCATTGGTTCCATTGGTGCCGTTCGTCCCATTGGTTCCGTTGGTTCCGGCTGCCCCCATCAGGGCGGATAAAGCGATTAAATTGTTCCAAGTGGCATCGCCTTCATATCTCCATTGGATGTATCCGCCGGCGACTTGGACTTGAATTTCTCTTCCGTCCGCTCCCGGTTCACCGGTGATGGTAATGGTGAACGCGGCCGCCATGTTGAGATATGAAACATTGATTGTATGCGTGCCTTCCGTGGAAAACTTGGCTAAGTCTTCGGTACTCAGCATGCTCTCGTTTAGCGGAACCAGACTGCTGGATCCGTCGGACATGTTTACTTTTACATTGAGATCCGCAAGTTGAAAGCTTTCATCAAACTCGGTGGTGTCGCTGACAACTTCGATTGACGTTACAACATTTTTAGGCTGAAAGCATCCTACAAGGAACGCGCCGGCAAAGAGCAAGGTTAAAAACAGCAAGATTTTCCTCATATTTACCTCCGTACGTTAAATCTTAAACCATAATTCATAAGTCACAAAACTCATGTATGATTTAATTTTATTTTATCATATCTGCGTACAATGTCAAACACATCAATTTTCAAGGCTTTTCAAGTTTCAATGCGACCGGGCCTTAAGCTTAACTTAAAAAAATAATCCAAAAAAATAGGAAAAGGGGCCGGAAGCTCCGGTCCCTTAAAAAGACAAGGGAATTAGGATTTAGGCGCCAAGCAAACCGTTCATTCCGGCGTAATAATCATTGATCATCACGCTTAGCATGAATGGATGGAAGGCCATCGAAATTTGGTCGTAGAACATGTTATGCAGACTGACCATTTCCATGGTCGGGCTGACAATTGCACCCCAGAAATTTTGCATGTCCAGAAGGAGAGTCGCCCGGTAATCTTCAACCAGAACGCTGTCCAATTGTTCAATGGCGTGCAGGGCATCAAAACCCGCGTTCATGGCGATGCCGATGTCGGCTTGAACAGTTTGGGCCTCGATCAAAGCATAGTGAACGTTGTATACTTCCCAAAGAGCATCAATGGAGGTGACCAAAACGAAGTGCTCCAGGAAGTCAACATAATTGTAAAGTTCGGCTTCGGCGGCGTCTTTGGCGGTCCGGAGGGCCATTTTGTCCGGATCTTCAACATAAGCGCTAAAGATCGCAAAATCAGCGGTGGCATATTCAGCTTCGATGTCTTCCACGGTTGTGCAGGCATTGATGTTGGCGGTATGAATGGCCAACAGGCTATTCATTTCGATGATGCTGGCGTCAGTGGCGGTCTGCGAGTACCAAACAACGTCTTCGGTCAAATACCGAACGGTGTTGATCTTGGCTTGTTTGATTGGATCCAAAACCAAATTGTAACAGAAAATGTAGAATTCGTTGATGGCATAATCAAGTGCCGAAGTTTCCACGGCTACATTCAGGCGGGATTGAAGCAAAGCGAATTGGCCTTCCAAAGCCAGTAAGTCCGCATCGGCGGCCTGAGCATGAAAACTGTCATAAATCTCGGTATACTCAGCCAAATACTTAGCTTTAAGTCCGCTTAAGATCCCCAGGTTCAGGCTCTTGAGGAACTCTTTTTGGATTTGATAGAATTCCAACGGATTGGTTGAAAGACTGATGTCGGAAACGGCTTGCAAATAAGCGTCAAGCGATTCGATTGGGAAAACATTGTCATAGTTGGTATGTAGCCATTCGTATTCAAATCCCAGGTTTTCCAACAGCAATCCCCTGAAGTATTCGATGTTGCTTGGATCGATCGGGAACGATTCAGCCGTCAGTTTGGCCAAAGCCTCAAGGCGAAGCGTTTCAACATCCGCCAAAGTCAAAGCGGAATTGATGAAGGTTTCATAATTCCGAAGCGTGTTCTCCAAAGGATAACGATATTCCTGATCTGCAGTCAAATAATAGAAATAGAAATTTACGAAATCAGTAAGTTCATTGATGGCCATCTGTTTGGCAGTATGCAATGCGTATTTGGCTCCGTCCTGCACAAAGGCTCCACGGAGGGCTGAATCAGCTTGGTAATAAATAACCCAAACTTCTTCAGCTGTGATGGCGCCGATGATGGAAGCGGACCAGGAAACATATAAGGCGGACATCGCCGTTTCGCTATCATCGGTAGCGACGGCGATCAAATCCATCATATCGGAAAGCAGGTAAGCATTGGCGCGGGAAATGGCTTCTCGCAAAGGATCAATGAAGGTCGAAAGATCGTTGCAATACAACAATAAATTGTAGACCGCATTGTCGATCTGTTCTTGGGTAATGGCGGAATCGATCAAAGCGATCATGGTGGCATGAGCGGCTTCCAAAGCCGGAAGTTCTGACGAAACCACGATGGCGTGCCATTCATCATAGAAACCGTTGGCGTAAGCGAGGCTTTCCGCAACGTATGCTTCCATGAATTGCGAATCAAGCGTCATGTAGTAAGTTGCGAAGTGTTCGTACATGGCTAGCGGCGAAACAATGAGGGCAAGAATGTCGCGTGCCGACTGATAGCTTAGGATCATGTCCGTTGGCAGATTGTTAAGGTTATGAATTCGATTGGAATACTCGTAAACGATCCATTCATCGACTTTGGCCTTATAAGGCAAGACCAAATCCTGATTGAGGTCAAAAGGCTTGGCGAGAAGCAGAGCGTTGACCGAATCAAAGAGGGCATTAACTTCTTCAACCGAAGCGGCGTTGTTGATGGCATCGGAATTGGCGATGATGATGTCAATCAAATCGTAAACAAAATCCGGATCCATCGCCACATAAGTTACATAATTGTAGCAATAACCATATAATTTTCTAAAAGCGAAATCTTTGGTTTCCTGAAGAGCGATCTTGACCGGATCCGGAACATAAGCCGCATCCAGAAGCAAATTGTAAGCGTTCAGGCAATCCCAAATTATTGAAACTTCGGATTCCGAAGTCAACGGGGCGATTTCGGCTTCGAAGGCGTCAACCAACGCCAGCATGGCGGCGATGCTATCGGCAGTGGCCGACAAGGCCTTTTGTTCGCAATTTTGTTTAAAAGTGGCTAAAACCTGTTGCTTGGTCACTTTCACAGTGTCGATGGCCAAATAGTTGGTGAAACCAACAAATTCCCAGAAAAGGTTTTGAATCTCCCAAGAATCAACCGCAACAATGATGTTGGCATAAGCCGAGTCATAAGCGGTTTGCAAGCCAACCAACTCAAAATCCATGACAACGCTCTGATAATGCTCAAAACTTTCCAATAAGTCCGCGAGCGTCGAAGTCTGGATGACCTCCAAATGAAGAGTTTCGAGAGTCTGCGTCATCACCAAAGTCCGGTCATAGATCTCGATGAGATTGGTTGAAGCATCCAAGAACAGTTTGTAAGCCGCGAAATCAGCCTCCAAAGTCGCGGGAAGCGGAGTAATGTTGCCAACAATGATGACATAGAGTTCTTCCAAATCCGCGAGAGTTTCTAGTTTGAACTCTGAAAGGACGTAACTGCTCGGGGTCATGTCGATCGATTGGATCTTGACGAACCAACCATCAAACAAAGCCGTGACTTCCAAGACGGAAGCCGCGTTTCGGACCGCTTGCAGGGTTTCATCGGATGCTTGCCACAGCTTTCCGTTCACCAAGTCCGAAAGGAACGGACCGAAGAAATCCAAATAATGCATGATCGCAAATTCGGTTTCATCTTTGGCTTTCAGCAGTTCGGCTCTGGCCGGATCAACTACATAAGCTGCTTCCAAAGCTTGGAAACCCGCAAAGTAGTTGGCCTCAGCTTCGCTTTCGGTGGTGCTGGCCTGGATGATTGGGATGTTTGCATTCACGACCGCTTGCATGGCAATGATGCTGTCCGCGGATGCGGTCTGAGAGTAAAAATCAAATTCGAATTTCAGGCATTCCACCAGATCAAAAATGGCAATGCTGAGCGGATCGAAAGTCAAAGTTTGGCATAAACTTTCAAATTCGTAAACCAGCGGGAAGGCTTCCCAGAATTCATGGCAAGCGGCGATCTGTTGCGACTTTTGATCAAAGAATCCTTGCAGGGCTGCAAAGTCTTCGGAAACCACGACCTGCCCGTAATGATCATTTAACGCATTTAGTTCGATCATGGCATTGACTTTGGAGGCAAACAGCATTTCCGCCATCATGCCCAAATAAATGTTTCTGTATGTTTGGATCATCAGAATCGGAGAAGTGGCAGTTTTGATCGCTTCTATCCCGGCGGCATAATAAGTTTGAACGGCCAGGGATTCTCCGAAGGAATTGAATCCCTGATCAAACAGGTCCTTCAAATCGAAAAGGATCTCGGCTTGCAATTCGGCGATGTTTTCGCTGAAGCTCAGGCGGAGGGCCGAATAAGCCGCGATGGCTTCCTGAGCATGAAGTTCCACTTGTTCAATGGTGGCGGAGTTTATGATCAAATCTTGATAAACATTGAAAGTATCCCAGAAAGACGCTTTGTCTTCCAGACTTAACATGTATGGCTCCAGGACGATGTAGAAATAACGCAGATAATTGATGGCATCTTCCATCGCGATCAGCAGAGCCACCTTGGTTTCGTCTTCAACATAAGCGGCGTTGATGGCGTCTTCATAAGCGGTCACGATCAAACCGATCTCCGAACTGCTGATGGCGGTCTCGATGAAGATTTTCTTGGCATTGAAGATCTCGGTCATGGCGATGACGCTGGCTTCGGTAGCAAATTGGACCTTGCTTTGTAAAAAGGCCTGCATGTTTTCCAAAACCAGATATTTTTGTTCTGAGAGCGGATCGGTTTCAAAAACAAAGCTTTGAATTTCGAAAAGCCCGGTTTCCAGAATATCGATCAGCCCGAAAATGGTGGTGGAGGAACTTAGATCGGCTTTGATGGTTGTCACAAGCAAATCAAATTGTCCAACGGATTCCAAAGTGGCATAGGCGTATTCAGCCTGTTGCTCGATGGCTTGGTCGATCATCGCCAAAGCCGCGGGTTTGGTTTCCGAAAGCGGGATCTCAATGGTAGTCAGTCCGGCGCCGGTAATGGAGATTTCCATGGTGACGGTTCCGGTCGCCGGAAGTCCGGTCGGAGTCAATCCGGAAATGTTTAGGATCAGAGTCATTTTTTGATTGTCCAGATCCAGGAAGGCTTGGGTTTCCCCAACGGTAACCGCTCCCCCAAGATCCATGTCTTTAGTGAGCATGGCGATCGTTTCCGGATCAAGGGCATAATCATAAATGTTGACGCCGTCGCGTTTGACGAATTTGGCAGCGTCCAAAAATTCCAGCGACAGTCCTCTTTCAAAGGTTCCAAATTCCTTGTCCAAAGTCCATGCTCCATCAAGAGCATCTTTTTTCATGATGAAAATTTGGCCGTTGGCATAGATGTCATACTCTTCGTTATAACTGCCCTGATTCGGATCTTCGATCCCGTTCAGGAAAGATTTCTGGATGTCGGTTTGATAAATGTAAAGGATCCCGGCTTCCTCATAAATTCTAAAATCGGTCGAGTTCTCAAACCCTCCGGTCATTTCCCCCATCGTAAATTGCACGGTCATTTCCATTAAGGCCGCAAAATTATTGGTTTTCGGAATGCTTAGGAAAGTTTGAATGGCGGCGATGTCAAGCTGCCAGCGCGCATAAAGGGTAATGTCATGGCTGACCGGCGTGGCATTCGTGAATTGGCCGTCATTGACGGTTTCTCCGGTCCACCAGCCCCCGAACAAATAACCCTGCTTGGTTGGAACCGGAAGGATGATTGTCGATCCTTTTTCAACATTCGTCAAAATCGCCGGGGCACCTTCCGGCATGGCGCCGCCTTGGACATCAAAAGTCACATTGAGCAAAGTCGGGGCAACGGCTTCGCCGCTGGCTTTGTAAGTTGTTTTGACGCCGTTGATGACCCAAAAGCCGTCTTCGCTGATGCCGATGGTCGGAGTGGTTCCGGCCGGGCCTTGCAAAGCGCTTAAGGCCAACAGGTTCGTCCAGTTTTCGTCACCGACGTATTTCCACTGAATGTATTCGGCGGTAACTTGGAAAGTGACTTCGCGTCCGCTGGTTCCATTGGTTCCGTTGGTCCCCGCCGGTCCGGTCAAACCGATCAGACTGGAAGTGGCGATCAGATTGGTCCAAGCCGCATCGCCAACATATTGCCATTGAATGAATCCGTCGGAAACCCGAAAGACCGGGTCTTTGCCGCTGGCGCCGGCCGAACCCATCAAAGCCGATAAGGCGATCAGATTGGTCCAAACGGCATCGCCTTCGTATTTCCATTGAATGTAACCGTCAGCGACCTGAAGCAGAACGGCTTTTCCATCCGCCCCCGGCTCGCCGGTTATGGTGATGGTGAAGGTTGTAGCCGCATTCAAATACGATACGTTGATTGTATGTGTTCCTTCGGTCGAGAACTTGGCCAAGTCATCGGCGCTCAGCATGCTCTCGTTTAGCGGAACCTTGCTGCTGGTCCCGTCGGTCATGGTAACTTTTACGTTGAGGTCCGAAAGCTGAAAGCTTTGGTCGAATTCCGACGTTTCGCTGACAACTTCGATTGATTGAACGACGTTTTTAGGTTGAAAGCACCCTACAAGGAATGCACTGGCTAATAACAGAGTCAGAAACAGGAAAATTTTCCTCACATTTACCTCCTAATTATTAGTTCGAGAATAACGCTTCTTTTAACAAAAAAATATGCATTATCTGTTCGTATTTTACCCGTTAACGTTCGATCCGTCAATGGAAATTTATTTCTTGAATTTTCAAGAAAATGGGACCTGGTTTTAGCGATTTTTATTCATTAAGTTTTTGTTTTATGCTATAATGTTAATAACTTGGATATGGATCGGAAGGTTCGCCGTGATAATAAAGAATTGGGAAATAAACGGAAAAATTGCTTTGGCCCCTTTGGCCGGATACACTAACCCCGCTTACCGCATGCTCATGAAAGAATTTGGGGCGGATCTGGTCTTTTCGGAGATGATCAGCGCCAAAGGATTGTTATACGATAACGAGAAAACCTGGGAATTGACCGAGGTCGAACCGGAAGAACATCCGATCGCCATCCAGATTTTCGGCGGGGACATCGATTCGATGGTAAAAGCCGCCATGATGATCGACCAAAAAACCAGCGCTGACATCATCGACCTGAACATGGGCTGTCCGGTTCGGAAAGTCCTGAAAGCCGAAGGCGGATGTCAACTGCTGACCGATGTGAACAAAATCGAAGCCATGGTCAGAGAAATCGTGAAAAACGTTCAAAAGCCGGTCAGCGTCAAGATCCGGGCCGGAATAAACCATAAAGCGATCAATTGCGCGGAAGTGGCGAAAGCCGCCGAAAGAGCGGGGGCGTCGTTTCTCACCATTCATGGCCGGACCCAATCGGACATGTATTCCGGGAAAGTCAACCTCGATTACATCAAAGCCGTCAAAAAGGCAGTAACGATACCGGTCATCGGCAACGGCGACATCCGTTCGGTGGCTGACGCCCAGCGCATGATCGATCAAACCGGCGTCGACATGATCATGGTCGGGCGGGGAAGTTTTGGGAATCCCTGGCTGATCCGCGACTTGAAAGACCATTTTGAAGGCCGGCCGCTTCAGCCGGCTCCGACTTCCGAAGCCAAGATCCGAATGTGCCAAAAACACCTGATGATGCTTTTGGCCATCAAACCGGAGAAAATCGCTTTATTGGAAATGCGCAGTCTGGCGGCTTGGTATGTGAAAGGAATCGAACATAGCAAAGATTTCCGCCAAAAACTAAATCTGGTTTCCAGAAAGGAAGAGCTGCTGTCCTTATTGGATGAGCTCATTGCCAAAATATGAGAACAAAATCGATGACCCGCCATAACGGGGAATTGTATGTTGGGGAAAGAAAACTTTCCGAACTTGCCAAGACTTATCAAACTCCGCTTTACGTTTATGACGAAACGGGGATCTTGGACAAGATCCGGATCTTTGAAACTTTTTTCACGAGCCAGAAATTTGCTTGTGAAGTGATCTATGCTTCCAAAGCTTTTTTGGCCCCCCGTTTATGCCACATTTTAAACGATCATCGTTTTGGGATTGACGCCGTCAGCGCCGGCGATCTGCATTTGATCGAAAAAAGCGGGTTTGATCCGCACCGCATCGTTTTGCACGGCAACAACAAATCCGACGAAGAACTGGAACTGGGAGTGGCCATGGGCGTGGAATACCTCGTCGTGGACAACTACCCGGAACTAATAAAACTAAAACATTTGTCTGAAACCAAAAAAACCGTCGTTCACACTTTGTTTCGGGTCAATCCCGGGATCAACGCCCACACCCATGCTTACATCGAGACCGCCTTGCTGTCATCAAAATTCGGGGAGTCGATCTATGACGGAGCCATGATGGAAAAAATCTCCAAAACTTATCAGGAATCTCCTTATCTGGTTTTGGACGGTTTTCACGCGCACATCGGATCGCAGATCAACAATCCGAATTCCTTTACCAAAGAAGCCAAAACGATGATGGCTTTCATCCGAAAATTCCAGGATGCCCAGCCAATTCCGATTCGGGTCTTGAACCTGGGAGGGGGATTTGGGATCAAATATCTGGATGACGATCAAGAGATCAATTTGGAAAACATGCTTGGGAAGACCGTCAAAACGGTCGAAAGCCTTTGTAAAAAATATGAAATCAAACTGGAAAAGTTATTGATCGAACCGGGACGCAGTCTGGTCGGCGATTCCGGGTTTACCCTGTACCGTTGCGGCGGAAACAAGCAGACCGTCGGCGGAAAGAATTATCTGTTCATTGACGGCGGCATGGCGGACAACATCCGTCCGGCGCTTTATCAAGCCAAATACACGGTGGAGATTGCCAACCGCGCGGATTCTACCATCAAAAAAGATACCAAAATCTATGACGTGGTGGGGAAATGTTGCGAATCGGGGGACATCATCGCCAAAGACATCCCGATCCCGGAAGCCCAAGACGGGGATACCGTCGTGGTTTATTCAACCGGGGCTTATTGCTACTCCATGTCCATGAATTATAACGGACTGGTGCGCGGAGCGGTGATCTTCGTTAATGGAAAAGACGCGTTCATCGCCATCAACCGCGAATCATACGATCATTTAATCGAAACATGCCATTTTTAGGAGGAATAATGAAAATCTTTGATACCCATAGCGACATGCTTTATGATCTTTACACCAAAAAAATAGCGGGAGTCAATAACCGTTTCCGGGACTTCCATGTTCCCCAGCTTCGGAATTCGGATGTGTCGGGAGCGCTTTGGACCATGTACTCGCCGGATGATTTCGACCTGATGGAGTCGCTTCAGATCGCCCTCGGCGAAATTGACATGCGCCTGCTTCCGAAATTTGAAGTCATGCTGGGACTGGAAGGATTAAGAAACCTTCCGAACTGGGCGGACATCAATAAGGCTTACGATTTGGGGATCAGACATGCCATGCTGACCTGGAATGAGGAAAATAAGTACGCCACCGGCGTGGCGGGTGATCCGAATCGGGGCCTGACCGAAGAAGGAAAGAAACTGCTTAAAGAAATGGAACGGCTGGACATGATCATCGATGTCGCCCATCTCAATGAAAAAAGCTTTTACGATGTTTTGAACTTCACTCACAAGAACATCATTTTCTCGCATGGAAACCTCAAGAGTCTCTGCGAGCACCGGCGCAATCTGACCGACGATCAATTGCGAGCATTAAAAGATGCTGACGGTCTGATCGGACTGACGCTGGCCAGCAACTTTGTTTCCAAAAAACCGGAGTTGCAAGACCTCGAGCACTTCCTTAGGCATGTTGAAGGAGCCGTCGCGATCATGGGCATTGATCGGGTCATGTTCGGATTTGACTTCATGGATTACTTGAGCGATTTTCCAAACTCGAACATCCGCGATCTGGCCGATGCCACCAAAACGCCGGGATTGCTCTCCGGACTGTCCCGCCATGGATTCTCCGAGAAAAACATCAACAAAATCTGCTACGATAACTTCTATAAACGTTACCGCCGCCATGTTAATAAGTTTTAAAACGAAAGGCAGGAAACCAAACATGATCAAAGGATTGGAAGAGTTATTGCAAGGTGCGATTGACCAGGGAGTTTTCCCGGGCGTCAATTATTGTCTGTTGGCGGATAAAACCTATCAAAACAGTCTTGGGAAAAAGAGTCTGTTTCCGAAGATCGAGCCAAACCGTTTGGATACGTTGTATGACCTGGCTTCGTGCAGCAAAGTTGTCTCCACGACCACTTGCATCATGCTGCTGTTGGAACGGGGCAAACTGCGGCTGTACGATGCCGTTTCAACGTATCTTCCCAATTTCCGTCATCCGGAAATCACCATCTGGGATCTGATGACGCACACTTCCGGACTTCAGGCCGATCTGTCCAAAGCTTCCAAACTGGCCAGCCGGGAGGAATGTCTGGAAAGGATCTATGCCTGCGACCTTGTTTATCCGAAGAACTCGAAGATCGTTTACTCGGACATCGGGTTCATTTTGCTTGGGTTCGTCATTGAAGCGGTCTCCGGACAGACTTTGGATGCATTCGCGAAAAAGAATGTTTTTGAACCGCTGGAAATGGTTGATACCGGCTACAATCCTGCGGACATCGAAAGATGCGCGCCGACCGAACTGCGTCAGGACGAGATTTATGACGGTTACGTCCGCGGCCATGTGCATGATGAAAAATCGTACATTTTGGGCGGCGTTGCCGGTCACGCCGGGCTCTTTTCGACCGTTTCCGATCTTTCCCATTTCATGGGCATGATCCTTGACGACGGAAAGTACCAAGGAAAAGTGTTTTTGTCCAAACCGACCGTGGACCTGCTGTTTCGAAAACAAGTCGAGATGACCAGCGGGATCTCGCTGGATACCGATTCCCGGGGACTGGGATGGATCATCAAAGGCTGCATGTCTTCTTCGGGAGACTTGACCAGCCCCAATACCATTCAGCACACCGGCTTTACGGGAACCAACATTTGGATCGACCGGGACAACCGGATCGCATTTTGCATGCTTTCCAACCGGGTCCATCCGACTCGCGACAATCTCAAACTGATCCCGTTCCGGGCCAAAGTCGGAAACTATGTCATCAGTCATTTTTTGGGGAGGAAATAAAAAATGGACATTATAAAATTTGAACCGTCGATGATTGAAGCCGTGGTAGCGCTTTGGAACGAAAGCGTGGTGCCATATTCCATTTATTCGCCGTTTACGAAAGCCTCTTTTCAAAGCAAATTTCTGGACAATCCTTTCTATGATCCGGACGGATCGCTGGTCGTGATTGAAAAAGATAAGATCATCGGCTTCGGGAATGCCACTTACAACCATCAAGGCCAAGAACCGAGCCAGACGCCCGGTTACATCACCTGCGTCGCCGTGGACAAAAATCATTGGCGGCGGGGGATCGGCTCGCTGATTCTGAAAGAACTGGAAAGATTTCTGAGAAAAAAAGGCAAGACTTATGTCCGGAATCTCTTTTTCAATCCCATCAATCTGGAATGGCTGGTCCCGGGAACCAATCATCACGAACATCCGGGGGCGCCGGCGGTGCCGTTCAACACTCCTTATTATTTCCTCTTGATGGCCAACGGCTACAATGTGAACGGCCAGCAAGATGCCTATCATTTGGATCTAAACAAGTTCCGGCTTTCCGAAGACGTGAAGAAGAAAATGGAAGAAAACGAGCGCAACGGTTTTACGATCACTTTTTACGATCCGGCCCTTCATCACGGGTTTGATGAGTTGTTTGACGGCTTGCAAAACGAAGGCTGGCGCAGCGTCGTGAAAAACAATCTGGCCAAAGACAAACCGGATCCGATGCTGATCGCCCAGAAAGACGGCGAGATCCTCGGTTGGACCGGCCCGGTTTTCACTCAGCCGAGCGGCCGCGGTTACCTCGGCGGCATCGGCGTTCATCCGAAAGCGCAGGGACATGGCTTGGGGAAATCTCTCTTTTGCATGCTCTGTCAGAAATCCAAAGAAAACAATGCTGCTTTCATGACTTTGTTTACCGGCGCGGATAACAAAGCTCGAGAAATATATCTTTACGCGGGCATGAAGATCGTTCAGTCCTTCGTGGCCCTGAGAAAGGAACTGAAATGACGAAAACTTTCTTGGCCATCGGCGGTCATGTTGGCGACATGGAGCTGACAACCGGCTGCGTTTTGGCCGCGCAATCCCTCAAAGGCGATAAGATCATCACTTTGGCATTGACTGCCGGCGAACGCGGCAATCCCAAAGGAATGTCGGTCGCCGATTACCGGATCCAAAAAATCAAAGAAGCGGAAACGTTCGCTTCCATGCTGCACGGGGAAGCCGTGGTGCTCGATTATCAAGACGGAGAACTCCCGGATAACGAAGAAGCGCGGATCAAAGTCGCGACCTTGATTCGGAAATACCGCCCCAACGTCATCTTCACCCATTGGAAGAATTCCATGCACAAAGACCATGCGGCGACCAGCCGGATCGTTGTTGACGCGGCTTTTTGGGCGGCTTTGGACATGGGGGACAAGATCCCCGGCACCCCGCATTGGGCGCCGGTGTACTTCGCGGAAAATTGGGAAGACCGCGAGGGGTTCGACCCTTATGTGTTCGTGAACTGCAGCGACGGTTATGAGCTTTGGAGAGAAGCCATATCCAAACATTGGTTCATCATGAACAGTCCGTCCTTCCGGTATTTCGATTATTACACCCATCTGAGCTTCGTGCGCGGAGCCTTGTCCAAAAATGCCCATGCGCAATGCTTCAACTTTGAAGGATACCAGAAGTTTACCAAGATGATGGACGGTTTCTAAAACATGAAATTGGAAAGACTCCGTCCCGGCGATGCCATCGGGATCATTTGTCCGGCATCGTCGATTGCCGCGGATAATCCCCGGATCCCGGTCATGGAAAAATACCTGAGTGGTTTGGGGCTAAAAATCAAATACGGAAAAAACCTGTTTGCGACTTACGGTTATCTCGCTGGTACCGATGAGCAGCGGGCTGCCGATCTGGAAGCCATGTATCTGGACGATGATGTCAAAGTCATTTTGTGTATGAAAGGCGGGTACGGATGTTCGCGGATGGTTAATTTGCTCGATTTCCAAAAAATCGCCAAACACCCCAAACTGCTGATCGGTTTCAGTGACATTACCGTGCTTTTGAACGCCATCCATCAAAAAACCGACTTTCCGACCATCCACGGGGACGTGGGCATCTGGCTGGGAAATCCGCGGATCGATGCAGCTTCATTGGCTGATTTTGAAGCTTTGCTTTTCCAAAACCAGCTCGGTCGGGTGCTGAAAAATCCCCGTGATGACGCCAAAATGCTGCGGGGCGGATCCGCGGAAGGAAAGCTGATCGGCGGCAATCTCAGCCTGATCGCGACTTTGGCGGGAACAGAGTTTGATTTGGATTTCACGGATAAGATCGTCTTCATCGAAGATGTTGGCGAGGCGCCGTACCGGATCGATCGATATCTTTCGAATCTGCGTTTGGCGGGAAAACTTAAGAAAGCCAAAGGATTCGTGCTTGGTTATTTTACCGATTGCGCTTCCAAGGAAGCCGGGTCCTGGGAGATCCCCGACCTGCTGAAACAATATTTTGGAAATTTATCGGTTCCGGTCATCACCGATTTTGCTTCGGGGCATGACTTTCCGTTCATTAATTTACCGATTGGCGTTTCCGTTAAAATGGACGCTGACGCCAGAACCATTACGATTTTGGAGGAAATATATGAAACCCATTAAAAGATTTTCGCATGAAGGCAATGTCACTTACTATCAAAGCCAGCAAGAAGTGATGCTGCCCGACCGTTATGTCCAGAGTAAAGTTGAACTGCGCGGAATTTGGTTTTCGACCGTCAACAACATTGACATTTCCAAGATGGAATCCGTCAAAAGCTATCAGGACTATTTGCGCGGAGCGATCCAAAAGATCAAAGAATACCATTTCAACACCGTGGTCTTTCAGGTTCGCCCGACCAACGACGCTTGGTATGAATCGAAACTGAACCCGTGGACGGCATTCATTACCGGGAAGCAAGGCGAATACCCCGGCTTTGATGTCTTCGGCTGGTTCGTGAAAGAAGCCAACGCGGCCGGGCTGACCGTGCATGCCTGGCTGAATCCGTATCGGATCTCGGTCGTTAAATTAAGCGAGGCCAACCAGACCAAAGACGAGTTCCTGAATAGTTTGGCTCCGAACAACTTCGCGCGACTGCACCCGGAACTGGTCATTGTGACCGCCGAGCAGAAACTGATTCTCGATCCGGCCAGCGCCGCGGTTCGGGAATTTGTCGCCGACACCGCCGCGGAAATCGGGCGGAAATACAATGTGAAAGCCATTCACATGGATGATTACTTCTATCCTTATGAAGCCATCAAAGACGAAAACGAAGACGCCAAATTCAAAGCCTCGGGGTTTGCGACTCTGGGAGACTTCCGGCGGAACAATGTCAGTCTTTTGATCAAACAGGTTCATGAGAAGCTGCAAGAACTTCCTAAGAAAGTGGAATTCGGGATCAGCCCGTTCGGAATTTACCGGACCAACGCCAAGTGGTTCAAAGAGCAAAACGAGTCGGCTTGGGAACAGGGCTCAAACAACCATTTCTCCTGCTTCAACTGCTATACCGGACTTTTCGCCGATGTCTGGAAGTGGATGAAGGAAGGCTGGATCGATTACGTCGTTCCTCAGAATTATTTCGATCTGGACTACTGGAAGCAGAACCAAGAAGGCGTCCTCTACGAAGTCGTCAAGTACGCGGACCTGGCGAAGTGGTGGGCGGAAACATCCAAAAAAACCGGCACCAAACTGTACATGGGGATGGGTCTGTATCGCTATTCCAAGGAAGGAAACTGGAACAACCCGGAAGAAATCATTAATCAACTTAAGTACAATCGCTGCCATCCGAACATCAAAGGCGTCGTCATGTTCACTTACAAGAACCTGATTGGGGACGAGATCCCGGCTTTGAGCGCAGCGCGCGAAAAATTGAAAGAACTTTGGTCAAAAGAGGCCAAAGAGATATGAAAACAAGGCTCCGATCATTTGCGTCGGAACCTTTTTCTTATTTAACCCGATTATTTAATATTTCAACTTGAAAAAAAGCCCCATTTATTGTATAATGAATAAAAAGTAAAATCGAATAAAATCGACCAATTATGTCAGGAGAACCCAATGCTTAAAATTTATCCCAGCGTCAAGCAAATGGTTATGTTTGAAAATGACTACCTTTTAAAAAAAGAGTTTACCGTGTTTTTTCAATCAAAAATGGTAAACGTTTTTAGGGCTCTGAAAGAAGCGGGAAAATTCACTGCCGGCTCGGAAAACGATTCCGACATCCGGTATCTTTCGGACTCCTCCCTCGAAAACGAGGCCTATGTCATCAAGATCGAGACCCATTCCATCACCATCAATTACGGCTCTGAAGCCGGAGCCTATTATGCCACTCTCTCCCTCAGACAGATTATGAAGCAGTCATCGGACATGGTCCGCTGCTGTTTCATAAGCGATAAGCCGGACCTGAAAATTCGCGGATTCATGCTCGACATCAGCCGAGACAAAGTCCCAACTTGTGAAACCATTAAAAACATCATTGTGTTGATGAGCAACTTGAAGATGAACCATCTGGAGTTGTACGTCGAGGGATTCAGTTTCGGTTATCCTTCATTTTCTCGGTATCTGGAAGCCGACGGATTCATCTCCGTAGCGGAATACCAAGCGATCGAAAAATTTGCCAATGAACGTTATGTGGACCTGGTTCCCAACCAAAACGGATTTGGGCACATGGCCAAATGGTTGGAAAAAGACGAATTCAAGGACTTGGCCGAAAAGCCTGACGGGATTTTTTTATGGGGCCGTCAGCGCCAGCCGAGCACTTTGAATCCGTTGAATCCCGGTTCGCTGGAACTGGTGAAGCAACTGTATGCGGACATGCTGCCGATTTCCTCTTCATCTTTTTTCAACATGAACTTTGATGAACCTTTCGAGCTTGGAAAAGGCCATTCCAAAGCCATCTGCGATCAAGTCGGCTTAGGCAACGTTTACGTCGATTTTGTTCTGAAAGCTTGCGAAGAAGTTAGAAAATATCACAAAACGCCGATGATCTGGGGAGACGTGCTGATCTCGCATCCGGAATTGTTGGACCGGCTCCCGAAAGACATGCTCTTCCTCGATTGGGGTTATGACGCCAATTATCCATTCTCCGATCATTTTAAAAAACTTCATGACCTGAAGATAAAATTCGTGGCCGCTCCCGGGACGGCCAGTTGGTGCAGTTTCCTGGGCCGGAAAGACGACTGGGCCGAAAACATCCAAAACGCCTGCGTCAGCGCCAAACGCCATGAAGGCGAAGGGATGATCCTGACCGATTGGGGAGATTTCGGCCATCTGCAGTTTTGGCCCATCAGTTGGGCGCCGTTAGTGCTTGCGGCGATGATGAGTTGGCGCGTCAAAGAAGGAACGGCTTTTCTCCTTCGGGATTATCTGAACGCTGAAGTTTTCGCTGACCAAACCGGAATCATGGCCGACGCGGTCATGGACCTTGGCAATCATTATCATTATCTGAACGAATACCGAAGCAATGCCACCCAGATCTTCTATGGATTCATGATGGCGGTTCAAGCCGTCAAAGAAGAAAACCCGATCGCTTTCTTCCAAAGCCGGATCGCGCCGATCATTCTGACCGAAGCCAAGAACGTTTTTCTGAACGAGTTCCTCGATCAAAAAGTCCGGGAAGTCAAAAACACCCGTTTGGGGATCCCCGACGGCGAAACCGTCAAAGCGGAGATCATCCAATCGGTTAAGCTGGTAAAGACGGTTCAGGAACTGGATCAATGCTTCAGCCCGAGTCTCGGGACGCAAGAGAAGATCAAAAAACTTACCAATGTCATCATGTCACAACCTGCCCTCATCGAAGAACAGAAACGGCTTTGGCTGATCCGCAACAAATCGGGCGGTTTGAACGCCAGCTTGTCTTATTTGGAAAAATTCTTCCAGTTCGCGGCTATGGCATTAAAATACTATCAGAGAGGTGAAATTCATGGCGCGTAAAATAAAAATCCAGGCAAAAAACGTAAAGAGAATAATTTGGCTGCTGTTGGCGGTGATTTTGGTTACCTTTTTAACGACCGTCATCGTTCAAAGTTTCAATCCCAACCATTATTTGTCTCAATCCCAAGCTCCGGATGTTTTGATCCCGGGCGGGGATTATGAGGATTTCTTAAAACTCAAGCAAGGGATCCCGGCTGACGCTCTGGACAATTACCCGCTTGATTTCGCGAAACTGCCACTGCCGCAGCTGGATAGTGACATCATAATCGACGGAACCGCGGCCGTAAGCAATCACGCCGACGGCTTCGAAACCGTGAACATCACCGACCAAAACGGTCAAACCGTCAGTGCTTACAAGACCACTGACGAAGGACTGGCAACCTGGACGATCCCGGGCGTGCCGACGGCCGGACTTTATCGCATTTACCTCAACTACTTCCCGATCTCCGACGGCGGAGCCAGCATCGAACGGGGAGTCTACATCAATCAAAGCATCGATCCGGTTGATCCGGATGCTCAGTATGAGCACCAGTACGCGGATCTGGAGAATGTGAAATTCTCCCGTTACTGGACCGACGCCGGCGACATCATCCGCGATACCACGGACAATGACATGAAACCGAGCCAAACGGAGATTCTGGATGTGCAAAGGACCGCCTTCCTTCGCGACGAGACCGGATACATTCTGGAACCGTATCTGTTTTATCTTCAGGCCGGTGACAATACCATCACTTTGGAATCGATCCGCGAATCCATGGCCATCGTTTCCATCGGCGTCACTTCCTATTCCGAACAAATCACTTACGAAGATTACCGGGCCGAATACGCGGCTTTGGGTTACAGCGAAGTGGCCGAACTAAGCGATGACATTCACATTGAAGGCGAAGACGCCAGCGAAAGAACTTCGCCGACTCTGTATGCCATCGGCGATCGAACCGACCCGCTGAACAATCCGATCGACATCGTCAAAATCAGACTTAACGCCATCGGCGGAAGCAAATGGACTTCGCCGGGGGATGCCATAACTTGGGAGGTTGACATGACCAACCAGGAATCCGGGCTCTATTACCTCAGTTTCCGTTCGAAACAGAATGTTTCCCGCGGTTTGTTCTCAACAAGAAGAGTTTATGTCAACGGCGCCATTCCGTTCGCGGAAGCCAACGGCGCCCGTTTCTCTTACAGCAGCGATTTTCAGATCGTGACTTTGGGAGACGACGCCGAGCCTTATGCTTTCTACCTTGAAGGCGGGCAAGTCAATACCATTTCTTTGGAATCAACGCTCGGCGAATACGGAGTGCCGATCAGCGAAGTCCAGGGCGTCATCGACCAATTAAACGATTTATATCTGCGCATCATCGCCGTTACCAGCCTAAGCCCCGATCCTTTGATCAATTATTACCTTTATGGGGAAAATGCCCGGGTTGAGGGAACGCTGGAAACCTTTGAAACCTGCGCGGACATTCTGGAAGAAGTCGGAAAGAGCATCACCGCCATTTCGGGAGAGAAGAGCGACAAGACCGCCATTCTCGACACCATGCGTTATCAGCTCCGGGACCTGGTTGAAAAACCGCGGACCATTCAGGAAAAACTGACCACGTTCTCCAAAAACCTTTCTTCGCTGGGAACCTGGATCAGCGACGTCAAAGAGCAAGCCTTGACGATCGAATGTCTGTGGGTCCACGACTCGATGGACGATCTTCCTCAGGCCAGTTCCAATTTCTTCTCGGGAACCTGGTTTGGGATCCGCAGCTTCTTTAAATCGTTCTTCTTTGATTATGAAGCCATTGGAACCATTGCCACCGTCGATACCGGAAAAGACATCGAGGTCTGGTTCCTGACCAGCGAATCGACCGGCCGCGAGCAAGCCAATTCGATCAGCACTCTGATCAGCAATACTTTTACCGAACAATACGGCATCAACGTCAAATTGAAAGTCGTCACCGCCGGCGTCCTTTTGCCATCCACTTTGGCGGGAACCGGACCGGACATTGCCATCAACGTGGCCAATGGTCTTCCGGTCAACTATGCGATGCGCAACGCCATCATGGATGTTTCCGGATTCGAAGAATTCTATGAAGTAACCGGCATTTGCACCGCGGCCAACGCCGAAGCGGGAAACTGCACGGCCGCTTATCCGAACGATCAATATCAGTTCATGGACAGCGCCATGGTCCCTTACGAATTCGATGGCGGTTATTACGCGCTTCCGAATACCCAATCATTCTTGGTAATGTTTGTCCGTCACGACATTTTCGAAGCCCGCGGCTGGACGGTCCCGGAAACTTGGCGAGAAGTCACCAGCCTGGTCACTGAGCTTTCCATTTCCAACCTGCAGTTTTATCTGCCGGTCACCGCTTCCGGAGCTTCCAGCGTCGTCAATCAGGTTTTCGCTTCGATGCTCTATCAAAGGGGCGGAACTTTCTATCGAAACAACAACAGCCAGTCCAACTTTGATACCGAAGAAGCCATGCAGGCCTTTGAAGAGTGGTGCAAATATTACACCGATTACAGTTTTCCGCTGGCCGCCAGTTTTCTGAACCGTTTCCGGACCGGAGAAACTCCGATCGGGATCGCTTCCTACGAACTGTTCAACACCCTGACCGTGTTTGCCCCGGAAATCGCGGGAAAATGGAGTTATGCTCCGCTTCCCGGAACTTATGATGAATTTGGCGTTTTAAACAACAGCGGCGCCGCTTCGGGCTCTTCCATCGTCATGATGAAAAACACCGAAGATCCGGAATCCGCTTGGGACTTTATGCGCTGGTGGGTCTCGAAAGACACCCAAACCAGTTATGCCCGGGAATTGGAATCGATTCTTGGAGCGGCCGCCCGTCACAACACCGCCAACGTTCTGGCTTTCCAAAATCTGCCTTGGACCCGCGAAGAACAGGACATCCTGATCTCGCAATGGGAAAACAGCGTTGGGGTTCCGGAAGTACCGGGCGGGTATTATACCGGCCGCAATTTGGAAAACGCCTTCCGGGAAGTGGTCAACAACGACACCAACCCGCGCGAAACTTTGTCTGAATACGTGGCTTTGATCAACGCCGAAATAACTAAAAAACGCGAAGAATTCGGTTTGGAATAAGGAGGACTGAAGAATGAACAATCAAGAAACCATTGCTTCCCCAGTCAAAAAACCGAATCTGTTCAAACGTTTTGGCATTTGGCGTGAAAAGAAAAGAGTCCAGATCGACAAGTGGAGCCGCAAAAAACCGTTCCGCCGGAAAATGTATCTGAACCGTTCGTTATACGCCATGATGACCCCGTATCTGCTTTTGTTCTTTGCCTTTACGGTCGCCCCGGTCGTCATGAGCTTCATGCTCGGGTTTACCTACTTCAACATGTTGGAAGCCCCGAAATGGGTCGGATGGGACAACTACATCAATTTGTTTTTGAATGACCCGATCTTCATCACTTCCGTCAAGAACACTTTGATCATCGCGGTCATCACCGGTCCGCTCGGTTACATTCTGGCCTTTGTGTTTGCCTGGCTGATCAACGAACTGCCCGGGAAACTGCGCGCGGTCATCACCCTGGTGTTTTATGCGCCGTCCATCGCGGGCGGAGCCGTCACCATTTGGGCTTTGATTTTCGCGAGCGACATCTACGGATACGCCAACGCCTATCTGCTCAACTGGGGCCTCATTTCCGAGCCGCTCACCTGGCTGCAGAATGCCAACTACATTTTGCCGATCGTCATCGTCGTTCAGCTGTGGATGAGCTTGGGGGTCAACTTCCTGTCGCTGATCGCCGGACTGAAAGGCATCGACAAGAACCAATACGAAGCTGCCGCCGTCGACGGAATCAAAAACCGCTGGCAGGAACTTTGGTACATCACCCTGCCGAACATGCGGTCAATCCTCATCTTCGCGGCCGTCATTCAGATTTCCGGGGCTTTGGGAGTCGGCGCCATCACCACGGCTTTGGCGGGATTCCCGTCCGTCGCTTACGCCGGTCATACGATCGTCAACCATTTGCAAGATTACGGGTCGATCCGCTATGAAATGGGTTATGCTTCGGCGATTGCCACGATTCTGTTCCTGGTGGCCATTTTGCTTAACCAAGTTATTCGCAAAGCGATCAGAAAGGTGGGATCATAATGCCTGAGCAAGTAAAACTTACGACGGAAGAAGAAAAGAATCTCACCCGAAAACAAAAACGGAACGAAAGAAAATCGAAAATGATCGATTCCCGCCCGTTCGCCGAGATCGCTTCTTTCAAGATCACTTATAAATCGAAACAGAAAAAACGGATCAACCGATCCAAGACCGGGGATGCGCTGCTGTTCATTTTCCTGGCTTTAAGCGGATTTTTAAGCATTCTGCCTTTAGTCCTCATTTTCAGCAACGCCTTCAAACCGCTCGACGAAATCTTCCTCTATCCGCCGAACTTCATCGTTCAGCATCCGACTCTGGACAACTTCCGGGATCTGGGCGTGGTTCTGGGGACTTCGCTGGTTCCGTTCTCCCGTTATTTCTTCAATACCATTCTGGTGACGGTCGTTGGCACGGTCGGACATCTGATCATTTCCTCGATGTGCGCTTATCCGCTGGCCAAGTACAAAGTCCCGGGCAGCGGCATCATCATGGGATTGGTAACCTATTCTTTGATGTTCCCGTCTTCCGTTACCGGGATCCCGAACTACATGATCCTGAACTGGTTCGGTTTGATCGATACCTACTGGGCGATCATTCTGCCGGTCATCGCTTCATCTTTGGGACTTTACCTGATGAAACAATTCATGATCACCGTGCCGATGAGCCTGATCGAATCCGCGAAAATCGACGGCGCCGGCGAATTCAAGATCTATTGGAAGATCGTCATGCCGCTGGTCAAACCGGCCTCCATCACTTTGATCATTCTGAACTTCAGAGCCTTGTGGGCGGCGGACGGATCAACTTACATTTACCGCGAAGATTATAAGATGTTAAGCTATGCCCTAAACCAGATCGCCAGCGCCGGCCCGGCCCGTCAGGGAACTTTGGCCGCCGTTGCCATGATCATGATCATTGTTCCGATCGTCATGTTCATCATATCGCAAAGCAATATGATCGATACCATGGCTCATTCGGGAATGAAATAGGAGGCAGGCATGAAAAAGTTTTATAAATTCCTGATCTTGTTTCTGAGCATCGGACTATTGATTACGATTCCGAAAACGAACGCCGCCGTCGGCTATACTTACTCGCACAGCGGCGAACCGATTTATTCGACCGTCGGGTTGGCTTCGTCGACCAGCGGCATTTACACCGTCATCAGCGACCAATGGACCAACCAATCCGGTGAAGCGCTGTTGGCCAGCGAATTCACCAGCCCCGAAGATTTATTTCTCTACACCGAAGATGGCGGATCGGACATCATCTACATTGCCGATTCGGCGTCGAATAACCTCTTTGTGTTTGATGAGGACATGCGTTATCAGTACAAGGTAACGCAATATGAGATTCGCCCCGAAGACTTTACGGATGAAGAGATCCTGAAGGTCAAGACGGCCTTTACCGATAACAACAAAAACACTACCTCAATATCATTCACGGACTATTTGCAAAAGAAGAGCATGAACCTGGCCGATTTCCGAAGCATGGCGGAGATTCCTTACGCCATGCGGACCGAAGCCCAAAAATTCTATTTGAACTGTTTTGGTTTAAGCGGCGTTTACCGGAATGTCCGCCCGGCCAAAAACCCGGACGGAACCATCATCCGGGGGGTTTACCAGGACCTCATTTATCTTTCTGACAAAAACAATAATCAAATCATTCTCGTGGACGCCGATGATTACCATGTCGTGCAGGTTGTGACCAGCCCGACCGACATCAGCTTCTCGGGAAAAGTATTCATGCCGGTGAAACTGGTGACCGACGTGGCGGGCCGGATGTTCGTCATTTCTGAAGGTGTCTATGAAGGCATCATGCAAATGTCTTACGAAGGCCAGTTCAGCAGTTACGTTGGCGTCAACTATGTCAGCATGACTTTCTGGCAGTTATTCTGGAGAAAGTTCATGACCGACGAACAGTTGGCTCAGACCGAAACCATTCTGAATACCATCTTCACCAGTCTGACCATTGACGACGAAGGATTCATTTACGCGACTTCCCGGGCCGTCAATGATACCGATGACACAACCATGATCAAACGGATCAATCCGTCCGGAAAGGACGTTTTAACAAGGAACGGGTACTCGGTGCCGAAAGGCGATTTGGTCTACATCAAAACCGGAACCGATGTCTCCGTGCGCGGACCATCGCGTTTCTCGGCCGTCGCGGTCAATGACTACGGCGTCTATACGCTGGCGGACGGAAAAACCGGCCGGCTGTTCACTTACGACGACGAAGGCAACTTATTGTACATTTCGGGCGGAAGCGGAAACGAACTGTCCGACTTAAACAACCCGGTCGCCATCCGTTATCAAGGCGACAACATTCTCGCTCTGGACAAAGAAAACCAATCCGTGTTGCGTTTTGAACCGACCGACATTGCCAATTCGATCAACAAAGCGGTCAAATATCATTACGAAGGCAATTTGGTGGCCTCGAGCGAAGAGTGGAAGAACGTCGTCAGCCAAAATCCAAACTACGAATATGCTTACGTCGGCATCGGCAAGTCCCTGCTCAACGAAGGCCGTTACGTGGAAGCGATGAGTTATTTTCAAACCGGATTCTCCGTTGGTTACTATTCGAAAGCTTACAAGCTATATCGCGATGAACAGATCAACCAATACTTTACGGGAGTCATGTCCGTGGTTTTGATTGCCATCGCCGCGGGCGTCGGATACAAAATTTACCATAGCATCAAGTATAAAAAACCGGAAGAAACGGGAATGGGTGACGAATGATGAACGCTAACGCAATTACCAAAACCAACAAAGCCGCCAATTTCTGGAGAAAGACCAAAGCCGTCCTGGCTTACATTTATCAGGAGTACATCAAGTTTCCGGCTTATATTCTCATTCATCCGCTGAAAGGTTTCGATGCCTTCAAGCGTGACAAAAAAGCCAAGATGTCGGTGGCTTTGGTTTTCGTCGCCCTGCTGATCATTCTTCAGATCCTGGAATTTCAATACACCGGATTTGTTGTCAATCAGCGTGACCTGAACGACTTAAACTCTTTCCGGGAGATCGCCTATGTCATCGTCCCGATCCTGGCCGTGGTGGTCGGAAACTGGAGCGTCACCACTTTGTTTGACGGCAAAGGCAAAATGAAGGAGATCTTCATGCTGGTTTGCTACTCGCTGTGGCCGCTGATCGTGACGAAAATCGTCGGCATGATCTTCTCGAACATCATTACCACCGAGGAAGCCGGCTTTTACGGCCTGATCATCGGTTTGGGGACTTTCGGAATGGGTTACATGATCTTCTTCGGACTCATTTCCATCCACGAATACGGATTGCTTAAATGCATCCTTTCGATCGCCGGCACGGCCATCGCCGTCATGGTGCTGTTCTTCATCGTCATGCTCGGATTTGACCTGTTTCAAAAGATCATTGGGTTCCTATACACGCTTTATCGCGAAATATCCTTAAGATACTTATAGAAAGGAGGACTTATGAAGTCACTTAAATTTAAGCATATCCTGTCCTTGGCCATCATGGCCGTCATTGTAGTCCTCCTTTTGATTTTCTTTGTTGGAGGATTGCATGCCCAATCTTTGGATGCCAACAATCTGACTTTTGACCTGACCGGGTATGTTGATTATTCCCCATATGACGGAACCGGAAATTATACCGTCGAGTACGCCAGCGAAGCCGCTCTGAACGAAGCCATCGCCGGACTGCCGGCTTCCAGTTACACCAAAGTCGTCGATCCGGTCGCGGAGACGTACACCGTCACTTATAAACTAAGCGAGACCCGGATCGTCGCTCAGAACAGCACTTATACGATGTTTTTGAACGAAAAGACCACGGTCGTTTCCATTGCGGTAAACAGCCAATGTACCCCGACCGCGGAAACCACCGAAGCCGGATTCATCGCTTATGCTCAAAGCTCCTGTTCCACGGTCTTCCGCACGGCTTTGGAAAGCGGAAACTCCACGGACATGAAATCCAATTTTCTGCTCTATTACATTGGTTCCAATGACAAACTGAGCACCATTGGTTTTAATACTTATTCGAACAGCGTTTTGTACAACGATTTGTTGTACGGAACCATCAAACGCCACTACCAGATCAAATTTGATGTGGAGAACGGAGTCGAGATTCTCTATGAAGTCGGTGATTTCACCGTCATCAACAGTTTCTTCCCGGAAGATTTCGCCCGCGATGACATGGAAAACTATTTCCGGGGCAACTTGTCTTTCATCATCAACGCGAACAAAGTCAATCAAAACATCATGGAATATTCCGATCGGGCCTACACCTGGAGCGCCGAATGCGCAGCCTATCTCGAGGACAAAGGTCTGGCCACCGTCACGCCGATTTATGATGGCAATGTCTTTTTGGACGAAGAGGGAAATCAAATCCCGTCCCGATGGGATCTGACCAACATTTTGGCGAGAGATGACGAAGGCCGGGTTCTCAACAAATTGAAATTGGAAATCGGCGTCGATTACAACGCGGCCGACATTACCGCTGAAGGCGCATCGCCTTGTACTTCCAACCCTTTCCTCAACAGTTACAATTACGGAAAAGTATTCGGAAGCTATTACACATTGGTCAATACCGATGGAGCGGACAAAGACCCCGTCACTTATAACACCAACATCAATCTGAATGTTCAAAACAGCTCGCCGACCTTCAACCTGAAGGCCAACAGCACCATTCCGTTCCAGAAGCTGTTCGAAACCATGTACAAGGCGGATTTGCCTTCCGATCGCAATTACTTCTATGTGAACACCCAAAACATTGCGATCACCGAAGCCAATGTTGGGGATTACCCCGGCTATGAGGTCGGACAGACCTATGTTCGGAAGATCCCGGTTGTTTATGACGAAAATCCGTATGACGAAGAGCCCGGGGTCGAAGTGCCGATTGGGGGCTATCAAGCCAAGGACGAGGACGGAAACTTCCTGTTCGACGAGAGTAATAAACCGATTCAAGCCGTTTTTCAAAAAGACTTAGCCGATCTTCAGAATGATGATTACGGAAACGAAGTCGAATCCAATTCGCCGGTCTTCCAAGTCGCCATGCGCTTTGTTTTGACTGAGAAAGGGCTGGAAACGACCATCGTCAACGATTCGCTTCGGGAAGGATTGGGTTCGGATTATCAGCTGAACGGCGCTTATACCAAGTATTCGCATGACTGCTTGCTTGGGACCATCGACGTTTTGCCATATTTCACTTCCAACAACAGCCTGACCAGTGTCGGCGAGATCATTCTTCCGGACGGCAGCGGCGCCATCATGACGTTCAACAGCCCGAAGGACGAACTGGGATATACGGCTTATGCCAAGAACATTTACGGTTCGGACATGGCCTTTACCTCCAAGACTTTCAAAGAAACCATGGCCAATGAGGACATGATGTTCGCCATGTACGGTTTCTTGGACAAAACTTCCGGGAAAGGCGTGCTCGCGATCGCCGATCAGGGCGCCAACCAAACCTCAATCTATGCGAACTTCAAGCGGGCCGATGTGGCTTCGACGATGAACATCGCCAATTTCAAAGCCATTTTCCGGGAATCGGAAACGGTCTTCGCGGGAACCGCGCAGACTCCGTTCCTCAAATGGTCGAACGAATTCATCAGAAGCGATTTGAAATACATTTATCAACTGATGCAGACCAATGACTTCATCGACAATGACGGGAAGATCCAATATGTGACGCTGGCCAACAAATATCGGGAATATCTGATTGAAAAATATCAATTGGTCCCGAAAGATTTGACCAACGACACCGTCGTCAACCTGAATTTCCTGGGAGCTTTCGAAAAACGCGAGATCACCATGGGATTCGTTCACAACGAAAAACGTAGTTTGACCACCTTCAAACAAGCTCAGGAGATCATCGAAGATCTGCAGTCCGAAGGAATTTCTTCCTTGAGCGTCGGTTATACCGCCTGGACTCAGGATGCCATGGAACCCCAAGCCACCGGAAACGTGGCGGCTTCCCGAGTTTTGGGAGGCAATCGCGGATTTCGTTCGCTGGCCGCTTTCCTAAAGGAAAACAACATCAATTTTTATCCGGAAGTGACCGTCGCTTCGAACAAGGGCTATGATTTCATTTTCGGAAATCTGAAGTACACCGCCAAGAGCATCGGTTCCACCTATGCCCAGCATCGGGCTTACGTCTTGGCCACCAACATGGCCAACTCGACCATCGAAGCGCTGACTTACATTTCTCCGAAGTATTACACTTCGCTTTCCCAAAGGTATTTTGCGTCCTTCGACCGCTTTGGCGTCCGGAGCGCTTATCTTTCCGATCTTGGCAACCTGCGACTGGGTGACTACAGTACCAAGAGCAGCATTTTCGCCGAAGACGGCATGGATTATCAAATCGCGGCCTTGGAATATTTGGACGGAGAAACCAGCTCCGTCATGATGTCCGCGCCGTTTGATTACGCTTTGAAATATGCGGACTTCGCGGTCAATGTGCCGCTGGAATCATCGCTGCTCGGTTACTATGACTATTCGATTCCGTTCTATCAATTGGTGGTCAGCGGGTTGTTTGACTACGCCGGACCGGCCATCAACTATGACAGCGAACACTCCATGAAATGGTATCTGCTTAAGTCGCTGGAAACCGGATCCAACCTGAACTTCATCATTTCTTATGAAGACACCAGGACCTTGCTTGAGACGGATTACACCATGTACTACAATGCTTATTACGCCAACTGGAAGAGCAACATCATTTATATGAACGAGGTCATCAATGATGCCAAGATTCATTACAATGCCATTTTGGTCGGCCATAAGATTTTGCAAGACAACGTTTATCAAGTCGAATACAGCAACGGAGCGGTGCTGATCATCAATTACAACAATACCACTTATTTCGATGCGGACAGCGGATTGTCCGTTCGGGCGAACTGGTTTACGATCATTGAGGAGGGAATGTAAATGAAATTAAAAGCCACTCTTAAAAATGCGTTCTCTTCCATCGGAACTTGGTTCGGAAAACTGCGAAACAAACTGAGTCAATGGAAATATGATCTGTCCCAAACCAAGGGCATGAAAAAACTAGCCCAAATATTCGGGTACGTTCCGAACCTGATGGCCAAGAAATTCAGTTATAAAAAACGTCAGGCCATGTGGGGATTTCTGTTTGTTCTGCCGCTGATTATCGGTTTCATCTATTTCTTCCTGCTGCCGTTTTTGGTTACGATCGTTTACAGCATGTCCCGGGTGGAAAACTTGGGCGTCAATTCTTCGACCGGAGCCCACATCGGCATCGCGACCGAATGGATCGGTTTCGACAACTTTGTTTACATTCTGAGAGAACACTCCACCTTCAGTCAGTCTTTGGTCGATTCATCGGTCAGCACTTTCTTCAACGTGCCGATGATCCTGATCTTCAGTCTGATCATCGCGGTGGTGCTCAATTCAAAATTCAAAGGGCGTTCTTTCGTCCGCGCCATCTTCTTCATGCCGGTAATTTTCAACTCGCAAGCCGTGGATGCGGCCATGCAGACCGGCGCCCAACTGGCCGCGGCCATGGAAGGAGCGACCACCGACATCTTTGCGCAAATGTTCAATTTTCAGGACTTCCTGACCAACGCCAACATCCCGCTTTTCGCCGTCAGCTTTTTGGGAACGACGGCCGATCAGATCTATGACATCATTTCCTATTCGGGCGTTCAGATCCTGATCTTCCTCGCCGGGATCCAGTCAGTCCCGAAACATTTGTATGAAGCCGCGAAGATCGAAGGGGCCACCCAATACGAAATCTTCTGGAAGATCACTTTCCCGATGGTCTCGCCGCTGATGCTTACGGCCGGAGTTTACACGGTCGTGGACAGCCTGCTGCGAAGCGACCTGATCAATACGATCAACGTGTTCGCCACCGCCGGGACCCGAAAGCTTTTGAGCGGACTCGGAGACGTTTCCTATTACGGAATCCATGCTTCCATGTCATGGCTGTTCTGCATCTCTTCGATCTTGATCATCGGATTCTTCCTGTTTGTGCTGTCCAAAATGGTGTTCTATTATGATGAATAACGAAAAGAAAGTCACCAACATGGAACGCTTTAAAAAGAATTTTGCGAAGTGGAAAACGGACTTGAAAGATCCGACCAACATCAAGGTCCGAGGCCGAAAAACGGCGATGTTCATCGGCTCGGCTTTGCGAACCTTCATTCTCATCGGTTTGATCTTCGTCATTCTGCTGCCGCTTTTCCAAAAGTTCAGTTTTGCCCTTCGCCATCCGATGGACATCACCAACCCGCAGGTCATCTGGATCCCGGAGACTTTCAGCAAGATCAATTTCCAAATAGCTTACCAATTGTTGGATTTCGGAAACACAATCTGGAACACGCTGATCCTTTCTTCGGTTTCGATGATCATCCAAGTCATGGCCACCGCCATCGCCGGATACGCCTTTGCCCGGCTGAAATTCAAGGGCAGCAATCTTCTGTTTTACATCGTTTTGTTCACGCTGGTCGTGCCGAACGAGACCCTGCACATTTCGCGGGTTCTATATTTCTCCAGTTCCACCTTCCTGGGAATCCGCCTGATCGGAAACGTCTTTTCAATGTTCATCATGGCGGCCTTCGGAATGGGGATCCGTTCCGCCATCTTCATTTATCTGTTCCGCCAGTTTTTCAAAGGGCTCCCGACCGAGCTCGAGGAATCGGCCCAGATCGACGGAGCCGGCGTCATTCGGACTTTCTGGAGCGTCATGCTTCCGAATGCCCGCGGAGCGATCGTCACGGTCGGTCTGTTCGCGTTCGTCTGGCAATGGAATGATTATTATTTTGCGAGTTTGTTCCAATACTCGGCCAACAATTTCGCGGTTTTCTCCACGAAACTGGCGGGGGGAACTGACCAATTGTTCACCGTCCTGTCCGGTTGGGTCGCCCGTGGCGATACCTTCTTTCAGGATTTGACGGACGAAACCGTTCGTCAGAATACGCTATTCTATGGTCTGGTTGCCAATACTGCCGCATTACTCATGATGCTGCCGTTATTGATCGGTTATTTCTTCGTTCAAAAATTATTCGTTGAAAGCATCGAAAGAACCGGAATCGTTGGATAAAATGGATGCCGGGGCAAGGACCCGGCATCTTCATTTTCCCAGAAAGGACAAATATATGACCATCTCCAAAATGACTTTGCGTGAAAAGATCGGACAAATGCTCTGTTTTGCGTTTCACAACCCGGAATATGATGAACAAATCGCGACTTTCATTCATGAATTTCAGTTGGGGGGAGTCATATATTTCCAAAGAAACATCAAAAACATCGAGCAAGTCGCAGCCTTAAACTTAAAAATGCAATCGGAATCGAAGATCCCGCTCTTCATCGGCTTGGACCAGGAGGGCGGTCCGGTTCTGCGGATCATGAAGGGGATCACGCCGCTGCCCGGGGCCATGGCGCTTTCCGCGGCCGATCCCGAACAAATTCATGAGATTACGAAAACCGTCGGGGAGAATCTCCGCTGTTTGGGATTCAACCTAAACTTTGCTCCGGTCGGGGATGTCAACAACAACCCCGCCAATCCGGTCATCAATTCCCGTTCGTATTCGGATGATCCGGAAGTCGTGGCGAAATGCGCGGTTTCCGCGTTCAAAGGTTTTCAGGATGGCGGGATCCTTCCGACCATCAAACACTTCCCGGGTCATGGAAACACCAGCGTCGATTCGCATTTGGGCCTTCCGGTCGTGAAAAACAATCGGGCCGAAGTCTTTCAAACCGAATTGGTTCCGTTTAAAAAAGCCATCGCGGAAGGGATCGACGGGGTGATGATCTCGCACATTCTGTATGAAAACTTTGACCACGAGTATCCGGCTTCGCTTTCTTATAACATCATCACTTGCTTGCTCAAAGAAAAACTGGGATTCAAAGGGCTGATCGTCACCGATTCTTTGACGATGGGAGCCATCAGCAGCCGTTTCTCAGCCGAAGAGATTGTGGAAAGAGCGGTCAACGCCGGAAATGACTTGTTGATCTTCTGCGGAAAAGCCGACTTGAACGAGCAGCGGGAAATTGTTCTGGCCTTTGAAAAACTAGCCGAAGAAGGGAAAATTTCCAAAGCTCGGATCGACGAATCGGTCAAGAAGATCCTGAGACTGAAAGCCAAATACGCCGCTGCCCCGGACATCGACGTATCCAAGCTCCGGGTCAACACAGAACTGGCGCAAATGCTTCAGAATAAAAGCGTGACCCTGGTTTACAATCACAACTGGGTGCCGATCAAAGCCCAAGACAAAGTCCTGCTGATCTTTCCGGAGATCAAACTGGCCTCTTTGGTGGACAACGTCAATCAGAAGTATCAAACCATGAAAGATTATTTGGATTATCCGCAATTCATCATCAACAATGAACTGGCCAACCTTCCGGAAATTGCTTTGGAAGCGCCGAAATATGACAAGATCATTTTGGGAACCTATAATGTTTTGGAAGGCGATCATCAAACCAAAGTGTTTGAAGCCTTGCCGAAAAACAGGCTGATGGTCGTCAGCCTGCGTTCCCCTTATGATTGCCTGCTTCTCAAAGGCATCAAAAATTATGTCTGCATTTATGAACTGACGCCGCCGTCGCTTCAGTCCTGCGCCCTAGCCCTCAAAGGAGCAATTCCTTTTTCGGGCAAACTGCCAATTAGATTAACGAGGTAAAAAAACATGCAAATCATCAAAGTAAAAAATTATGAAGCTCTGAGCAAGGAAGCCGCCAAAATTGTTGGCAATTTGCTCAGAAGCAAACCTGACGCCATTCTGGGATTGGCCACCGGAAGCACTCCGGTCGGAATGTATCAAAACTTAGTAAAAATGAACGAAAACCATGAGATTTCTTTTAAGGCCGTCAAAAGCTACAATCTGGATGAATACTGCGATCTGCCCCGGAGCCATGCGCAGAGTTATTATACTTTCATGCATGAAAATCTGTTCAACCATGTTGACATTTTGGAAAAGAATGTTCACCTTCCGCACGCGGAAGGTGCCGATCTGACCAAGCAATGCGCGGATTACAACAAAGCGCTGAACAGCGTCAAGATCGATCTTCAGGTTTTGGGAATCGGCGGAAACGGCCATATCGGTTTCAACGAACCGGGAACGCCGTTTTCCAATGAAACTTTCATTGTTGAACTGACCGAAAAGACCCGCGAGGACAATAAGCGATTCTTTGCTTCTTTGGAAGAAGTGCCGCACCGGGCCATGACCATGGGCATCAAAAACATCATGGCCGCCAAAAAGATCTTGCTACTGGCATCTGGAAAAAACAAAGCCTTGGCCATCAAGGAACTGGTTTTTGGAAATGTCAGCGAAAAATTCCCGGCTTCGGCGCTTAAAGATCATGACAACGTCACCGTCATCATTGATGAAGACGCTGCCTCTTTACTGTAATGTACAATATTAAAAACCTCCGTGACCCCGACCTCATCATTGAGGAAGCGCGGGAGTTGTGGAACCGGGAAATGGGATTCATTTACCCGATCAGCGCGAAGGCCTTTGATCAGAACATCAAAAACTCGCCCAATCTTCTCAAATCGGGATCGTATTTTGCTTACGAAGATCAGGCACTGGTCGGTTTTGTCTTTGTGAAAGACTTCCATCATCCGATGATCCCCGCTTATGCGAGCATCGGTTTTCTTTCCATGCTGTATGTTTCCAAATCATTCCGTCGTCAGGGGATCGGCGACAAACTGCTGGCTTACGCCGAACAGATCCTGAAAGCCAACAACAAAACCGAAATTCAAATCGGACGCGATTATCATAATTTCTTTCCGGGGCTGCCCAATGATTTCGATAATCTCGGGGGACCGTGGCTGGAAAAACGCGGATTCAAGTATGTCCGGACAACCCATGATCTGATCAATTGGGAAGCCAAAGCCCCGTTTGCCATCCGAAATTCGGAATATGCTTATCGTTTTGCAACCCAAAACGATGAAGAAGCGCTTTTGAATTTCATGGACAACAACTTTCCCGGCCGCTGGAAATACGAATGTTACGAGTATTACCAAGGACCGATTTTCCAAGAAGCGTATTTGTTGGCTTTGGATCAGGAAAAGATCATCGCTTTTACGCGGGTCAATACTCCGGATCTCGACATCCTCCCCTACAATTGCACCTGGCATGGCCGTTTCCCGAAATTGGGAGCTTTGGGCCCGCTGGGCGTGAACAAAGCGTACCGGGGAAAGGGCTTGGGCTACGACGTCGTCGCCGCCGGCTTAAACGAACTTTTAAAACGTGGGTGCCAGCCGATGATCATCGACTGGACCGGACTTTTGGAATTTTATCAGCAGTTTGGGTTTGAAGTTTGGAAGGAATTCCACTGTTACACCAAGCAAATTGAAAAAAAGTTCTAGAGATGATATAATAATGAATAGAAGAAGAATTTTGTTAGAGGAGGAAATCAAATGAAAAAGTGGATAACATTAACATTGGTTTTTATTTTGGCTTTTGTTTTTGTTGGATGCAATAGGGACGAACCCCCGATTGACGACCCAAATAATGCCACCGCGGTCACGATCTCCGGCGCCAAAGCCGAAATCGAAATTGAGGAAGAAATGCAACTTACTGCGGCCGTAACCCCGACTACCGCTGCTCAAGCCGTCAATTGGTCAACTAGCGATGCCGCGATTGCGACGGTCGATGCAACCGGAAAAGTAGTGGGCGTGGCCGCGGGAGTCGTTGAGATCAAAGCCGCTGCGGCTTCGAACAGCAAGATTTTCAAGAGCATTAACGTCACCGTTAATGCCCCGGTCGTGATAATTGACCCGACTTCGGTCGAACTGACCGGAACCAAGACGGAAGTTACCATGGGAAGTTATATCACCCTGGTGGCAACTGTCCTTCCGGAAGGCGCTTCGCAGGAAGTGACTTTCGCTTCGAGCGATGAAGCCATCGCCACCGTCAGCAGCATCGGCCGGGTAACCGGCGTGGCCA
>DDXT01000022.1 GCA_002347755.1 Caryophanales bacterium UBA2253
TGCATTTAGATTTATAACATACCTTTTGGTTTTTTGATGCTTTTTTCCTTGATTTTTGGATAAATTTATAATATAATACTCTAGCATGCCACTGTGTTGAAACAGGTAGACAAACTTGACTCAAAATCAAGCGCCGAATAAGCGTGCCGGTTCGAATCCGGCCAGTGGCACCAGTTAATAATCAATACTCTGATACAAGATTGTGTCAGAGTTTTTTTAAATTAATTTGATTCGGAATTAAGTTGCAAATGCAAGTAAAATTCGGATAATCGTATATTTGAAAATGATGTGAGACATGAAGGGGAAAGGCAATCAAAAGACTGGCGTGACCGTTCTTCCAAGGATCCCACGGTTCCGTCGTACCGAAGGTTCCAGCGCATCAGGGAAACTTTGGAAACATGATACTTACCGCCGATAAACTCAACCGCGCATCGAAAGTTACGATAAGTGGAAACGGCGCTGATCCGAGTCTTGATGGAGTGAGGGATTCGTGTTATAATAAACATGGGTCTGACCTCCTTTGGGTTTTTGTGTGGTAACTGAAACAATAGAGGAGTTCGGGCCTTTTTTCAAATTTGCTTAGTCTCACAGGTATTGTAACACTACATTCTTCCGAATGGAATAAACTCATATTTTCATTGTGTTAATGGAACTTCTTTAGTATAATAAGAAAATAATGTAGGTTAACATATGAAAAAATATTTTGGAAACAAAGCTTTTTATAAAACCGTTTTGCTCATTTCTCTACCCGTCATGCTTCAACAAGGCCTCAGTTCGTTTGTGAACTTCCTGGATAATGTGATGGTGGGAAGTTTGGGTACCGAAGCAATTTCGGGTGTGGCCATTGCCAATCAATTGACCTTTGTCTATAATCTTTGCATTTTCGGAGCCTTATCCGGAGCTTCCATTTTCGCGACCCAATTTTTTGGTGCCAAAAACGTGGATGGCATTCGCTCCTGTTTTCGGTTCAAATGGCTGATTGGGGTTGCCGTCTTCTTGGTGGCTTTGTTGGTCATCGGACTATTTTCCGAACCCCTGATATCATTATTCCTGAACGAAAGCGAAGAAGCCGTTGGGGATCCCGAACTGGTATTGTCCCTATCCCATGATTACTTACAAATCATGCTGCTGGGGTTATTGCCGTTTGCTCTTTCTCAGGTTTACAGCACCTCGCTAAGGGAAACCAAACACACCATCATTCCGATGGTTTCCGGCATCATAGCGGTGGTCGTGAATTTTGGACTAAACTACATTTTGATTTTTGGTCATCTTGGTTTTGAAGCCATGGGAGTGCGAGGGGCAGCGATTGCGACGGTGGTCTCACGGGTGTTTGAACTGGGGGTCTTAGTTGCTTATGTTCATGTCTTTCGGAAGAATTATCCCTTCATTCAGGGCATTTATAAAACGCTGCGGGTTCCTTGGGATTTGGTCAAGCGGATCAGCTTAAAAGGCTTGCCTTTGTTAGTCAATGAATTCTTTTGGTCGATGGGAATGACCACGCTCTTCCAAATCTATTCGGTTCGGGGTTTGATGGTTGTCACGGCTTTAAATATTTCTTCAACGTTTTCCAATCTCTTTATGGTAATTTTTTCTTCACTGGGGAGTGCCACGGCGATTATCATTGGGCAGCACCTCGGGGCCAGCGAATTGGAAGAAGCCAAGGATGCCAGCCGAAAACTGTTATTTCTGACTTTTGTTGTGACGGTTATTTTGGGGTCAACCTTAATCATCACTTCCAAGTACATTCCGCAATTTTATAATACCACGGCCGACATTCGCGATTTGGCGACGCAATTGATGATGGTCGCGGGTTTGTTTTTCCCGATGTATGCCTTCAACATGCAATGCTATTTTACTTTGCGGGCGGGAGGAGTTACTTTTGCGACCATTCTGTTTGACAGTGTCTTCCTATGGGTCGTCATGATTCCTTTTGGCTTTATCTTAACCCATTGGACGGGCACTTCGATTCTATTGGTTTATTTCTTTGTGCAGTTATCGGAACTCATTAAATCGGTCATTGGTTATGCCATGATTAAAAAAGGGATCTGGTTAAAAAACATCGTTGCTAAACCAACCGAAGCCCTGGCTTGAACTATATAAAACAAGGCCTAAACCCAAGTAAAATTGGATTTGGGTCTTTTTTGTTGGATCATCTTTTGCAATCGTTCCAAAAAAATATTTTATAATTTTTTATTTTCAAATGGGGAAAAGGTGGTATAATTTTCTTGTGAAAAAAAACTAAGGGGTTTTTCATGAAAATATCAAGATGATGGGGAAAAAAATGAATAAAAATGCTTTTTATTGGTGGGGATCACTCGTTTTACTAATGGTTTTTCTGACCGGCTGTATTAATGATGGAAATCAACTGACAGTCGAATTCCGTGACTTTGATGACTCTTTAATCTTGTCATCGAATGTGGTGGCTTTTGAGGATGCGGTTCCCCCGAGCGTTAATCGCCCGGGTTATGATTTTTTAAATTGGGAAGAAACCAGCGCCGATGATAAAATCAAGGTCTTTACGGCCACTTATTTGGCCAAGACCTTCACGATTAGTTTTGAAACGGGAGGAGGAAGTTCCGTTTCGGATATGGAAGTGACTTATGACCAAGAAGTCTCTTTGCCCCAAGCCACGAAAACGAATTGTACATTTTTAGGTTGGACCTATGAAGGGGAATCTTTGCCTTCAAGTTTGGTTTATCGCTATGATCATGATTTGACGCTTTTTGCCAGTTTTGCGAATTTGGATTTTCAGATTATTTTTTACCCGGTGAATGGAACGACGATTCCGAACTTAAACGTTTATTTCTCCCAAGTGATCGAGGAATTACCAATTCCAGAACTGACCGGCTATACCTTTTTGGGTTGGCGGGAGAATGGGGTCTTGATCAGCCTTCCTTATACTTTCAGCTATGATCATGATTTGGTTCTAGTGGCCTCATATGCCCCCGCGAAAGTCAATGTCGAGTTCCAAGATGATGATGGAACGATTCTCAAAACCCAATTGGTCCATAATCTTGGTGATGCGACTTGCGAAGAACCAAAAAGATTCGGGTATTCCTTTTCGGGGTGGGAGCGCATCAATAGTCAAGAAAAAGTCATCTTTAAAGCAACATATGAAATCGGCATATACAAAATTACTTTTGCCTCCAATACATTGCAAAGTATTCAGTCGTCCACGATAACATTTGGGCAAACGGTGACCGGTTTGCCAACTCCAACCAAAGAAGACTACATGTTCATGGGTTGGTATTTGGATGGAGTCAGAGTAGAATTGCCTTATGAATTTAACTTAGGCCATGACATTACCCTTTTTGCCCGATGGGAAAAAACCAATTTCCCAACGGTTCCTTTTCAGGAAATTTTTGATTTTGGTCAAAAAGTCGATGGGGTAATTGCGAATGCACATCAATACCATTACACAAACATCAATACCTATAATTTTAAAGGTTATGTGCCGAATTATGGAACGGTTTCAATCAGCAGCGGAATCCGGGTGGATGCAAAAGTGGATAAAACCGCCAATTATTATGAGAATCGCTTTTATGAAAACAATGTAGAAATGGGATATGACATTTACAAGCAAATTGGGACAGACATTTATTTGGATGAACTGGCGTACACCAATGGGAAATATTTTTTATCCACGTCTTTGTTCTCTTCGGTTGCCAATTTCTTTTATGAAGACATCAGCGTCAGCGAGTTGTTTGATCCCAATGGTTCATTCCGAAAGATTGATTACGATCATTATTTGGTTTATACCAGTTTGGGAAATCTTGCCAGTGATGATTTTGATGTGGAGGAATTGGCCGAGCAAATCAATTTGTCATGGGAAATCCTTTCGGAAATTGTGGTAGAAGTGGAAGCCATTTACAGCGAACAAACCAAACAATTCGCGATTTCGGTAGAAATCAAGGACTTTACTTTTGAAATTTCGGGAATCAAATACACTTTATCGATCAACCTGCAGTCCATGGTTGACCACATCGATGAAGCGATTGTGCCCTTTGATAACAATCAATCCAATGTTCTTCAAAGAACGCCAACCAGCATCGCGGAAATCAATACCACAACCGATATCTCCTCCCCAATCGTTTGTTATGAATCACCAGATCCTCATTACTACCGGGTTCAATTGGAACAAGGGTTATATGAAGTTTCATTAACCGATTTTTGGGCCGGGAAAATTGAAGTTTTCGATGAAAGTTTAAAGGAATTAAACTATCATCCGCTTTGGAACAATCAGGATGTTGCCAATAATAACTGTTTTCTCATCACCACCGCTGGCCTTTATTACGTGAAAGTCAACAATCTGAATCTTGAAGGCTATACTTTGGGAATAAATAAAATTACTTATGAAACAATGGCGGATTTCAATGAGCCTTTATTGATTTCCGACACCAATGACGTTATTTGCGAAGGAAAATTTGATTATGCTTTTTACGGCTTGGAAGCAGCCGGGGACGGAGTATTGATAATTGATGCTTTAGGGGCTTCGCCGCTTATTTATAGCCAAGGGGTGTTTCAGAGATTTACCCGTATTCGGAGTGAACCGGACCGAAAATTTTATGTTCCGCTCGCTGCTGGGACCAATGACATTGTTTTTGGATCTTCAACAGCTTTAAGTTTTTCTTTTAATTGTACAATTATTTATGATAATCCCGACACCACCGAAGATTTGGCAACGATGCCCGTGTTGACAACCACTCTTTCCAGCGAAACCTATTTGGTAGGTTATCATTGCGAAACCGATTATTTCCGGTTGAATGTCATCTCGGGCGGAATCTATACGATTCGGTGTGAAACTCAGAGTGTTGCAAAAGAGCCATATGTGGAATTCTATTTGGAAGATGGATCAAACATTTATGCAAGTCAAACCAGCCAAAGCTTAGAACCCGGGGTCTATTACATAAAGATCCATATGATTTCTGATACCATAATTTATCGGATAAAGTATGAAGTTGTCTTCGATCAAACCAAGACCCTGGATTTTTCGATTGCCACTTTTACCGAAACCAATTACTTGGGCAATCCTGACATCCCGAAGATTACGGGGATCCTGCCTACAAAAAATTCAAAGATTTATCATAAGTTCATAATTACCGAACCTTCATTGGTTTATATTAATAACCATCGGGAGCGCATCGAATTATTCAATGAACAAATGAAAGTCATCTCTTTCGATTATGATTCTGATCCTGATTATTACAAACTGGATCCGGGAATCTATTATATAAAGATTTGTTATCGGGGAAATGAAATCGATTATTCTTATGCTTTTGCTTTTTGCATTTTAAGCAATGAACCGATCGATGACTATCCAAGCAATACGTTCGGAACCATTGCTTTGGGGACTTTGAGCATTATCAAATTGGATTTTATGGGGGACATCGATTATTATCATTTTAGCGTTTTGGAAACGAAAAATTATTATTTCCGTTTCTCGATGAATTTTGCTCTTTTCAACGCCAACGATGAATTGATCATTAAGGAAAATGGCTCTTTCACCAATAAAGACATCGAAAAAGAACTGGAAGCTGGCGAATACTACTTTATCTTTTTCCATGAAAGAGGTTTTTCTGATGAATTTGGATCCATGAGCGTGAAAGACATTCCTTTTTAATAAAAAGCTGTGTTCAAGATAAGTGTTGATAAGGTTTGAAGATATCAATTGGGAATGGCTTTCGACAGATATCTTGATTTTTGATTGATACCTTGTTGGATATTGCGTAGTTTAGTAGTTCATTTGGTCTTTGCTCATATTCCATTTGATACTGAAGAAGTTTCAAAAAGCGGAACCAGACAAGATAACCTTCCAAATGCTTGGTGGATACGCCCTTGAATCTCGAATACCAATTCTTCAACTCGCTGTGATATTGATTGATGGAACCAAGATTGTACAGTCCTTCGCCG
>DDXT01000027.1 GCA_002347755.1 Caryophanales bacterium UBA2253
AGCTGTGTTCAAGATAAGTGTTGATAGTAATTGAGTTTCATTGATATATTTGGTAGAATAGAGCAGCCAAACAAGAATAAAGAGAAACCAGACACAATTTACATGTGTCCTTAAGCAACCAGCTTGGCCTCTTAATTCTTGTTTGGCGACGAAATTATGACCTTCAAGCTGGTTGCTTAAGGGCATTTTCTATTGAAAGGACCTGCCAAACATGAGCCGAGAAGCCACCACTGGAACTCTACTGCCAATCATCAACGCATTATGTGCGGATGAATACAATGATCTACTAAAGACAATGAATCAAAATCAAAAAGCGATCAATGAAGCCGCTGACGCGCTTCATAAGATCCTGTTTCGTGAGCGGAAAAGATCTGAACAGATCGTGAAATATGGAAGAAGCGCAAAAGGAAGACAACGGTATATGAATTTGGAAAGCGGAAAGACATTTTCCGCTTCAGACCAATCGATTGTACGGTATACAAAGAAGACATATGCCCAGTGGCACTCCTATATCAAATTCATGCTATATGGACTTTCGCTCAGGGAGATTGCATTCGAAGTGGGGATCTCAGTCACAACAGCGTTCAACTGGCGACATAAGATTCTATCAGCAATGAGAGAATATCAGGAAGAACAGCCGTTAAGCGGGGAAATACAGATAGATGAGACCTACTTTCTCTTGAATATGAAAGGTCCATGGAAGAAAAAGCAAATGCCCAGGAAGGCGAAGAAACGAGGAACCAGAGCAGTACAAAGAGGCGTCAGCAACGAGTACGTGTGTGTATTGGTTGGCCTTGATGAAACAGACCATGTATTGAGCAAAATTGTTGGCCAGGGGAATCCGTTGGGAGAAAGAATGCAGGAAGCATTGACAGGACGAGTCAAGCCGGAAAGTCTGATTGTCTCCGATAGCAGGTCCGCATATCGGGAGATCTCATCCAAGTTGAAATGCGAACTGATTCAAATCCCTACGGGGCATCACGGCGAAGGACTGTACAATCTTGGCTCCATCAATCAATATCACAGTGAGTTGAAGAATTGGTATTCGAGATTCAAGGGCGTATCCACCAAGCATTTGGAAGGTTATCTTGTCTGGTTCCGCTTTTTGAAACTTCTTCAGTATCAAATGGAATATGAGCAAAGACCAAATGAACTACTAAACTACGCAATATCCAACAAGGTATCAATCAAAAATCAAGATATCTGTCGAAAGCCATTCCTAATTGATATCTTCAAACCTTATCAACACTTATCTTGAACACAGCTTTATGATTAAAAGCGCTCTTTCAAGCGCTTAAATTTCAAACAGGAAAAATTCGAATCCGGTTTTCGGATCAATCAATCCGCTTTTGATCTTATAGTCCAGTTCTCCAAGTTTCAAAACATAAGATTCGGCGGTTTTCAGATCCAATCCCCGCGCATACTTGACCAAATAGAAAGCTTTCCCGGGCGAAACCCCCATGGAAGCGGCGATGTCCGCTTGTTTGTATCCGGATTTGAGCATCAGGATGACGATCAAAATTTCGCGCATGCTTTTGGCGACCAAACCGAACAGGAAGTTTACGTCATTCCCCAGTTTGGTCAAATCGCGATACAGGTTGATGATCTTTTCCCGGTTATGCTCGATGATGGCATTGGAAAGCGCAAAAACGTCATTTTGAATTTCTTTCACCACGACTTTGTTGATGATGCTGCTGGTGATCAAACCTTTTTCGCCAACATAGGCCACCAATTTATCCAGCTCGTTCTTCGCGTTCATCATGTTTTTTCCGACTGCATTGTAAAAGGCTCGAACGGCGTCTTCATCAATTTCAACATCCAGGGACTCACACTGTCTTTTGAGCCATCCGTAAAACTCGATCTCGGTCAATTCCTTGTTGTCGCTGACATTGGCGACTTTTTTTAATTTCTTCACAATTTCCAGACGTTCGTCCAGTTTTACATTGACCGCATTGATGATCAGGATCGTTGAATCCATCGGTTTATTCAGATAATTTAGGAACTCTTGCGTTTCCTGGTCGGTCAGACCTTTTTCTGAAGAAAGAAACTTCGGGTTTTTGACGATCATGACTTTTTCTTCGGTCATGAACGGCGGAGTAAGGGCATCGTGGATCACTTTTCCCAAACTTACTTCGTCAAGATCGTAAGTCATTACACTATATTCGTCGACTTCGGCTTCTTTGACGATTCCGCGTATTTTTTGGTTGATCCGGTATTTTTCGTCACCGGTGTAAAGATATATCATTCCCATATTGTTTTGTTTTCCTCATTTCGATTGATATACGTCATATATTACGATCCGGTTTTGGGTATCATCAAAAAAGACCAAAACAAAATCATATTCTTCCAGATAAATGCTGAAGTCGGCAGGATTCGTGAAAGCCGACCGGGTCCGGTCATAAAACAGATAATGGCCTTCGTAATCCAGAAGGAGGTTGAAATTGTCATCCAAAAAAGCCTCTAACTCCGGATCAAGCGGAAAATGGTTCCACCGCGAATCTTCGGCGATGGCATTTAAAAAGGACGCGGACTGAATGTCGTTTAATTCATATTGAAATTCCCGTTTCGGGAGTTCTTCGAACGTGCCATACATGGGAGACGAAACATGGGAATAATCGGGGGAAAGGTTAGGGAGGTCAATGTTCAGTTCCGCCGAATAAACTTCATCGGCGGATTGGGAAATCTGGCGATCCAAAAACGCCTGGCGCAGCGAAAACCCAGCGATGATCATGCCCAGGATCCCGCAGACCGCCGCAGCGATGAGTTTGTTTTGAAATCCTTTTTTGAAAGTTGAAACCGCCAAAATAATGGCCACGGCTCCAAACAGCATCGCCAAACTCGGAAAATAAAAGCCGCTGAAGAAACATCCGAAAACCAGCGAAAGGATCCCATATAACAAAGCCGATCCGGCTCGTTTTCGATAATTGGCCAAAGCTTGCATGCTTTCGGGAGTTTGGATGTTTTCATCCAAAAATTCCGGGGTGGCCATTTTTACTTCTTCAGCCGTCGTTTTAGGTTCGTTTGAACCCCCTTCCAGCGCTTTTCCGCAGTACGGGCAGAACAAAGAACCGTCTTGAATCTCTTTTTCACAGTATTCGCATTTCAAGTTTTTCACCTTATTTCTATGTTTTTATGATAAGGCATTAACCCCCGATTGTCAAGAAGTTTGTCATTTCCCTAAGGAAAATCCCGGATCTTTTTTGACGTCTCAATGCCTTTCGTTTTTATTTTTTCATGGTTTCGAACCAGTGTTTTTTTAAAAATTCCCGGTATTTTATCGAATGATCAACATCAGTCCGATAGACTTTTATTCCGAGATCATGCAGATCGGATATGACCACCGGACTCGGAAATCCGAACGACTTCACTTGTCCGGTCTGAATGATCGCATAAGCGGGAGCCACCGAAGCCAGAAAGCCGGGGTCGCTGGAAGTAGCGCTGCCGTGATGACCGATTTTAATGACGTCCGCTTGCAATCCAAGTTTTTGGATCCGGCTTTCAATGCTGCGGTCGGCATCCCCCATGAACAGAAAACGAAGATCACCAATCTTGGAATAAATCACCAGGCTGTCGTTATTGGCATTGGGATAATCCCGGTCCGGATGAAGAATTTGCAGTTCGATCTTTCCGCACACCAAGACATCGCCGCTTCGAACCGGAAGGTCAGCCATGTTTCGAAACCCGCTGTCATCCCAATATCCGGTCACCAGATGCGTCACTCGGAATTCGCTAAGGATCAACCCGGCTTCGCCGTTGTGATCGTCGTGGTTATGTGTCAAAATGAGATAATCGAGTTTGCGGATCCCCTTTCGCTTCAAATATCCGGTAACTTCTTCGCTACGGCCGTTTCCGGTATCGATCAGCGCCGTGCATTCGGGAAAAGAATCGCGGATGAGGATCGCATCGCCTTGATTGAGATCCAAAAAAACGACTTCCGTTCCCCAACTGAAAGCGGCTACGTTTCCCGCCACGGCCAAAAACCCCGTCAAAAGCGTAATCAGGACGGTGCGGACTTTGGGGGTTCGCCAGTTCAGCGCCGCCGCCAGCACCAATCCATAAAACAGCACGGAAGCGAAAACCGAAAATTGCGGAAACCGCACCATGATCACAAAATGATTTGCAAAGAAAATGGTCAGCGCTTGAAAAGCGATGATGATTTTATCAAAAACCAAGCCGAGAATCGGAAAAAGCAGGACCAGCATCGACAGCGGGAGAATCACGGTTTCAAAGATAAAAATGTAGAGCACGTTGGAAAAAGGAGATAGCAGATTGATCTCGTTACTGAGATTGACGACGATCGGAAAAGTCATGATCATGCAAGCCGTTGAGGTCCCCAAGACTTTCAAAGGCGAAGACAGTTTATTCAAAAGCGGTCCGATCATGATTACGGTCCCCGTGGCTACAAAACTAAGGATGAACCCCGCATGGTACATGTAATAAGGATTGATGATGATCAAGCCTAAAAACACCAAAGATAAAACATCCAGAGCTGACAATCGCATTTTGGCTTTTTGGTTGGCAAAAGCCAAACCCCACATCAAAGCCGATCGAACGACCGAAGGGGCAAAATCCGTCACCATCATATAGGCAACCAAAAAGACCACGATCACGCCCAGAATCGTTTTCTCTTTCATCCCGAAATACTCCATGGTCTTTTGGATCATCCCCAAGAAGAGAGTGATGTGCAGCCCCGAGACCGCGAACAAATGCATGATGCCGTTATCTTTGATCGCGGAAACAAATTCTTCCCCAAACCCGTCATCATCTCCCAAAATCGAAGCTTTGAGAAAAGCCGCGGACTGAGGAGAAAAATTTTTTTCAATATACTTTAAAAGCATGACCCGCAGCAACCCCATCCCCAGTCCTTCTTTGATCACGGTGATCTTCTTACTGCTGATCGAAGCCACAATTTTTTGGTGCTTCAAGTATTCTTGGTAATCGAAACCGCCTTCGATCCTTACGCCATAGGCCTGACGGGGTTCTCCGGAAACAAAAATGGTGTCTCCGATCGAGACTGGTACCAACTCCCGATCAAAAACGATCACGAAACGGCAACCGTCCCGAATGGTTATTTTTTGATAGTCATCTTTGGATTCAATCTTTGTGACCCTTCCCGTGGCTTCGGATCGCTCCGAAGGCGAATACAGTCCCTGGAAAACCAAAAAAACCGCGGTAACCCCCAGCGCCGCGATCAAGGCTGCCCAAAAAACGACCCTCCCTTTTTTCCAAAGAAACAAGCCCAATCCGGCCCCCAAGAAAAAAAGTTCTTGGTGATCCAAAAATAATAACCAGCATACCAAAAAAAGGGCCGCCAAAAACCAGTTGTTCAGAAGCTGTTCATAGACGGATGAATGCTTTAATCTGTTCAAACAGTTTTTCGGAAATTCCTTCAACATTCTTCAGTTCCTCCAGCGATGAAAACGATCCGTGGAGATTGCGATAATCAATGATCGACCGGGCTTTGACCTCGCCGATCCCGGAAATGGACATCAGTTCATCCAAGGAGCCGTTGTTGATCGAGATTTTCGAATATTCCGCTCCGCCGTTCTTTCCGGGGACATAGATGACCATCCCGTCGGTGATCCGGCTTGCCAGATTCAGATTGTCGGTATCGGCTTCCATGGTCAGTCCCCCCGCCAGAATGATGGCATCGTTGACCCGAGCATCGCTTCCCAAAAAATATAAACCCGGCTTTTTTACTTCGCCTTTAACTTCCACGATCCAATTGCTTTCTAAAAAGGGTTCTTCTTCGATGTCAATATCCTCTCTCCCGTCCTCCGTTTTATTTCCGAAAACGAATCCCAATCCAATCAAAACCACTACAACAACTCCAATTATGATTTTTTTCGTTCGCTTGTTCAAGGTCCCACCTCCGAAAATATATTACCCAAAAAGAAGAAATTTCCGTTTTTATCGAATTTTCTCCTTTTCTAAATATTAAGTTAGTGTTATAATGACTTTGGAAAAATAGAGAGGTGATTAACTATTATTAATCAAGAAGTATTTTTGCATACATGATAATGGTATGACAAAAAACCCTCAAGATCTGAATTTTTTTAAGGGAGAATTGATGCGAAATTAAGTTTTCCAATAATTATCGCCGAATAATTATTTTAGCA
>DDXT01000056.1 GCA_002347755.1 Caryophanales bacterium UBA2253
TGCATTTCCAATTATAATATACTAAAACGAACCGCCATAAAGCAGTCCGCCATTTGGCTGATCTTAAAGCTTTTTAATGATTTTTTCGGCCCGGCTCGAATATCCAAGAAAATGTTGGTAGTAAGCGTTTAGGAAATTGTCGATCTCCATTATTTTATCCGGGACTTTGGAAATGACTTCAAAAGTCAGAAATGCCATCTTCGTCAAGTAAAGAAACTTGATGCTTTCAATGACCTCATGGTTGACAAGGGTGACATCGGAATGAGGACAATTGGAGCAGATCATTCCCCCGTTGATCAAATCGAAACCATAGAGTTCGGTCGTGGCTTCACAGTTGACGCATTTGGAAAAAATGGGGCCCACTCCCAAGAGATAAAGCAGTTTCAATCGGAAGATCACCAGATAATACGGCGTATACTCCGCATTGATCCGGCTGAGGATCTCGTCAAGAAAATGATAAAGGGTAGCGGAATCGTCCATGTGATCGCCCAGTTGGAGAACCGAATCGACGATGATCATGGCATCTTTTAATCGCGGAAGGTCGGTTTTGATCTGACTGAAGTTGTTGACAATCATGCCTTGAGTCATGATCGGAAAGGAATGGCTGCCTTTTTCGGAAACATCAAAAGCGATCTTAGTAAATTCGGTCGCATAACCGTAATTGTGGCTCTTTTGACTGGCGGCTCCCCGGGCCAAAATCGTTGACAAGCCGGATTCCGAAATGGTGGTTAAAATTTTGGAATTTTCCTGATATATCTGGGTTTTTAAAATGATGCCTTCCTTTAATTCCATGTTCTCTCCTGTGAAAAAACGTCAGCTGTTTTGAACAAAATATCCCATTTTGCGAAGCTGTGTTTTCTTGTTCCGCCAATCTGGCTCGACTTTTACCCAAAGTTCCAAAAAGACTTTTTGGCCCAGCAGCATGACGATGTCTTTACGGGCCAGGGTGCCGATTTGTTTGATCATCGAGCCGTTCTTGCCGATGACGATCTTCTTTTGGGTGTCTCTTTCAACAAATATGGTGGCTCTAATGTCCATCAGATCCGGGTTGACATCGTTGGCCTTCATATCTTCAATGACCACGGCCACCGAATGAGGGATCTCTTCGCGGGTCATTTCCAGGACTTTTTCTCGGATCAGTTCGCCGATGATGAAAGGTTCGGGATAATCGGTCATTTGATCTTCCGGATAATACATTGGGCCGGGTTTCAGATTCTTGACGATGGCCGAAACCAAGGAGTCCACATTTTCATGAGTCAGTGCGCTGATGTAATAGACTTCATCAAACGGGTAGGCTTTGGTGAAATTGACAACATTTAACAGCAATTTGTTTTTGTCTTTAACCAAATCAATCTTGTTAACGACCAAAATTACTTTCGGGTTGGTTTTCTGAAATTGTTGGATGACAAAATTATCTCCGGCTCCGAAAGGGTCGTTCCCGTCAATGATGAATAAGATCAAGTCGACGTCGGTTAAAGTTTCCAGGGAAATCTGATTCATTAGTTCCCCAAGTTCATGCAAAGGTTTGTGAATTCCGGGAGTGTCGATGAAGATGATCTGTTCGGTTGGCGTGGTATGAATCCCCAAGATCCGGTTTCGGGTCGTTTGGGGTTTACTGCTGACGATGGAGATTTTTTTCCCCAATACCGCGTTGATCAGGGTCGACTTTCCAACGTTGGGACGGCCGATGAGAGCCACGAATCCCGAGCGGAAATTTTCATTTGTCATTCAGGTCTCCCTTTGCGAAGCTGTAGGGCAAAAGTTCGCTTACTTTCATTACCTTTTCCTGATGATTCAGGTTCGTTAAAACGACTTCGACCTCAGGTCCGACCAATTCGGAAATGACTTGGCGGCAAGCGCCGCAAGGTGATACCGGGGCCGAAGTCGGTCCAATGATCAGCATCTTCACGATGTCGTTCTGACGGTAACCCTGAGAATAAGCCGCAAACAAGGCGGTTCTTTCGGCACAGTTCGATAATCCGTAGGAGGCGTTTTCAATGTTGGATCCGGAAATGATCTTTCCATCGGCCATAAGCAAGGCGGCTCCGACTGGGAATTTCGAATAAGGCGCATAAGCATGATGAAAAGCTGCCAAGGCAGCTTCATAAAGTTTTTCATTGATGTTATTTTTCATTTTTCTCTCTCCGATAATTCGTTTTATTCAAGATTTCTTCCTGTTTCGCCAGCATCTCGGCTTCTTGTTCTTCGTCCTGATGATCATATCCCGATAAATGTAAAAGCCCATGGACCAAAAGAAAAGCGAATTCCCTTAGCAAGCTGTGACCGTAAGCTTCCGCTTGTTCTTTTACTTTGTCCACACAAATGAAAATGTCGCCGATATAACCGTCTTCTTCCGTTTCATCTTCGTTTTCAAAAGAAATTACGTCAGTCGGATAATCAAGATGGCGATAGGAGTGATTGATCTTCTGAATGCCTTCAAGATTGACCAGGATCACACTGGCGGAGGTTTCTTTCGGAAAGCACTCGCCGAGATCAGCAATTACTTTCTCAAAATCAAAATTGATGGATCCATATTGGTTAAAAACATTAATTTCCATATTTTCTTTCATATCTTTCAATGATTTTTCGGACCAAGGGGTGGCGCATAACATCGCAACCCGTGAAATGAACGATGTCGAGTCCGGGGATTCCGGAACAAATCTCCAGGGCTTCGATCAATCCGGAATTGTTTTTGTTGGGAAGATCGATTTGGGTGATGTCGCCGGTAATGATCATTTTTGAGCCGTAACCCAAACGAGTCAGAAACATCTTCATTTGTAACAAAGAAGAGTTTTGCGCTTCGTCAAGAATGATAATGCAGTTTTCCAAAGTCCGTCCACGCATGTACGCCAACGGCGCAATTTCAATGGCTCCGCGTTCAATCAGCTTGTTGACGGAATCTTGACCGATGGCTTCGTATAGGCCATCATAAAGAGGGACCAAGTAAGGATCGACTTTTTCTTTCATGTCTCCGGGAAGGTAGCCGAGTTTCTCGCCGGCTTCCACAACCGGACGAACCAAAACAATTTTTTTCACATCGCCGTCCCGAAGTTTCTTGACGGCGAACAGAACCGCCAAATAGGTTTTTCCGGTTCCGGCCGGTCCCACCGCAAAAACGATGTCATTCTTTTCCAGGCTCTCAATGAACAGTTTCTGGTTGAAAGTCCGAGGGTAAACCGATTTCCCGGTGGCAGTGACCATCAAAGTTTCTTTTTTTATGTAAAGTTTGATGATTTTTTCGTAATTGTCCAAACGAAGATTGTTCAGAATGCTGGCGATGTCAATTTCAGTTAAGGTTATTTTGTTTTCAACAATTATTTCTAGGGTTTCAAAAAGGCAGCCTAGCATTGCTTCGGCTTCGGGATTCTCGGAGATGATGGCTTCCGAATTGCGAACGGTGATCTCCAAGTGATGGAATTCTTCGATCAGTTTCAGATGCTTGTTTTCCGGCCCCAAGACTTTGGATTCCGTGGCCGCAGTTTTAAAGGTAAAAATTGTTTTGAACTTCTCCATAGAAAACTCCCTTGGTTTGATTATATCATAAAGCACCGAAAATGTTAACAAAAAATCCTGGATTGGAAAATAAAAAAAGCCATAAGGCTTTTTTAGTTTGAACGACGATAAGCATTCTTCCGAGCCGCGCGTTTCTTCTCCTTACGGATTTCCGCCGGCTTCAAAAAATATTGTCTCTTGCGTGTTTCGGCCAGGACGCCATTTCTTGAAACGTCGCGTTTAAAACGCTTAATTGCATCTTCAATTGTTTCATTTTCTCGGACTATCGTTTTTGACATTTTCTCGTCCCTCCTTCCACACGGATAATTCCTATAGTATTATACTATAAATTAAAAAGATTGTAAAGGGAATTTATGTTGATTTTTGTTGTAAAGTTGATTGGTCAGCGGGGGTTTTTGCTTTTCAGGAACTCTGTCAGTTTTCCAAAGGCCACGGAACGGTGCGAAATTTGGTTCTTTTGTTTCTCAGATAGTTCACCGACGGTCTTTTTCAAATCCGGAAGCCAAAATAAAGGATCGTATCCAAAGCCGTGGTTCCCTCGCAATTCTTGGGAGATGATTCCATTCAAACGTCCTTCGAAATAATGCACTTCCCCATTTTCTTCGATGAAACAGACGACGCTGACGAAGTAAGCCCGACGGTCGCTGAGCCCTTTCATGTTTTTAAGAAGCAATAAGTTGTTCCGCCCATAATCGACGTTTTCTCCGGAATAGCGAGCTGAATAAATCCCCGGAGCTCCATTGAGTGCTAAAACGACTAGACCAGAATCGTCCGCGAAAGTCGGAAGATGGTATTTTTGAAAAAAGCGGTTCGCTTTCAAAAAGGCGTTTTCGAAAAAAGTGCTGCCGTTTTCTTCAACCTCTTCATCATCTTGAAGGCTGTCCAACGAGATGACGGGGTACCCTTTTAAAAGAGCTTGGATCTCACTGAGTTTGTTAGAATTATGAGTAGCAAACAAATATTTCATTTTTCCTCCGAATTTGGTTAACTTTTAGAAAAAGCTTCAAATCAATGAAGCTTTTTTTGCAACCAACAAATCGATGATTTCGTCGCTGGCATAGTCGATGGCGTAAGAGAAAATGGTGCGGTGACGGTTGTCGATGTAATTGACGTCGGCGCCATTTTCGATTAGCAGTTTAGTTATTTCATAGTTGTTGCGAAGAATGGCCCGGTACAAATAACTTCGGCCGTAGAAGATCTCGTTAACATTGGCTTTTTTCTTGAGCAGAAATTGAATGATCGGGTAGTTTTCGTTATACATCGCAATCAGCAGCGCCGATTGATTGAATTCGTCCACAATGTCGATTCGGCAACCATGCCGATACAAGAAATCAACAATTTTCAGCGATCCGAAATTGATGGCATAATACATCAGGTTTTTCCCGAAATAATCGAGATTATTGATGTTGTCCGAACTGACCGTTTGGGAGAGATACTCAAAATCGCCATGGCAAGCCGCCCGATGAAGCGGATATTTCTGATATTTTTCGCGGAAATCTTCGCTGCGTTTGTATTCGCGGAGATAATCGGCGTTTTCGGTTTTTCCTTTTAGAACGGCCAAATCCAGCGGGGTCTGCCCATTAATGCTAAGGGCATCAATGTCATAACCTTTTTCAATTAACAGAGCCAGAACACTCGGTTGGCAATTTGCTGCCGCCATGTGCAGGGGGGTTTCTAAATAAATATTCCGCGAGTCGTTGAAAGTGGTATGGCGAAGAACATAAGAAACGACATCCAAATCGCCTTTCTGACAAGCGTAATGGAGAACATTGTTTTTGCGATCATCGCCTTCGTTCAAGCTTCCGCCGTTGTTCAACAGATTTCGGATGATGGCAGTTTGTCCGGAAAGAACTCCGTAATGAATCGGCTTGGTGCCATTTTCATCCGCCATGTTAAGTTTGGCTTTGTGAATGACCAACAAATTTAAGATGTCTTCCCGGCCGCGAGCGGCCGCAACATGCAAAGGCGAAACTTTTTTTAAGTTTTGAGCGTTGACTCGAGCCCCTTCAAAAAGCAGTTTGTCCACAACCACGCCGTTTTTGAATTGGACGGCCAAATGGAGAGCCGTATCGCCATGAATGTTGCTCAGGTTGATGTCGATCCCCAGTTTGAGAAGCAAATCAACGATTTCGAAGTTGTCGTTTCTACAAGCTTTGTGAAGCAGCGATTCGTTTTTGGAATCAAGGACCTTGATGTCATTTCCGTCTTCGTAATATTTAATGACGTAAGCACAATCATTCTTCATGACCGCATCGAGAATGCTTTCGGATTTTCCATCCCCGACATTTTTGTAAAGACGATAGATTGTTTCCATGGCTGCTCACCTCGAAATCTTTTTGAGCAGTTCTTTGCTCGATGAAAAATATATTTTGTTAATGCCGGCAGTGGTCATTTTGCTTCCGTCGATCGGGCTGAAATACGAGTAGGGCTTGGTGGTCTTTAAAGAAAAAGTCCCAAAATTGGTGATCGAGGCTTTTTTGTTTTCAATCAAATTCATTTTGATTTCTTCAATGAATTCGTCGATGACAAATTCGATGTCTTTCTTGGATACACCGGTTTTCTCTTTAATTTTTTGTAGATAAACTTTTTTATCCATAAAGCTGGCCCCACTTAAAAACCAAATTTAGTATATCATTAAAAACCGGCCATAACAAGAACAAATTTCAAAAAAAACAATGAAAATAAACGCATTTTTCATTGTTTTAAAAGTTTTAAAAGTAAAAAATATTAATTATATTCATCACCGAGGTTTGAATATGAAAATCTCCGCTAAGCGGAGATTATTAGGTTCATTCTGGTTTCAGGCTGTTTTGCATCAATTGTAAAATCCGTTCGCTTGGATCTTTTTTCAAGTAAACGACATCATAAACGGCTTCAATGATCGGAGCGTAAATGTCATATTTCTGAATGTACTGGTGAGCCGCAACAACGGTTCTTGCGCCTTCAACGACCATGGTCATTTCCGAAAGGGTTTGTTCCAAATCCTTTCCGCTTCCGATTTTGTAACCGGCCGTAAAGTTACGGCTTCGCGGGCTGGTGCAGGTAACGATCAAATCGCCAAGTCCGGCCAATCCGTAAATCGTCTTTTCTTCAGCTCCCATGGCCATGGCAATTCGCTTAATTTCCACGAGTGCCCGAGTGATCAAAGCTGCCCGGGTGTTGTCACCGTAGCCGAGTCCCGTCAGCATTCCGGCGGCCATGGCAATGATGTTTTTCAGGGACCCGCAAACTTCCGCCCCGACCAGATCGCTGATCGTATAAACCCGAAAATAAGTTTGATTCGAAAAAATTCTTTGAACCATTTCCGCGTGAGCATTATTCTTGCTTGAAGCGGTGACCAAAGTCAACATTTGATTGATTACTTCTTCCGCTAAGCTCGGGCCGGTCAAAGCCACGAATCCTTCCCGATAACGAGGATCAATTTCTTCATCAACGATTTCCGAAACCCGTTTGAAAGAATCCGGTTCCAGCCCTTTGCTGGCGTTTACGAAAATCTTTTTGGATTCAATCACTTCATTGATTTGGTGGATGACAGTGCGAATGACCGCGGTAGGAACGACGAGGATGATCAAGTCGCCGAAACGGATGGCTTGGGAAAGATCCGTGGTGGCCACGACTGCTTCGCTAAGCGTTCCGACCGGAAGCTTGGATTTGTTGGTATGAAAAGCGTTGATTTCGTTGACGGTATTCTCATTGACATCGTACATCATGACAGGATAGCCGTTGTCTCCGATGATCTTGGCTAATCCGCTTCCCCAGCTTCCCGCCCCGATTATGGATATTTTTTCCATTTTACTCTTTTTTCCTTAAAATAAATTTGATGGGCGAACCTCGAAAATCAAAGGTTGCCCGGATCTGATTCTCTAAATAGCGTAAATACGAAAAATGCATGTGTTTTTCGCTATTCACAAATAACACGAATGAAGGCGGCATTGTTTCGTCCTGAGTCGCATAAGACAGTTTCAGGCGATTGCCGTTAAACATTGGCGGTTGATTTAAAAGCACGGCATCCAACAAACAATCATTGAGCAAATTAGTTGGGACCCGGCGGTTATAATTTTGGTATACCTGCTCGATTTCATCCAACAGGGTATGAATCCGGGCATTGTTTTTGGCTGATAAAAAGACAATCGGCGCAAAATCCAAAAACTGGAACTGCTCGCGAATCTTTTCCGTGAATTCTTTCATGGTCTTGTCATCTTTTTGGACTAAATCCCATTTGTTTACGACGATGATGATGGCCCGGTTGTACTCGCGGGCATATCCGGCGATGCGTTTGTCCTGCTCGGAAATTTCCTGACTCCCGTCCATGATCACCACCGCGATGTCACAGCGTTCGATGGCTTGCAAAGCCCGGAACATGCTGTACTTTTCGGCGTTCTCGTAGATTCGGCCTTGTTTTCGGATCCCGGCGGTATCAATGACCACATACTGTTTGCCATTGCGAGTGAAGATGGTGTCAATGGAATCGCGGGTTGTTCCCGGAATTTCGCTGACGATGGTTCGTTCTTCGCCAATGATGGCGTTAGCCAAAGTGGATTTCCCCACGTTGGGCTGACCGATCAGACAGAACTTAACGGTGGCTTTGTCATAAGGGTCCTTCCGGTTTTCCGGAAGCAATTCGACGATGCGGTCCAAAAGATTGCCGATGCCGATGCCGTGAAGGCAACTGACCGGCATTACTTCTTCGACTCCCAAACTGTAAAAATCATAGATCATGTTGACGAAACTGTTGTCATCCACTTTGTTGGCGGCAACGATCAGCGGTTTGTGACTTTTCTGAAGCATCACGGCGACGTCTTTGTCTTCCATGGTCAAACCGGTTCGGGCATCGACTACCATTATGATCACATCGGCTTCATCGATCGCCAAAGCGGCTTGAGCTCGGATTTCTTTAGAAAAGGGCTCATCTTTTAAGATGATCCCTCCCGTATCAATAACTCTGAAATCTTGATTAAGCCATGAAGCTTTGCTATAAATTCGGTCTCTTGTTATTCCGCTCGCGTCATCTGTGATCGATAATCTTTCGCCAACAATACGATTAAATAAACTCGATTTTCCGACATTAGGTCTTCCGACTATAGCTACTACTCCACGCATAATCGTCCTACTTATTCGAATCTTTTAATTTATTGGCCAGCAGATCGCCGAAATTATTGGTCAGTTTCTCTTGGGCCTTCATAAACTTACCATACGACTCGCGTTCGACTTTTTCGGTGTCGGACTTTAAGCCAACTACCAAACGGGTCTTATCCGCTTCAAACACGCGTACTTTGACTTTTAGGGTTCCGCCGACCACGATGGCTTCCGTCGGGGCATTGAAAATATTGCTCTTTGGCAAATAGCCGAGGGCGCCTTTGAAATCGATTTTGTAGCCTTCCTTCAATTCCTTGGTGATGACAACATCGATGTTGTCTCCGGCTTTGATGGCCAAAGTTTCCCAAGGGTTGGTGGTCAGCTGCTTGCGAGAAAGAATGATGCGTCGCTTGTTCGGATCGATCTCAATGATCTTGGAATCAATCATATCGTTGACATTGACGAAATCAGTGATAAACACGTCGCGTTCAAAGGCAAATTCGCTCTTCGGCAAGAAAGCGGTTACTTCCGGGATCAGTTCCAAAACCAAACCGGAATTGTTGATCTCGATTACTTTTCCGTTAACGATGTCGCCGACTTGTTTGGAAGCGGTGAACTCTTGCCAGAAATTAGGGATTAAGGCCTTTCTTGACAACCCAACATGATCGTTTTCAACTTTGATGACTTGGACTTTTACCACGTCGCCCGGTTTAACGACTTTGTCGAGTTTAAAGATCTTAACGTGATCGAATTCAGAAATGTGCAATAGTCCTTCGACGCCGTTGCCCAGTTCAACGAAAGCTCCGTAGCTTTCCACGTTCTTGACGGTTCCTTCGAAAATCTGACCAACTTGGATTTGATTCAGAAATTCTTTTTTGTTGCTTCGTTTCTTAATGGCGTTGGCGACGTTTTGGGAAACGATCAAACGAATTCTCCCGTAGTCAATCCGAATCGGAGCAACTTCGATGGTTTGGCCAATTAAAGCTTCGCGTTCTTCTTCCGGAACGGAAACTTGGCTGATCGGCAGCAAGCAAGTGAATTCTTCATATTTCAGAAGGAATCCGACCGCAACGCTCTTAACGACTTTAGCGCTAAAAACGCCGTGATTCTTAATGACTTCATCGAATTTCTTCAATTCGTTTCTAGTCTTTAACAAGGCGGTGGAAAACAGGAATTTCCCTCCGTCAGGATATATTTTCTTTATGACAACTTGAAGATTGTCGCCTTCAACAAACAAATCAAAAAGATCATCGTCTTCGCGCATGTCAGCCGTGTCTTTGCGATACAGGAATCCTTCCTGTCCGTCTTCCAGAGCGATGAGCACGCGTTCTTCTTTGGCCTTCATGATCTTGTTTCCGCGGGTAAATTCCGGTTTAGCTTCTTGAACTTCGATGACTTTGCCTTCAACCACTTGCAATTCGCGGTATTTGGAGACTGGTTTTTCAGCCTCAACGGCGACTGGAGCCGGTTCTTCCGTTGCTTGTGCTTCTAGTTGAACGGCCGGTTCTTCACTGACGGCTTCCGCAACCACCGCAGCTTCCGGGGTTTGGGAAACCTCGGCTTCCGCAACCACTTCCGCAACTTTTTCTTCTACAACCGCTTCATCAGCTTGGTTCTCAACTACTGCAACCGGAGCAACCGCTACGGTTGGAACTTCCTCGACTTTGTTTTCAACAACTTCTTCAACTTTTTTAATTTCAGCTTTTTCCTTTTTCATAAAATAACCTCTCTCAACGACTAAACACATGATTTTTTCGATCACTTGGCCAACATTTAATTTAGATGAATCAATCTCAATAGCATCAGCAGCTTTGGATAATGGACTAATCGGTCGATTGCTATCTTTAAAGTCCCGTTCTTCAATTTCTTTGATCGTTACTTCCAAACTTTGAACTTCCTGATTTTTTTCAAGCCGTTCTTGCATTCTTCGACGCGCCCGTTCTTCAACGGTGGCGTTCAGGAAGATTTTAAGTTTGGCCTTGGGAAGTACCACCGTTCCGATATCCCGGCCATCCATGATGACATTCTTGAATCTCGCCAGTTTCTTTTGCAAACTCACGAGCCGACTCCGGACATATCCGAACTTCGCAACCAAAGAGACATTGTTGGAAACTTCCAAACTTCTAATTTCATCTGAAACATCAATATTATCTAATAATAAATGTTGATTCACAAAATCAATTTTAGTCTCATCAAGAAATTTGTATTCAGCTTCGTCGTACATATTGATTTTTAAGTTCATCGCTTTTAGGGTAACCGCTCGGTACATGGCTCCGGTATCAATGTACTCAAACCCAAGCCGATGCGCCAACTCTTTTGCGATTGTGCTCTTGCCCGCACCCGCAGGGCCATCAATAGCAATTTGCCAACTCATATCGCACCTCTAAATTTACCGTTTTATTATAACACAATAAAAATTTAAACTCAACAATAAAATTAAAAAGATTTCCCCTGGCTCATGGCCCAAAGGCACTTGATTTCATGCGGGGTAAGTTCTCGGAACTCGCCTTCTTTTAAACCTTCCGAGGTGATGTTTCCGAAACGGATCCGGGTCATGCGCTTGACCGGAAAGCCCACTTCCGCGAACATTTTTTTGACTTGGTGATATTTTCCTTCGGTCAAAATGATGCCGCATAAGCAGGAATTATTTTTATGATCGACGCTTGATAGATAGACTTTGCAGCGTCTGGTGACGTAGTCCTCGATCTTGACGCCTTGTTGCAGCCTGGTCAGTTCGTTTTTGGTAATTATTCCATCCAGACGAGCCAGATATTCTTTTTCCAAAGTCGAATTTGGACCGACCAGTTCGTTCATGAAATCCCCGTCGTTGGTTAACAACAAAACCCCCTTGGTATCATAATCCAACCTTCCGATCGGGTACAAACGCAGATCTTGCAAGTTTTGGGGAAGAATGGAAATGACGGTATTTCGGGCATGGTCGTCGCTTACCGAAGACACGACGTAACGCGGTTTGTTAATGACCAAATACTTCAGTTCTTTGGTTATAACCGGCTTGTCATCGACGGTAACCGCATCGCTGGCTGAGGCTTTGAAACCCAGTTTCGTAATCAGAATGCCATTTACTTTTACGTGCCCGGAAGTAATTAATTCTTCCGCCTTTCGCCGGGAACAAACCCCACCTTTGGCGATTATTTTTTGTAATCTTTCCATCCTGACCTCCAAAACTATACTTGATTTACTTATACATATTATATAGAAAATCGCCTAAAATGCAAGTAAAACATTTTACTACCTAAACAGAAAAAACTCCACCGCGGTGGAGCATGGTCATGATTCCAAAACCGCCTGGATGATGGCTTCCAAAATCGCAGTCATATCCCCGGTTTTCAAACTTGGTTCTTTGACGTCATTTATTTGCCCAGTAAAGTATGGGAAGTGAACAAAACCGACTTTGCAGTTCAAACCCAGAACCGATGCAAAATGAAGCATCGAATAAAAGGCAAAATTGCAAACAAAACCCCCCGCCGATAGCGAAAGCCGAACCGAATATTTCTCGCTTTCCAACTTGGCGCAAATCGTTGAAACCGGAAAAGTCGAAAAATAAGCATCCGGGCCGTCAATGATGATCCGGCTTCCCTTGATGATCACGCCGCGATTGTCCGGCATCGCCGCATAAATGTAGTTGATCGCCACCTTTTCAAGGTCAACGGTCTTTCTTCCTCCGGCTTGGCCGCACATGACGACAAAGTCCGGCCGATGTTCCAAAAGCAAGCTTCGATAGATCATTTCATCATAAATGACCGGAAGCTTGACGGTAACGATCTGCGCGTCTTCAAAAGTCATTTTCATTTTTTTCATGACTTCAAGCGAGGAATTCTTTTCCTGATTTCCAAATGGGGAAAAAGCGGTCAAAAGGATTTTTTTCATGCTGTTTCTCGGTTTCTGCGATTCATTTCCAAAAAATCGCTGATCAATTGGTTGGTTTCTTGATAAGTCTTATCCAAGTCCTGGTAGTTCATTGTCACAAACCGGCAATCCAATTTGTGTTTGAACCAAGTCATCTGTCTTTTGGCGTAATTCCGGGTTTTCTGTTTGATCAAAGTTTTTACGAACTCCAGATCCGTTTCCCCAAGCAGCAATCCGGCGATTTCCTTATATCCGATTTCTTGAAGCGAACTTACCTTGACCTCGGACTTAACCAATGCCGCGACTTCATCGACCCAGCCGTTTTCGAACATGATTTCGACTCTATGGTTGATTCTTTCATATAGAAGCGACCGTTCGCAAACCAGGCAAAGGTTCAGGGTTCGGTAACGGGGAATTGGTTCTTCCGAAACACTGAGGCTTTTTCCTTGCATGGCAACTTCCAAAGCCCGTAAAACGCGGCGCCGGTTGTTGAAATGAATGGTTTGGGAGCTTTTCAAATCAATTTTGGCCAGTTCAAAATGGAGCTCCTGGTTGGTGAAACTTTGGAAACGGTCGCCAAAACCCGGATCCCGGGATTTTGCGTCCATCGGATAGTCGCCGATGACACTGGCGATGTAGAGCCCGCTTCCTCCAACCAGAAAAACCGTTTTTCCGGCTTGAGTCAATTCGGCGATTTTGGCTCGCGCCATCGCCTGATAATCTTTGATGGAAAACAATTCATCCGGTTCCAAAAAATCAAACAAATGATGCGGAACCGGGGAATTTTGCCAATCGATCTTGGCCGTTCCGACGTTCAATCTTTTACGGATTTGGGAGGCATCGCAATTAATGATCTCGCCTTTCCAAAACTGCGCCAGTCTGATGGCCAGTTCGCTCTTTCCAACTCCGGTCGGGCCGGTAATTACCACGATTTTCTCCATCGCGATCACACGACTCTCTTAAACCATTTTTCGATCTCATAATAACTGAATTTAACGATGACCGGCCGGCCGTGCGGGCAAGTGTAAGGATTCTTACATTTTCCCAAATCACTTAGCAAAGCCGCTACTTCGTCGTTGTTCAGATAGTCGTTGGCTTTGACGGCTTTTTTACAAGCCAAGGATTTGGCCAAAGAATCCAACAATTGGAATCGCTCGGTTTTTTTGTCATTGATGGCTTGAGTTATGATTTCTTCAATAAATTCTTTTTCGCGTCCCTTCGGGATCCAGATCGGCACTTCGCGAACCAAGAAACTTCCGCTTCCGAATTCTTCGATCAGTAACCCGCGCCTGATGAAATCGGGGATCTTGGCCACGACCAAAGCCGCTTCGGCCAAACTAAAATTGACGGCCAGAGGGACCAAAAGCTGATAAGTAGTTTCTTCGTTTTTTTGCAATTCGGAGATGTATGTTTCATAATTGACGCGTTCGGCGGCCGCGTGTTGGTCAACCAGATAAAAATTTTCCGCGTCGGAGGCCAGAAGATAGGTTCCTTGCAATTGTCCGATGTAGGCCAATTTCGGAAGCGCAAACTTTGGTTCGGTCGGTCTTGTTGAAACATCGCCCTCAATCAAAGTATATTGTTGCTGTTCAAAACTTTCTTTCAGCACCGGGGCGGGAGTCGGAACCGGCGGTTCCGGCTTGATGATGGTCTCCACCGGTTGGATGGTCGGAAAGCTTTGTTCAGACAAAGAAACAAATTTGGATTCTTCGTGGACAACTTCTTCTTGTTTTGTTTCCGAATCCCAAACGCCAGTTTGTTCCATACTTTCGTCAAGGTCGACGACCAGATTGCTGCGTGACAAGGCGTTGTCAACGGAATTTCGGACCATGTCCAAAAGTTCATCTTCGTTAGAAAAGCGAACTTCCAATTTGGCGGGATGGATGTTGACATCCACCAGCGACGGATCCACGCCGATGTTCAAAACGGCGATCGGATAACGCCCGAACATGAGCCGTTCTTTATAACCTTCCACGATGGCGCTGACCAAACGGGTGTTCTTAACGACCCGCTCATTGACAATGACGGTAATGTTGTTTCGCGAAGACCGGGTGACATGCAGTTTGGAAATGAACCCGTGCAAAATGAAATAACCGTTGTTCTCATAGATATCGATCAGGTTTTTGGCCGTTTCGGTTTTATAAATGTTGGAAATGACTTCCAAAAGCCGTCCTGAACCAAAGGTCTGCAAAACGACTCGCTCGTTATTGATGGCTTTGAAAGCAATTTCCGGATGGGCCATCGCAATTTTGGTCAGATAGTCCAAAGTATAGCTTAGTTCCACACTGGTTGGCTGGAGGTTTTGCAAGCGCGCGGGCGTGTTGAAAAAAAGGTTCTTGACCGTGATCTCGGTTCCGCGCGGGCAGGCCGCCACGCTTTCGGAAACCAAGGTTCCCGCTTTCATCGCATAGGCTGATCCTCGGACTCCGTCTTGACTGGTTTTAAGCTTAAAATTGGAAACCGAAACGATCGAGGGCAACGCTTCACCCCGAAACCCCAGCGTCTGGATCCTAAAAAGGTCTTTCTCGTTTTTGATCTTGCTAGTCGAATGCGGTTTGACGGCTAATTTGGCGTCTTTTTCGTCCATTCCTTCGCCGTTGTCGGTAACGGTGATTTCGGACAATCCGGCTTCAATCAGTTTGATGTTAATCCGGGTAGCTTTCGCATCAATGGAATTTTCCACCAATTCTTTGACGACCGAAGCGGCCCGTTCAATGACTTCTCCGGCGGCGATCAAATCCGTGGTATGTTGATCTAGTTTTTTTATTTTTCCCATATTGCCCCTACTTCTTCAACAATTTTTGAATTTCGTCGAGTTTGTTCATGGCATCGAGCGGACTCAGCGAATATAGATCCAATTCTTTCAACTGTTTGAGTGCAAAATCTTCTTTCTCAGACCGTGAATCATACAAAAGCGGCGGTTGGTAATTTTTGATGGAAAGGGTCTTTCCGTCAATCCGATGATGCTGTTCCAGTTTTCTCAGAATGTCTTCGGCCCGAAGAACGACATCCAGGGGAATGTCCGCCAATTTGGCCACATTGATCCCGTAACTCTTGTCGATGGGGCCTTTCAGGACTTTATGCAAAAAGACGATGTCCCCATGGACTTCTTCGGCGCCGACATGAACGTTGGTCAAATTGGCCAAGTCTTTATCTAAAGTGGTCAGTTCGTGGTAATGCGTGGAAAACAGGGTTTTACATTTTATTTTTTCATGAACGTATTCCAAGATCGCCTGAGCCAAAGCCATGCCGTCATAAGTGGCCGTTCCCCGGCCGATTTCGTCAAACAAAATCAGGCTGTTTTTGGAGGCTTGTTTCAAAGCATTGTTGACTTCATTCATTTCGATCATGAAAGTCGATTGACCGCTGACAATGTCATCCGCCGCGCCGATTCTCGTGAAAATGGCATCAAAAATGGGCAACTTGGCGGAAGTGCACGGAACAAAGCAACCAATTTGGGCCATGATGGCAATCAAAGCGACCTGACGCATATAGGTGGATTTTCCGCTCATGTTCGGTCCGGTGATCAACAAGATCACGTCGTCTTGTTTCATGGAAATGTCGTTGGGAATGAAAGTGTCAATGAACTTTTCAATGACGGGATGACGCGATCCCTTGAGTTCCAGAAGGTTTTCATCATTGAGTTTTGGACGGACATAATTATTTTCGTTGGCAATCTTTTGAAATGACAAAAGCATGTCCAGTTCGGACAGTACTTTCCCCAAAAATTGCAGGCTGGCGGTGTAATCCTGACAGCGGGACCGGATCTCGTTGAACAGTTTGATCTCCAGTTCTAAGCTCTTTTCTTCAGCCCGCAGAATCATCGTCTCTTTTTCTTTGAGTTCTTGCGTGATGAACCGTTCCGCGTTGCTCAAGGTTTGTTTTCGGATATAGCCCATCGTTTCCTGAACCATCTGACTGCTGCCTTTGGAAACTTCGATGTAATACCCAAAAACCCGGTTGTATCCGACCCGGAGATTCTTGATGCCGGTGCGGTTGCGTTCTTTTTCTTCCAAGGAAAGCAAATAATCCTTGCTGTCCGCGTTCATCTGGCGCAGGCTGTCCAATTCTTCGTTGAAACCGCCCTGGATGACATTGCCGTCTTTCGTGGAAAACGGAGCGTCTTCGGCGATGCTCTTGTCAATTATGTCATGAAGTTCCAAATATTCCGGATAATGGGCGGAAATATCGAAATAGTCATGGATCTTTATTTTTTTAAGCAACTCGGAGATTTGAGGAACGACTCCCAGGGACTTCTTCAGCTGCAACAGATCTTTGGGATTGGCGCTTTCGTAAGACACTTTCCCAACGATCCGCTCCAAGTCATAGACCGATTCCAAAGCGATTCGGAGTCCGTCGGCTTCCAGGAAGTTCTTCTTCAGCTTGTCGATGATGTCAAACCGCTTTTCGATTTTCTCGCGGTCAATCAGCGGAAAAATCAAGGATTTCTTCAAGAACCGGCTTCCCATGGCGGTCACGCATTTGTCCAGCACGTTGACCAGGGAATTCTTTTTGTTTTGGAAGCGCAGCGTTTCCAAAAGTTCCAAATTCCGGCGGGAAGCAAAATCAATTCTCATGAATCCGTTGGCGTCGTATTTGACGACCTTTTGCATGTGCACGAGGTTTCGCTTTTGGGTCCGAACGATATAATTCAGCAGTCTTAAAAAACTCTTTTCTTCGGCTTTGTCTAAATCCCGGCTCAATTCTTTCATGTAACTGATCGGAGTCGCATTGTTTTCGATCGAAACCGTGATCGGAAAGAAACTGCTCAGGTTTTTCAGAACATGCATGTTAAAATCATCGCCGACAACGATTTCTTTGGTTTTGAGCTTCAAAATTTCCGCAGCCAGAATGTCTTCGTTCAGCGGCAGGCTGGTCAGGTAATTTTCGCCGGTGGCCAAATCGGAGTAACTGAGAATGTAACGGTCTTTATCCACGGAGAGACTGCACAAAAAATTGTAGCCTTTTTCATCGATGTTTCCGCCTTCGGTAGCCGTTCCGGGGGTGATGATCCGAACGACGTCGCGGGTGACCAAGCCCTGGGCCAAAGCCGGATCTTCGGTTTGTTCCACAATCGCCACTTTATAGCCTTTTTCGTTGAGGCGATCAAGATAAGCTTCCACGGCATGATATGGGACTCCGCACATTGGAACCCGTTCTTTGGCGCCCGCGTCTTTTCCGGTCAGGACAATCTCCAGTTCTTTCGAGGCGACGATGGCATCATTGAAGAACATTTCATAGAAATCGCCGAGTCGGAAAAAAACCAGGGTATCCGGAAATTGTTCCTTGATATCCAAGTATTGTCTGATCATCGGCGTATATTGCGTTTTATCGATGTTTTCATACATAATCTGTTCACCCTGTCAATAAATCTTAATAAAATTATAACACACCTTTTTGAAAATCGAAAGCAAAAGTAAATTACCTCTCTTACTTTTCAACATTTCATAAATATTTTGGTGTAAAACCTAAAACAGAAAAAGTAATCTCTATCTTGAGATTACTCAGACTGATGACAACCCCATTTCCAAAGATGGGGTTCGTTTATTTTCCCACAACTATCTTGAAATAACAAAAAAACACTTTTTTAGACTCGAAAAAGATATCTTTTTGGGGCTATTGTCCCATTTTATTACAAGAAA
>DDXT01000019.1 GCA_002347755.1 Caryophanales bacterium UBA2253
CTCTCAGACTGATGACAAACCCCATTTTCAAAGATGGGGTTTGTTTATTTTCCCACAATTATCTTGAAAAAACCAAAAAAACACGTTTTTAGACCCGAAAAAGATATCTTTTTGGTGCCATTGCCCCATTCTCTCACAAGAAAAAAATTAGCGTTGACTTTGTCAACGCTCTGAGTGAGTGGCTTCAAAGCCGCTCACTATTTTATTAAATGACTAAAACGATTGGTTCGGTCACTTCATGCAAACCTTTTTCTATTTTTTGCTGGCTTAAATAATTCAAACCAGCGAATTGAATGTCAACCAATTGCGGTTTCGCTCCCAGATTGATGATCCCAAAAACCGTCATGCCTTCTTTTTCATATTTTATTTCGATCACATCGGGACTCAAAGTCCTTACATTCATCACCCAATTTACAAACCCGAGTTTTTTCCTAAGATTTCCCATTTGTTTGATGATGTCGACGATTCCGGCTTTGTTATAGTCTTTCCAATCGATTTCGTCGATTTCAAACAAATCCGGTTTTTCTTTGAGGCCGCATTCCTGACCATTATAAATGAACGGGCATCCTTTCAGAAGGAAAATCAGAGCATTGGCGTTACGAAGCTGTGCGTCAGTGGTCAAGAACTTGGCCAGACGTTCCATATCGTGATTTTCAATGAAACGGAGTTTTACGTAGTTTTTAGGGTAAGTTGATTCTTGGCGCATTAGGTCGTCAACCCATTTTTGCAAGCTTCCTTTTCCCCTGAAATACTGGTAAAAATCATCAACGATGTCATAATCATAGCAAATATCGAAGACCCGATATATTTCGCTGTCGCTGGAAGCCTCATAGCCCAAATCACGAAGATATTTGATGAAAGACAGATGCACCGATTCGGAAACGTAAATCAGATTGGGATTAAGAGCGGTCAGTTCCTGACGGGCCCGCTTCCAGAAACTAAGCGGAAGCAAAGGCGCAACATCACAGCGGAAACCATCGACCCCAAAACCGGTCCAATAGCGCAAGACATTTATCAATTCGTTTTCCAACGGGACGTTGTCTTCAAATTTGAAATCGGTAATATCCCACCAATCCCCCACCCGGTTCGTAAATGAACCGTCTGTTTTGTGATAATACCAATCCGGATGAGTCTTGGAATAAACAGCATCATGAGAAGTATGGTTGAAAACAATGTCGATGATGACCTTCATATTCCGTTTGTGTGCTTCATTCAGGAAGTTTTGGAAATCCCGAATCGTTCCCAAGTCTGGGTTTATCTCATAATAATTGGAGATCGAATACGGGCTTCCCATCGTCCCTTTTCGGTTCAGTTTTCCGATTGGGTGAATTGGAAGCAATTGGATAATGTCAGCATGCAAACTTTTGATTTGATCAAGCTTTTTGATGGCGCCTTTAAAATCATGAGTCAGGCTAAACTGGCGAATGAACATTTGGTAAAAAACCAAGTTTCGTAAATCAATTGATGTGTTTTTGGCCATAATAATCCCCCTTGATAATCCAATTTTATTAAATATCTCTCGCTAAAAATGGATGTAATGCATTCCATCTTTTCCAAAATGCTTCAGATTTTCTCTTTTTCCAACAACAAAACGACTTCACCAATGTAAAAACGATGAAAGTCTTTTCGAGAATAGTATTTTCCGATGACGAATTCCGGGATTTCCTCCGGATTTAAGTCTTGAAAATAAATTTTTTTACAAACGAAAGTCAAACGGGATTCCCCAAAAGTGACTCCTCCATCTTTTACTTCCATAGGGGTCAGTTCGCAATTTTTGACTTTGTCTTCATCTTTTCCGCTGTGAGTACCCAAATAAGAAAGTTTCTCTCGAAAGGCTTCATCATAAAACGAAACCGTGAATATGTCATGGCTTTCCATCAGGTTATAGGTATGGCGGGTCGGACGAACATAGACAATGACGACATTCTTTCCCCAAAGCACGCCCATGGTGGCCCAGCCGATGGTCATCGCATTGAAATCTTGAATGGTTCCGGCGGTCAGCAAGGCATTGTCCTTTCCGATGATTTTAAATACGTTCTCTTTCAAATACAGAATGTCTTTTTCTTTCATATCAATAAAAGCAGCTTTCTCCGATAAATTCTCTTAACAAAGAGTTGCAAGGAACATAACGATCGTCGATGTCCTTAAAGTATTTCAAGAACTTCACCAGTCGGTTGGCCGCGATGAAAAACTCATCATTGTGGTCAATTTTTTCCAAAACTGGAAGTGCGTATTTTTTCATGACATTTAGTTCATAAGTCAATTCGGTATTGAAAATGAAATCCGCTTGTTCCTGAAATGGGTAAATCCATCGGAATTCCCCTCTCCGGACCGAAGGCCACATTTGGAAAGTAACGACCGGGTTCGTTTTCCGGAACTTGGCGTCGCGGACGATCCTTCTCAGCATCCGAATGTCGGTCGGACTGATGGGATTGTGGTTATCAATATTGATCTGTGAAGTGGGGCTGATGTAAATCTTGAATTTCTGATTTTTTGGAATCAAATTGGTCAACTGTTCATTGAGAGCATGGATCCCTTCAATGATGATCGGAGTATTGGGTTCCAACCGGGCTTTGTGAAAAGCAACCCGCTTCCCGATTTGGAAATCGAATTCCGGGACGTCTACCTCTTCGCCTTCGACCAGGGCTAAAAGGTTCCGATTAAATAGATCAATGTCCAAAGCATCAATGTGTTCAAAATCCGGTTCTCCGAATTCGTCAATCGGGGCTTTCTCACGATTCAGATAATAATCATCGATTGAGATCTTGACCGGGTGGATCCCGTGGGTCATTAATTCAATTCGCAGGCGATGCGAGAACGTGGTCTTTCCCGATGACGAAGGTCCCGCGATGGCGATAAGCCGGATGTTGTGAATGTCATTTTTGATTCTCAGGCCCAATTCGGATAACATGTTGTTATGTTTTGTCTCACACATGTTGACCAAATCCGAAGCATTCCCAGTTTCAACGTATCCGTTTAACTTGGGAATCGAGTTCGCCTGACAACTTTCCGACCATTCGCGAGCTTCGCGGAGCATCCGCCCAAAACTTGGAGAATCAATGAATTCCGGAATGTTGCCGTTGATTTCGGCTCGCGGAAGCTGAACGATGAAACTCGGAAAATAAAGTCTCAGCCGGTAGCTTTTTAAATATCCGGTGGAAGGAACCATATAACCGAACATATAGTTGATGTAGTCTTCGCAAGCATAAACGTTGACGGTGTCCTCGGACCGGTACTTCAAAACTTCAATTTTATCGAGATAATTTCGCGAACGATAAATGCTGATTGCTTCTTCTTTTTTTAACTTCTTGCGGATAATCGGATAATCCGCTTCAACAAGCTTCTTCATTTCCAAATCAAGTTTGTTTATGAAGTTCATGTCGATTCGCACCGCGACCCCCCAAACATCGCATATGTACGAGCGGGAAACGCATTGGCTGAATTTGACTTTTATGCCCGGGTAAAGCTGTTCGAGAGCCATGATCATGAGATAACGAACGCTGGTCTCGTAGACTTTACCGGCTTCGAAACTGCTCAGATCCAAAAACTCGACGGCAGCGTCGTAATTGACATAGTATCCCAGTTCCCGAAGGCGGTTGTTTACCTTGGCCACATAAGCGTTGACTTTCAGATCCTTCGCCAATTTTTCGAGGGTTACTTTTTCTTCAAACTGCAGAATTTGCTGGTTGACTTTGATTGTGAACATTCAATGGCTCCTCTCCTGATGAAACAGGCAAATCTTTCTTCTCGCTCATCAATGGCAGAATGATTGACAACGTTACCATAACCAAAGGGTTATAGAACGTTGTATCGAACATTCCGTGAACAAGTAGACTAAGAATGATAAAAAATACATAAATATTATAATCGCACTTCAGAAGCGATTGGCGGATCAAAGAGAAAAGGTAATAGATGAAGGCAATCATCCCCACGATCCCGATGGTCGCCAAAGTTTGAATGATGAAATTATGATAATAAGTGCTGGTTCCAACCAGAGAAATGTAATATTCGGAAGTAAAAATCCCTCCGCCGAAAAGCGGATATCGCAAAAAGACACTCAAACCGATCCGGTAAAGGATCTCCCGTCCGGTCAGCGATACTCCCCTTTGATTCAAGACTTCATAAAAGCTTTTGACCACTCCGGTGGGAATGCCAATCAATAAAAGCACTAGCAAAATGAAAATGATGGCCACAAAAGCTTTTTTAATGAATTCGGTTTTGTTCTTTATGTCACCAAGAAATTTGATGATCAGCGGCAAGAAAGTAATCAAAACCGCCAGGTAAGCTCCGCGTGACAAAGTCAATACTAAACCAAATAACTCAATGGTCAAAGCCAAGATCAATTGGTACTTCTTTTGGTACTGAACAAACCAATAACAAGTCAAGGGGATCACCAACAAATACATCATGGCTACATAATTAATGTTGGCCCAACTCAAGTCAATGGCTTTCCAATTGAAAAAATCCATAATCGTCCCGCCCTCAAATATTTCTAAATTATAGACCATCGTTTCGGCGAAAATCATTAATCCAAAATAAGTGAAAGACCGGGCCACGTAAATTCGAGTTTCAAAAGCGTCGTAATGGGTCTTAAGGTTATAAAAGTAGGCAAACAGAAAAATATAAAAGACCATCGTGGAAATCCCGAGGACTGGTGATTTCCAATCGGGAGCATTGACTGCCGAAAAGACGGAGGCAATCAACAAAAATATCATCCCAATGAGAACATGGTTCGAAAATTTCGCTTTTTTGCGAAACAAATCATAAATCAAAAAAGGCATGGCCACAGCCGCCACGATCAAAGCCGGTGTCAGATAAACCGCTCTTGTCTCCAACCGCAGCGAACCAATCCCGAATAATATGATCGGAACCAGACGAAAACGGTTGAAATCAAAAATAAAGATAAGCAATGCCAAAACCAGACCGACGGGAATGGCCAGATAGGCCAAATGGAATTTCCAATTGGCCAAAGCGACCAGCAGGAAAAAAATGATATACAAATCGCTGTCAAAAAACTTTCCAAGGAGGGATCTTACTTTTTGGGTTCCCTTCCGATTTAGAAAGTTTTGAAAAATATCTTTGATTCTTTGCATTTGGGTAAAACCTTCCTAATTCAAGAAGTCAATTTGAAGTAATTATATCATAGCCAGCCATATAAATCAAACAACTTTGCCGTTTGGCGAACTTCTTAAAAAAAACATCATTGTTCGTGATGTTCAGACTGATGACAAACCCCATTTTCAAAGATGGGGTTCGTTTATTTTCCCACAACTATCTTGAAAAAACAAAAAAAACATTTTTTTAGACTCGAAAAAGGTATCTTTTTGGGGCTATTGTCCCATTTTATTACAAGAAAAAAAGAGCGTTGACTTTGTCAACGCTCTGAGCATCACTGTTCGTGATGTTATTTGGCTAGTTTGGTTTTGGCAGTTTCGCAGAGAACGGTGAAAGAAGCGGCATCATGAATGGCAAGTTCGGAAAGCATTTTCCGGTTGACATCAATATTGGCATTCTTTAAGCCATACATCAATTTGCTGTATGACAATCCATTCATTCTGGCGGCAGCGTTGATTCGAGTAATCCAAAGTTTTCGGAAATTACCCTTGCGATCACGCCGATCAGCATAGGCATAAGTCAAAGACTTCATTACCTGAGCTTTGGCGGTACGAAATAATGTATGTTTTGAGCCAAAATAACCTTTGGCCAGTACTAAGACTCTTTTTCGTCTTCTTCGGGAAACGACTCCACCTTTTGTTCGTGGCATAAATATTACCTCCTATTATTTAATATTTGCAATTTGTTGACGGATACGGCTTAAATCTGATTTGGATACACAAGATTCTTTACGTAAGTGACGGGTTCTCTTTTGAGATTTTCCCGGTGCCAAGTGGCTGTTTCCCGGACGGCTGAACATAACTAGACCGGTTCCGGAAATTTTAAAACGTTTTTTTGTACCGCAATGGGTTTTCATTTTGGGCATATTCTACACTCCTTTTAATTTTTTTTCTTGGGAACAAGAATCAAAGAAATACTTTTCCCTTCTTGAACGGGTTTGGTTTCCGCGTTGGAAATGTCCGATGTCATCTGAATGAATTTGTCCAAATTTCTCTGGGCATCAATATCGGAAGACATCATTCGAGCGCGACGGTTGAAACGCAGCGTGACTTTAAGTTTGTCCCCGCCTTCAAGGAATTTTCTTCCGGTTCTTAACTTAGTTTCAAAGTCATTTGAACTTATCACCGGAGTCAGCCAAATTTCTTTCACGGTGACCATTTTTTGGTTCTTTTTTGATTCTCTGGCCTTCTTCACCTGCTCATAATGGAATTTACTGTAGTCGAGGAAACGACAAACAGGAGTTTTGGCGTTGGGAGCAACGCATACTAAGTCAAGATCAACGCTTCGAGCCATTTTAATGGCTTCGTTAAGGGATTTGATGCCTAGCTGCTCGCCCTTTTCATTAATGACCAGAACTTCAGATGCATTAATGTTTTCATTGATTAGGGCATCCGTTTTGCGATCAATATTCTTACTAATAAAACAACACCTCCTAAAGTGTTTGTAATAAAAATAGCAAAAGAAAAGTGAGTATCAAGCAAAGACACCCACCAAGATCACATATGTTTCTATTTAAGTGACGTATACCTACCGATACGAAATCGATCAGGTGAGAAGTGGGTACTTCCTCTTTCCACTATGATTTATTACTCGTGTATTATACAATAAAATCAAAAAAAAGTCAACTGGTATTTTAAAATCATTCTGGTTCTCTTGACTTTGTTAATAATATCACAATCAATCAGGAAATTAAAGGTCTTTGAAACGAAAAAAAACAAAGTTTATTATCAATATGATCATCACCAGGAAAAGGGCATGAAAAGCCCCAAAAACCAAATGCATTGATTCGTCCTCAAACCCCAGAAAAACAAAGTTATAAATATTATAAATTCCCGAACCGGGGTTCTCGCTTATTAGCATTCCGATGTTCATGATTGAAAAGGGAATGATTATCGTGTAAAGATTTTGAAAGGCTTGAACCAAAAGCATTCCAAAATAACCATAGAAAAGCAAAAGCAAAAAAAGATGAGCGAAAGACACCAGATCATCACTCCGAAAAACGAATCCCCGGTATCCGACCCAGCCGACCGCCAGATAGATGACATACTCTCCTAAAACGAATAAAAAGCCGCCAATCCCAAGCGTTAAAACTTTGGAGGTAAAATACCGAAATCGGGAAACACCGGAAGTCAAAAGCAGACAGGAATACTGATCAATTTTGGGATGAAAGGAATTACCCATTAAAAAAATGGCCAAGAACCCCGAAACAATGCGAAGGATCATGAATGAATTAAAAAAATATAAAGAATTGCCTTCACGATATCCGTAAATGTCGGCCAAAAGCTGAACGGACAGAATATCGCCGATGACGGACAAAATCAAAACCGTCGCGATGGCAATCAAAAAGGTTTTATTGAACAGATAGTTAAAATGGCAAGATATCAGATTTTTCATACAATTTTCCGTTTTCCATAATCAGGGCAATGTCAGCCGCTTGTTCGTACTGCCTAGGGTAATGGGTCGTCACAATCATAGTTTTTTTCTCGATTTTAAGAGCTCTGATTTGGTTAACCAACCGCCTTTGCGATCTCTCGTCCAATCCGCTCATCGGTTCATCGAAAAAATAGAGTTCCGGGGAGGTCAACAAAGCTTGAATGATCAGGACCTTTTGATTCATCCCCTTTGAAAGTTCTCCCATTTTCCGGTCACGGGAATCGGATAGTTCCCATTCTTCTAACAAGGCGTCGATCCTTTCGTTGGCTTTTTTTCCTTTCAAACCCCGGATCCTTGCCAGTTCAGACAAAAATTGATGAATGCTTAGAAATTCAGGAAAAACAATTTTCTCCGGGACATAGCCTATGGGGGTTTGATGAATCCTGGCTTCTCCGGAAGTAAAACTGATCAACTTAAGCATTCCTTTGAGAAGCGTGCTTTTCCCGCTGCCGTTTTCACCCACCAGCAGATAACACTTTCCCGAGCAGAAAGCATAGCTGACATTGTTCAGAACTTTATGCTTTCCGTATGATTTTTCCACTTCCATTAATTCAATAATTTTCATAAGTGCTGATGATCAGTTGGTTGATCTCCGGAAGATAAAACGCATAATCAGTAAAGTAAGTAAAATCGTCCAAATAATCGATTTTCTCTTCTCCATCGACGGAATATTCGATCAATAAACCGAAAGAATTGGTTTTCATTTCTATGACGTATTTTAGCGGAAGCAAAAAAGAAGCGTTCTCTCCTTCTGGAATTTCAATTCCCAAAATGGAATTGTCCCCGACGCCACTCACCTGATAGTCGAAGCCCAAAACGGAATCGATGGAATCGCTAGCTTGATAAGGGTAGTTGAGAGTTTCTGTTACATCCGAATTCGATACCGTAACATTACCGTCGAGGGGTTTGATCCGGGAAATGATCAAATTTGTTGAAGTAACGTTGCGAATTCCGATTTCGACTGCTACCAAGGTTTTTCCGGAATTAACAACGTTGACCAATCCCCGAAGTCTGGTAACGTAAAAATTGTCATGGAAAAAGGATGATACTTTGTAAAAAGAAAAGGAACCAATATACATAAAAACATCTTCATCGGTCTTGTTGCTGCCAATGGTCAGAAAAGCTTCCGGTATTTCCAATTGATAATCCGAGTCAGTGGTAAAGTCTACTTTAAAGCGGAATTCAAATGAAAAAAAGTTTTCATTTCGGAGAAAGACCGGTTCTTTGGAAGGATTGATGGCCACTAGGGTCAAAGGCAACTGATTCTCCCGTTCCCGGTCGCTGACCGAGCAGGATGTAATGCTGTTAAAATCGGTCAGGTGAGTGCTAGGGGAATTGACAAGCAAATTGACCGACAACTCCTCTTCTTCCGAATAACTCGAAACCAGGTTGTGAGCCACCGGAAAGGCGGTGACTTTAAGAGTGGATGATTGTTTGGCGAAAACAATTACCAAGCCAACAACAAGAAGCGAAACAATTAGGAATATTATCACATAATGAATTTTCTTCATCAGGATAATTCTTCCTCAAACAATTCGTAATAACGGGTTATGATGTCGACATATTCCCAAGTGCCTTTCTTAAAAGTGATCCCCAAGAAACAGTACTTGCTGACGCCGTTGGTAACGACCGCATCACCGGTGACTCGGAAGGTCATCCGATGATAAGGTTCAACAACAAACGAAAACTTTGTATCTTCAACTCGGGTAATCGCCGTGGTTCGATCCAATTCAATCTCGCCGGCAGCTTTCAAGCCGGCGTCTATTTTTTTTATGTTTCCTTCAAACTGTCCGGATAATGTTCCGGTCGTCTTGATGCTTCGTTCTGAATAATTGGTTTCCTTCATCTGGTAATCAATTTCCAATCGGTCATTGGTCCGATTGCTTCGTGCGAATATTATTTCTCCCAGATAAGTAGCCTGGCTTTTAATATTAAAGAAATGATATTTCCACCCAAAGAATCGATTCTTCCCAAGCGCCTTATAACCGGCTTGAATCTGAGTCGAAGTCATGTCAACCAATAGTTCGCCTTCCTCTTCAAAGGAAACGGTCATGATCCCCTCGTGTCCGGTCGTCGAATAAGCCTCGGTTTTTAGAAAACCAATGGTGGCCCATAAACATAAGACAACAATTAATAACTTTTTCATATTTCGCCTCCGCAAGTATATTATCCGAAAACTTCGCGTTTTCCGTTACGAAGGACAAAAAAGGCTACTTCTTGGAAGCAGCCATGAATTTTTCAATATCGGGAATCTCTTTGATGATTCTCTCGCTTAAGTTTTCCGCTCCGTCTTCGGTTATCAGGACGTTGTCCTCAATTCGAATGCCGAGGTTCTCTTCTTCGACATACAATCCCGGTTCAACGGTCAGGACCATGTCCTTAGCCAAAGCCAGTTCATTCAAACCCGGATCGTGAGTGTCCAAGCCGGTGAAATGGCCGATGGAATGAAAATAATACTTGACCAGTTCTTTTTCATCTTTGATCAATCCCAGCCCAAAAGCGGCCTTAGTCAGCAAATCTTTGGCGAAGTCATTGTATTCTTTCCAGGTAATCCCCGGTTTCAAGAAAGCGATGCACTTTTTGTTGACATCCAAAACCGCTTGGTAAACCGTTTTTTGACGAGCCGTGAATTTTCCGTTGACCGGAAAAGTTCGGGTGATGTCGCTGACATAGAATTCGGTGCGCGATCCCAGGTCAAACAAAACCAAATCGCCGTTTTCCAAAACTTTATTGTTGGCAACATAATGTAAAATCGCCCCGTTTTTTCCGCTTCCGGCGATGGTTTTGAAAGCATAGTCTTTCTGACCGTCGGATTTGATCGCAAAATCAAAATATGCTTCCAATTGATATTCGTAAAGCCCGGCTTTCGAATGGGCCATCAGGCTTTCAATTCCGGCTTGAGTCGTTTTGATGCTTTCGCAAATCAACGCCACTTCTTCCGGAGTCTTGATCATTCTTAAGCCGATGACAATTTCATAAGCGTTGTGAATTGCCACTTCCGGATATTGTTTTCTTAGGAAATGTTTAGAAAATTCCAAAGCCGGATTGGTATAAACCCCGTTATTGCGTCTTTCCAAATTCAAATAAACGTTTTTAATGCGTTCCGTATGATAGCGGGAATTGTTCAATAGCGAAAAAACAAAATTGTTGAATTCATTCGCGTACATTACCTTTTCGATTCCGGATTGTTGGCTAGCTTCTTCAGGAGTAAGTTTTCGTCCTACCCACTTGCTTAAAATTTCATCATTTGGTTCGATGAAAAGGGTCTCTTGGATCTTTTGGCCTTTCTTGGTGATAACCAACATGACATTGGCTTGATTGATCCCGGCCAGATAATAAAAGTTTTTGTCTACTTCAAAAGGATAATCTTCATCCGCGGATTTCGGGAAAGTTCGGCCGGAGAAAAAGATGGACAGCGAATTGTCCATGACTTGTTGAAAATATTTTTGGCGGTTGTTGACGAAGAATTCTTGTTTCATAATTAACCTACTTTCTTGATTATTTCAAAAACGGCTTCTTTGATCTCTTTAAATTTGTTTTCAACCAAATTTCGATTGTGAGAGACCACTGAAAAATATACTTTCATTTTCGGTTCGGTTCCGCTTGGTCGCAAAACGAACCAACTTCCGTCCTCAAGGTAATATTTGATGACGTTGGAAACAGGTAAGGTAATGGGCGTGATCGAGCCGATCTCTTTCTTTTGAGAAGTCAGGTAATCCTCTTTGCATACGATCCGGAATTTGCCGATTTTTTCGTAAGGGGTATGGTGAAAATGGTCCAATATTCTTTCGATCTTTTCGGCTCCCTCCCGACCTTCCAAACTGATGTTGACCAAATCGTCGTGGAAATACCCGAATTGCAAATAGATTTCATCCAAAACCTGAACCAAGGTCTTACCCTGGGATTTGTAATAATTGGCGGCTTCGCAGCACAGAAGCAAAGCTTGCAAAGAATCCTTATCACGGACGAAGTCGCTGACCACGTATCCGTAAGATTCCTCATAACCGAAGAAAAATTGTTTGTCCGTTCCTTCCAATAATTTGGCCTGCGAACCGATGTATTTGAAACCGGTCAGGGTGGAGATGACTTCCAACCCTTTGCTTTTCGCGATCTTGGCTCCCAGCTCAGAAGTGACGATGGTATTGAAAACCACCGCCGGCAATTTAATCGGGCGGTTATTTACCAGATAATAAATCAAAATGGCTCCGGTTTGATTTCCGTTCAGCAACCGGTATTCCCCTTTGTCCAAAACGGCTATTCCGACGCGGTCTGCATCCGGATCAGTCGCCACACAAATATCCGCATTATTGGCTTTAGCATATTTGATTGCCAGTTCAAAAGCCCCCGGATTTTCAGGATTGGGAGATGAAACCGTCGAAAACAATGGATCAGGAACCATTTGTTCAGTTACGAAAATCGGGTTATAGCCAAGTTGTTGCAAAAGTTTTTTGCCTAAAACCGCTGCGGTTCCATGCAGAGGGGTGAAAACGACCCGGAAATTGTTTTTGTCCAACTTAGGGTTAACACTGATTTCCTTGACCTTCTTCAAATATTCATTGTTGACTTCAACGGGAACATTCTGAACTTTTCCCCGCGCCAACAAAGCCGTAAAATCCTCGACTTTTATGTCAAATGCATCTGGGGCTTGAGCGATTTCGGAGATGACCTGATCTGCCAGTTCGGGAACCAATTGGCACCCGTCTTCATCATATATTTTGTATCCGTTGTATTTTGGGGGATTGTGGCTGGCGGTAATGACAATTCCGCCGCTGGCCTGAAGATAATGAACGGCGAATGACAGGACCGGCGTTGGAGTAATGTCCTTGAAAACATAAGATTTAATTCCGAGCGATGCCAACACTTTCGCGGATTCCATGGCAAATTGCCAGCTTTTATTTCGAGAATCATAGGCGATGACAACGGATGCTCCGGAAGGGTGGCGTTTCAAAATGTATTTTCCATAACCATAATTAGCAAGGCGAAGTGTGTAAATATTCATTCGGTTGGTCCCGACACCCATGATTCCGCGGATTCCACCGGTTCCGAAAGTCAAGTCAGTATAAAACGCATCCTGAAGTTGGTTTTCATCCAATTTTCCAAGTTCTTGTTTTAGTTCCGGATCAAGTTCCGGATATTTCAACCATTTTTGAATGTTTTGCATATTTTCTCCTTTTTAAGAAATAGCTTCGCGATCAAAGGTAATGACTAAGTTGAGACTGGCATCGAGTTCTTTGATCTTGGTGCCGATGGCCGTTTTGATCTCCTCTGGTGTCAAGTCATATTTTAATGGAACTACCAAATCAAAAATGATGTTGGTATGAGTCGGGCCTTTAACGATTCTAAAATCATGAAAGGTCAGAACCGGGTCAATCCCCTTGATTATGTCGGCGACTTTTTCCCTCAGTTCGTGCACATAAGGATTTTTGACATCAATCGGGTCCATGTGAATTACCAAATTTAATTCAGTCTTCATAAAATCGTGTTCGATGTTATCGATAATATCATGACTGATGTTGATGTCCATGGTACTGTCCACCTCAACATGCGCGGTGATGAAGGTTTTAGCCGGGCCGTAATTGTGAACTATTAGGTCGTGAATGCCGAGCACGCCTTCATAAGAGAGAATTTTTTTCTTGATTCGTGTAACGAAATCCGGAGTCGGCGCTTCACCAATCAAAGGTGAAATGGTATCTTTGACCAAACCAATGCCGTTGATAATGATTAAAATGGAAACAACGAGACCCATGTATCCGTCTAGGTTAACAGCGAAAAATTTCCCGATCAATACCGAAATGAGGACACCGGAAGTGGCGATGACGTCATTGAAACTATCCGACGAGGTGGCGAGCAGGGCTTTGGATTTTATGATTTTCGCATTGCTCCGATAGAAGAAACCTTGCCAAATTTTTATGCCGATGGCCCCAATCAGAATGCCGATGGAAATCCAACTGTAGTCCAATTCCACCGGGGTGATGATTTTTAAAATCGAGTTGTACATTAGGAGAAGGCCGACGGCGAGAATCGAGAAGGAAACGATCAGCCCCGACACATATTCGATTCTTTGGTGACCGAAGGGATGATCCTTGTCCGCAGGAATCGCGGAAAGCCGAAAACCGATGACCGTTACCAAAGATGAGCCGGCATCCGAAAAGTTATTGATGCCGTCGGCCAGAATGGAAATGCTTCCGATGATTATTCCAATCGAAACTTTCGCAATGCTTAGAGCCAAATTGGATATGATCCCAACAATTCCCGCCATTTTTCCATAAGCTATTCGAACTTTGGCTTTGTTGACGCTTTTATAATCCTTTATGAACAATCTCGCAAATACCTGTTTCATAACAATCGTCCTCTTTTTAAGTATATTCTACTCTATTTTGACGGCATTAACAAGTAAAAATAAAAATTGACGGCCGCTTTTGTTCGGCCGTCAACTTGGTTAGGGAGGATCTCAGTCGATATAGATGTTTACGACGTCGCCTTCGCTGGATTCAACGTCAATGATATCTCCCATTACATCGCTTTCGATGCAATGAAGAATCATATCAAAATCAATCGAGTTTTTCATGAAATCACTGTCCATGCCATCGATCTGAATCTTTCCGAACATCCCTTGAGTATTTCCGCTTTTGATGGCGGCTTTGACGAGGTTGACCGGAAGTTTGATGTTGACCTTGTCGCCTTCGGAAGACAGCACCTTAATGTGCAAAAAACGGGGGGAGTTTTGTTTTAGGGCGTTAACTTCTTTTAGTTCCTTTCCGTTCACCTCGACTTTGTTCTTGTCGAGAGTTGACAGCAATTCGTTGGCTTCGGTGGCGCTAATGACACCATTGGCAAGCATTTCCAAAATTTTCATTCTTTCTTCATTCATCTTCGTTCTCTTTGTATTCATATTTTTTGTTTTTTTTGTTTAATTTGGCGTCAACTTTTTTTAAGGCATCACTGACAGCAGTGGTAGCATCTTCTCCGACCCGGCTCAGTCGTTCGTTCAGCTTTTTGAGTTTTCCCCGCAACTCTTCTTGCGCTTCCTGAAAATCTTTGTTTTTTTCTCGGCAAGGTTTCTTGGTTTCGCTTGGTTCATCAGCGATGGCATCCAATAAAGCAATAGCTTCCGGTACGGTTATGATGCCGTCTTTCAGGATTTGTAAAATTTTTTCTCTTTCATCCATATTCATTCCTCACTTTTCATTTTTGCTTCAGAAAATATTAAATCATTGATATTTTGGGTCTTATCGGCATTCTCCAATAAACCAGTCCCGTTTTAATGTAAAACGATAAATGTCGGCGGTATCGATTTCGGTTCCGATTTCCGCATCTTCCGGTAGTTTTGAAGGATCGGTCTCTTTGCAATGAGGAGAGTCATCGCGGTCATTGCCCAAGACGATTGTGATTCCGTCTTTAAGAATTTTTAAGATTTTCTCTCTTTCGATCATGGTTCCCTCTATTTTAGATTCTTAAGCATTTGGTTGGCTTCATCAAAGCTTAATTCTTTATTAGCCAATTTATCCAAGATTTCCTGGCGTTGGATGGCTGTTTTTCCAACTTCTTCTTCGCCAACATCATACCCGAGATTGACCAGTACATCGTTCAAGATTTTCTTTACGGTCGGGTACGAGATATTCATGTCTTTTTCGATGGCCTTGATGTTCCCTTGATTTTTTAAAAACAATAACACAAAGGTCAATTGCTCCTTAGATAAACGACATAACTTACTTAGGGAAAATTCGCCGTTGATCTCCACACCGCAATTGTGGCAGTGAAGCCGGGTAATAGATAATTCGTCGCCACAAATCGGGCATTTTGAAATGACTTCTTTTTTCATATCTTTTCCTCCTAAAAAATGGAAATTTGTATTTTAGCTTCTTCAGAAATGACGTTGATGGCTGTTCCGCCGCTGGTAGCGATCAGGGACTTGAAAGTCGGATAGTCAATATCCATGCCTTTTTTCTTTGCCTCTTTCCAAATTAATCTTTCACCCAAGACAATCGGAATCGGAAAGAAAAAGAGCAGATTGATTAATGATGAAACCCATTTTTGCTCTTGGATGTTCGTCCGCAAGCTAATATAACGGGCCGGACGAGTCTTGGGGCGATAAAGCAAGTCGTATCCCTGTTCAGCCGTGAGCAGTCCTTTTTCGATTTTTTTGAGAATTTTTTTGCTCATCATTGCACCTCATGACAATATTCTATTACGGAATATTCATTTTGTCAAGCACTAAATTATTTTTATTAATAT
>DDXT01000054.1 GCA_002347755.1 Caryophanales bacterium UBA2253
AGGTCAAAGTGGCAAACTCAGGAGATATAGTAAGAACATTGTTTAAATGGCCTTTTTTGAAGCTTTATCATATTCATCAAAAATTATTCAAAAACATGGTACTGCAATAGCGGTACTTTTTTATGACATCTCGGCTGGATTTGTGCTTTTTATTTGAGTTTTGCTTGGGAAAAGGCGCAATCTGTGATAAAATGAAAGCACAACTAAAGCAGAACCCACCGAGAAAGTGGATCGGAGACAGAAATGACAGCATTGAAAGAAATTGAACTATTTTTATTGGATATGGACGGAACCGTGTACTTCGAAGACACTTTGATCGAAGGAGCAAAGGATTTCGTTTTTAGACTCATCGAACAAAAAAAACAATATGTGTTTTTAACCAATAATTCCTCCGTCAACAAGAATGATTACATCAACAAGATGGCTGGACTGGGGATCCCGTGCGGAGAACACAATCTGTTTTCTTCGAGCATGGCAACCGGAATATACCTAAGCCGAAACCGAAACGGGAAATCCGTTTATGTGGTCGGGACGAACGCTCTCAGGCAGGAACTGCTTTCTTACGGCGTCGTCATGACCAATCATCAGCCGGACATCGTGGTGGTGGGGTTTGACCGCGAACTTTGTTATGAGAAACTGGAGAAGGCTTGCGAGTATCTTGACAACGGCGCGGAGTTCTTTGCCACCAACGCCGATGTTCTTTATCCGATCAAAAACCACCGCTACATCCCCGATTGCGCGAGCATCTGCCAGATGATCACCAACGCGACCGGAAAGACGCCAACCTTCATCGGAAAACCCAATCCATCCATGATTGACATGCTCTCGGATCTGCATAAACTTCCGAAAGAGAAGATCGCGGTGATCGGCGACCGTTTGTATACTGACATCGCCGCCGGAATAAATGCGAAAGTGACCGCTGTCTTGGTTTTGTCCGGAGAAACCACGAAAGAAATGCTAGAAAAAAGCCCATTTCAACCCGACTTCGTTTTTGATTCGATCAAAGACATTACGAAAGAAATTGGAGGAAACTATATATGAAAACCATCAAGACGATAACCCATGTGATCGCCGCGATCATGCTTCTTTTCGCGGTTGCCGGATGTGATGAAACCGATTTACCGAAAGTAAACTGGTCCGTCAGCAATACTCAAATCGAAATGACCGTTGGATCGACCGAGCAAATCTCGGTCAGCATTCCGGAAGGAGATCCCGAAACCGCCTTTACTTTTTCCTCCGAAAATAATGAGATCGCAACCGTTGACGCCGATGGGTTGATCACGGCGATAGCCACCGGATCGGTCACCATCCTGGTCTACATTGAAGGCGAACAGGAGGCGGTCGATGTTTCGGTGACTGTCATACCAGACCCGGCGGACAACATACAGACCATCATCGATTGGGCCATAACCCAAATTCCGGAAGTGGCGTCATTCAATCTGACGCTTCCGAGCAAACACCCGGATCTTGAAGGTTCGATCGTTTGGGTTTCCGACGATCAAACCGTCATCACCGACGCGGGCGTCATTTTTCAAAAAGAGTTTGACACTTTCGCCAATCTAACTTTTACGGTTACTTATTTGGGCCGAACCGGGGGCGCAACGGTTCCCGTTACCATCGGGGGATATGCCCCCGAACTGGTCGGAGGCGACTTTTTGAAACAGTTCAGCCGGCTCATCACCCGCAATTATGAACAGATTCGGACCACTGATTCCAGTTATCCGGAAGCCGTCATTACCTGGTCTTCATCCGATCAATCGGTCTTTACCGATCTGGGAGTATATAAAAAGCCGGCGATCGACACCCCGTTTACGATTCGGGTAACCGTTACTTTTCCGAGTCAGGGAATAACCAGGACTTTTGAAAAAAGCGTGATTGCTCAAGGTACCACCATCGCCGAAAAAGCGGATGACATCATGAACCGGTTTCTGGCCGGCCAAATGGCGGAAAACGTCATCACGGAAAGTTTGGAACTTCCGCTTTTCGATGAGAAATATGCAGCCGATTTGGTTTGGACTTCAAACAAACCAGCGGTCTTAAGCGCTACCGGAGCTTTGACCCAACCGGCCCAAAACCAAATGGTCACGCTTCGGTGTACCGTAACCGCCGGAACGCAGAGCACTTCTTTTTCGGTCGAACTGGAAGTCGCGGGTAAGGATTACAGCGAAAAATGGCTGGCGGTTGAAGAATTTTTGGATCTGATATTTCTTGATGAGATCAAGACTCAGCAATATACAATGTTCGGAGCAACTTCTTACACGGCTTACAACGAAGGATATCTGCCTTTTTACACCAATTCCCAATCGGTGGTTCTGGACGGAATGGTGCCGTTTGAAGATCGTCCGGGGATCGTGAAAACCGAGACCCGTTGGATCGTCATCCATGACACCGCCAACACCAACTCCGGAGCAACCGCGGAAATGCATAACCGCTACATTCACACCAACCCGGGAGTATCCTGGCATTACTCGGTGGACAACACCGAAATTTATCAGCACATTCCGCTCAATGAAGTCGCCTGGCACGCCGGAGAACATGACGGAAATTACTACGGAATCGGCATCGAAACCTGTTTGCAGCCGGGAACCGATTATAACGTCGTCATGAGAAAAACGGCGAAACTGTCCGCCAGCACAATTATTTTTCCGGAAAGGATTGCCCGCACGTCATGCGAGCCTCCAACCGCTGGAATGAATTTTTGAATTTGACGGCGATCGAATATTTTGCCATCAAAAATCTTCAAGGGGCGGATTTCGTTTGGGAATCGCTGACCCCGGAGATTCTGGATAATACCGGAAAGATCATCAGCCATCCGGGAGCGCAGACCACGGTCAGTTACAAAGTGACCGTCACCATTGATTCGGTTTCCAATGTTTATGAACATACATCAACATTGTTGGCGAAAGCCTGGTAAAGGAAGAAGAATGAAATTAGGAAGATATCTGCTTTTTCTGATAATGATCATCGGGTTCGGAATCGCAGGGACCGGCTGCAAAGAGACCGATCCGATCAATGAGGAAGAACCAATCGACGAAGAGCCGATCGATGAAGAACCGGTTTTGACTGACCTTCAAAAAGTCGAAAAATGGATCCTTGATGCATACAAAGATAAGATCATCAGCGATAATCAACCCTTCCCGACCACCGATTTGGAATTTGGTTCGTTGATCACCTGGCGATCTTTCGATCCGGAGTATCTGACCAACGCCGGCGTCTATACCGCGCCAATCGTGGATTATCCGACTGAACTGCTTTGTTCGGTTAAGTTGAATGGCGAAACGAAACAAATCTTCGTTCCCGTCATCATTAAGGGCTACGGGACCGTCATGGATGCCATTGAGATATATGTAGACAAGATCATCGGGACGGAAGTATATGTCAATCTTTCCTTGCCTTTGAGCGTTCCCGATCATCCTTGCGTCATTACTTGGAGTTCTTCCGCTCCGGAAGTTTTTACCTCCGGCGGTGATTATTTCAAGCCGGAATCAGACACGGCGTTCACCCTGTCCTTTCAAGTGGTTTTGGGAGACGAAACCCAGACTTTTGTCAGGAACATGATTGCAAAAGGCTATACCGATCTTCAGAAAGCTCATCAAATTCAATTGGAATATGACACTGTTTACGGATTGATTTCCGAGGCCGCCGGAAGTTTGGAGTTGTCCACTGAATCAAAAACCCATGCCTCCGTCATCACCTGGGAATCATCCAATCCCGGCGTCATCGCTTCAGACGGAACTTTCCGTCAGCCGCTCTATGATCAAAACGTGAATCTGACCGTGACGATCCAAGTTGGGGAGGGAATCGTGAGATCAACTTACAATGTGCATGTGACCGGAAATGTGGCCGAAGCCAAATGGAGCCAGATCGATGCGTTCCTGAACTCGGTGTGCAAACCGGAAATCAATGTCATCGATTTATTTTATCTGTACGGAAGCGAAGCCGGATATGAACGGGTTCCGTCGCAAAACATCGGCTATCTGCCGTTTTATGACGCAACGCCGATGACGATCATTCAGGAAATCGTTCCGATGACCAACCTGACCATTCGGCCGGGAATCAACCGGACCGAGACCAAGTACATCGTCATTCACAATACCGGGATGGCCGCGCCGACCGCGACCGCGAAAGCCTTGAGTTCGTACATTCAAAATTCGAACCGCGAGGCTTCTTGGCATTTCTCCCTTGATGATCATGAAACCTATCAGGAGCTGGGAATCGAGGAAGTGGGTTGGCATGCGGCCAGCCATGAAGGCAATTATTTCGGGATCGGGATCGAGTCCTGCGTTTATCAAGGTGTGGATTTCAACATGGTGATGCGCCGTTTGGCCAAACTGACGGCCAAACTTTTGATTGATTACCATTTGGGATTCGACGCCGTCAAACAGCATTATGACTTCAGTCAAAAGAATTGTCCGCAGGTCATTCGCGAAGCCAACCGCTGGGGAGAATTCATTGATTTGGTGCAAATCGAATATTTTGCGCAAACCCAGCTTCAAGACGTGGCTTTCGTCTGGAAATCGCTGTCGCCGGAGATCATTGACGATACTGGAAAAGTGATCAGTCATCCCAACCAAAAAACGACCGTTTCCTTCCAAGTCACCGTGACTTATGGAGGAGAAACCAGAATATTCGTTTATCAGTCTGCCTTGCTTGACCTATGAAGATAAAACCGGCTTTTAACGGCCGGTTTTTTTCATGGGAAATGTAATCGGTTTTACTGGGGGGCTAGCCTATTTCTATTTAGAATGTATTATGGTAAAATACCAACGTAATATACAGGAGGAAAAAATGGCAGCAAAATTTTTGATGACCGAAGAACAAATCCAAGATCTGAAAGCCAGAATCGCCGAACACATGAAGAAGCCCGGCCCTTTAATGCCGACTTTGCATGACGCTCAGAGGATCTTCGGATGCATACCCATCCCGGTTCAAAAAATAATTTCCGAGGAGCTGGGAGAGCCGGTCGGAAAAATCAACGGCGTCGTTAGTTTCTATTCACACTTTTCGATCGAACCGAAAGGGAAGCACGTCATCAGCGTCTGTCTGGGAACGGCTTGTTACGTGCGGGGATCCCATGAGATCATCCAAACTTTATCCGATCTGTTGCAGATCAAGCCGGGGGAGACATCCGAGGACGGACAGTTCACCTTGGCGGCGGCACGCTGCATCGGCGCTTGTGGTCTTTCGCCGGTTTTCGTCATCGACGGAAAAGTCTACGGAGCCGCCAACCCGAAGATCGCGAAGAATGCGGTGGAGAGCCTTTTAGTCGAAACCATTCTGAAAGAAAACAAAGAGAACAAAGAAACCAACATCTGAGAAAGCAAGGCGGGAAATGGAACCGCCAAGTTTTTTCATGCAAAATAACCAACCATCATTCCGGCCAAAGGAAATCCGACTTTGACCGAAGACGGGATCGGCTTTTGAGATCCCGGAAGGGCCATTGAGGCAGCGCGAAGGAGGAGAATCACGCATGACTATTGAACAATTGAAAAAAATTAAGGAAGAAGCTTCCCAAAAAATGAATATGATCGGAAAGGGCAATGCTTTCCGGATCGTCGTCGGCATGGCCACCTGCGGCATTACCGCGGGAGCCGAACCGGTTTACGAAGCTTTGAAAAAGATCATCAACGACCGCAATCTCGAAAACATTTCGGTCATTTCGGTCGGATGCATCGGCGAATGCGCTTTGGAACCGATCGTGGAGGTCTTTGACAGCAAGGGATTTCGAACCACTTATTGCAAAGTAAAGCCGATGGACGCCGAAAGGATCATTGACACGCACATTCTAAACGGATTGGTCGTTGAAGACTTGCTGATCGCGAAATACAAGAAAATCGGAGGATATTATGGCGCTTAGATATCAAGTCGTCGTTTGCGGCGGCACCCATTGCTCGTCTTCCGCTTCCCAAGCCATTTACGAAGAATTCCAAAGACAGATCGTCGAATTCGAAATTGATCAGAATGTCAGTGTCTTCATGAGCGGATGCTTTGGTTTTTGTGACAAAGGTCCGGTCGTCATCGTTTATCCCGATTCCACGCTTTACACTAACGTTGCGGTCCGGGATGTCGCCGAAATATGCAAAGAGCATCTGCTGAACGGCGCGGTAGTAACTAGGAAAGCGTATACCAACATCACTCCGGAAGACGAAGCCAAGATTCAGAAATTCCGCGAGACCAATCTGTATGCCCATCAGGAAAGAATCGCGCTGCGAAACTGCGGGATCATCAATCCCCAGGACATAAACGAATACATCGCCCGGGACGGTTATATGGCCTTGGCGAAAGTGCTGACCGAAATGACGCCCGAAACCGTCATTGAAGAGATCAAAAAATCCAAACTCCGGGGCCGCGGCGGCGCCGGATTTCCAACCGGAATGAAATGGAGCCTGGCCGCGCGCAACAAGGGCGGACAGCATTATTTGATTTGCAACGCCGATGAAGGCGATCCGGGAGCGTTCATGGACCGAGCCGTTTTGGAAGGCGATCCTTTTTCCGTCATTGAAGCCATGACGATCGGCGGATATGCCATCGCCGCTTCGCAGGGTTACATTTATGTTCGGGCGGAATATCCTTTGGCCGTCGAACGGGTCAATCATGCCATTTCCGAAGCTTACAAAGCCGGGCTTTTGGGAAACGATATTTTGGGATCGGGATTCTCCTTTGATCTGGAGACCCGGCTGGGAGCCGGAGCTTTCGTCTGCGGCGAGGAAACCGCTCTGATGGCCTCCATTGAAGGCGAGCGGGGAATTCCGCGAAACAAACCGCCGTTTCCGGCCGACGCGGGACTTTGGAAACGTCCGACCATCATCAACAACGTCGAGACTTTCGCGAACATTCCGGCCATCATTCTCAGAGGAGCCGACTGGTTCAACCACATCGGCACCGAAAGATCGGCGGGGACCAAAGTGTTTGCCCTCGGCGGAAAGATCAACAATACCGGTTTGCTTGAGATCCCGATGGGAACCACGCTCCGGGAGGTCATTTACAACATCGGCGGCGGAATCCCGAACGACAAGAAATTCAAAGCGGTTCAGACCGGCGGTCCTTCGGGCGGATGCCTGACGGCCAAACATCTGGATTCTTCGATCGATTATGACACTTTGGTCAGCCTCGGATCGATGATGGGCAGCGGCGGCATGATCGTCATGGACGAAACCAACTGCATGGTCGACGTCGCCCGGTTCTTTTTGGAATTCACGGTTGACGAAAGCTGCGGAAAATGCACGCCGTGCCGCGAAGGCACCAAGCGCATGTTGGAACTCTTGGAAAAAATAACGCGGGGCGAAGCGACTCTGCATGATTTGGATGATTTGGAAAGCCTGGCCAATTCCGTCAAGGACTCGGCCCTGTGCGGGTTGGGACAAACGGCCCCGAACCCGGTTTTATCCACGCTTAATCATTTCCGGGACGAATACCTTGCCCACATCGTGGAAAAACGATGCCCGGCCGGCGTATGCAAGGCCCTGATCAAATATTACATCACCAACGACTGCATCGGCTGCGGAAAATGTAAACGCAATTGCCCAACCCATGCCATCAGCGGCGACATCAAACAGCGCCATACCATCAACCCGAACATCTGCATCAAATGCGGAGCGTGCAAGTTGGCTTGCCCGGTCGGCGCGATTGTAACGGCTTAAGGGGGACAGGCAAATGAGTACCGTAAAAGTAACCATCAATAACATCCCGCTGGAAGTGTCCAGCGAATCCACGATCATGGACGCGGCTACCCTGGCGGGCGTCGATGTTCCCCGCCTTTGCTTTTTGAAAGGTTTGAACGAAACCTCGGCCTGCCGGATCTGCGTCGTGGAAGTCGAAGGAATCCGTGGGCTTAAAAACAGCTGCACCGTCAAAGTATTCGAAAACATGAAAGTCAAAACCAACAGCGACAAGGTCAAACAAGCCATTCGCAACAATTTGGTGCTGTTGGCCGCCAATCACAAATTCGAATGCTGGCGCTGTCCCCGCGAACAAAACTGCGAATTTTTGCATCTTTTGCGAAGATACAATGTTCCGAATGTCGTGGGCGAAGACTTAAGCTGCGAAAAGAAAAAAATCATCATCAACATCACCGACTCGCTCATCATCGACAGTTCCAAATGCGTCATGTGCGGACGCTGCATTGCCGCTTGCGAGAAGTTCGCAGGAACTTCGGTTCTCAATTACAACAAGCGCGGGTTCATCAGTTATGTCGGGCCGGCCATGAATCATTCAATCGACGATTCCGGCTGCATATACTGCGGAAAATGCATTCAATACTGCCCGACTGGCGCTTTGAGAGAAACAGACAGCATCGACGAAGTTCTCAGTCTTTTGGACAAAGAAGAATATTATGTTGTTGCTCAGGTCGCTCCGAGCGTCCGAGCCACTTTGGGAGAAGAATTCGGTTATCCGATCGGAACCAACGTGGAAGGCAAAATGTACCGCGCTTTGGAAAAACTCGGATTTGAAGATTTGACCGACACCAACTTCGCAGCGGACGTGACCATCATGGAAGAAGGCACCGAATTCATCGGCCGGTTGAAAAAACGTCTGGCCAATGATCCGACGGTTCTGCCGATGTTCACTTCTTGCTCGCCCGGCTGGATCCGTTACATCGAGATCTATTATCCGGAATATCTGCCTAATCTTTCGACCTGCAAATCGCCGCAACAAATGCAGGGCGCGCTGATCAAAAATTACTATGCTGCCAAACTAAACATTCCGAAGGACAAGATCCGGGTCGTATCGATCATGCCTTGCATTGCCAAGAAATCCGAAGCCAAACTTCCGGAAATGGAAGTTGAAGGCGTCCGTGACGTCGATTATGTCTTGACCACTCGCGAACTGGCGCGGATGATCCGCCGTTCGGAAATTGATTTCCGCGGTCTGGAAGAACTTAAACCGAAGGGGCCGATGGCCCAATATACCGGAGCCGGAGTGATTTTTGGCGCCACCGGCGGGGTCATGGAAGCGGCGCTTCGGACCGTCAAAGAGATCCTCGAAAACAAGAATGTGGATCTTGAGGCTTTCTCGGCTCTCCGCGGAGTATCCGATGGGATCAAAGAAGCCACCATCGATGTGGCGGGACTGAAAGTCACCGTCGCGGTCGTAAACGGATCGGCGAACATTCCGGAAATGATGAAACGAATCAAAGCCAACCCGGACAAATATGCTTTTGTTGAATTCATGGCCTGCACCGGAGGGTGCGTCAACGGCGGCGGACAGCCGATCGTCAACGCCAAGATCATGGAACAGATCGATGTCAGAAAAGCCCGAGCCCAAGCGCTCTATAACCTCGATTCCACGACCAACATTCGCAAATCCCATGACAATCCGGCCGTTAAAGCCTTGTATCAGGATTTTCTGAAGGAACCGGGGGGACACATTTCCCATCAGCTGCTTCATACCCATTATCACGAAAGAACCCTTTATGAAAAGAAATGAGCCGGTTTAATGAACCGATGCAAAAAGAGTTGGCTTCGAAAGTTTGAAAGCTAACTCTTTTTTTTAATAGATGGTTATTGGTTTTTCAAAATGGTTATGAAATGGCGGTCATAATCGATCATCCCCTGGTTTTTAAGCGAAATGAGTTCCCGGGAAAGCGAAGGCCTCGGAATGTTCAGATAAGCCGCCAAACGTTCTTTGCTTTTGACCGGAATGCGAAGCGAATGAATCTTTTTTGAACATTCCCCGAGATGGAACATGATCTTTTCCGCGACCGACTTTTGGGAAAGGATCTTGATTTTTTGTTGCAGCTGCAAGTGGCTCTCGGAAAGTTCCCGAAGATAGTCTTCCAGAAGGGCGGGGTTATTCGAAAGAAGCTTAAGCAAGTCGGCTTTTCCGATCAAAGCGATTTCCGAATCGGTTTTGGATATGACATGGCCGAGGTAGAAGCCGCCGTCGGAAAACAGCAGGTTTTCCCCGAAAATCGCATCCGGAGTCAGGATCTTGATCGAAAATTCTTTTTGGAGGAAGGTAGTCGTCGAGATCTCGACTTCGCCTTTTAAGACCACGCCCAAGCATTTGCATTCGGTCCCCTCGGTGAAGATCACGGATTTGGCTTTGTATTTCTTGATTGTGAAAAAAGAAAGATGATTTTTGAAAACGTTCATAGTAGCCTCTCTGTAACCCATGTTACGGACAATTCATTATACTTGAGATATAATGTTCTGTAAAGAGGTAACCTATCATGAAAAAAATATTAGTGCTGCTGATTGGGCTGATGCTGGTCGGCTGCGGTTCAAAACAAATCGAAAACAATGTGAGCGTGATCGTCCCGTCGGGGATCCCGCTTCTGGCGGTCGGGAATCTGATCGGAACCAAGAACGTCACCATCGAAGATGTCAACAACTCGAGTCTGCTGGTGGCGGCCATGACTTCGAAAAGCCACGACATCATCGTTGCCCCGCTGAATTTGGGAGCCAAAGCTTTCATTGAAGGCGGAAGCGATTATCAGCTGGCCGGGATCCTGACGTTTGGGAACACTTACGTGATAACCCGGAAAACCCATGGCCTCGCTTCGGTTTCCGACTTAAGCGGAAAATCGCTCATGGCTTACGGCCAAAACAGCACGCCGGACATCGTTCTGAAAGCGGCTCTGGCCGCCGGGTCGGTAATGGCGAACATCAGTTATCAGGCCAGCGTCAATCTGGTTTTGCCGTTCTTTCTGACCAATACCAGCGATCCGGATGATGAATCAAACTGCGATTACCCGTTCATTTTGGCCGCCGAACCGGTCATATCCGCGCTGGAGATCAATTATGGGCTCGAACTGAACATATTGGATCTTCAGGACGTTTTGGAATCCGAGATTGCGCGCATTCCTCAGGCCGGCGTCTTTGTTAACCCAGATAGCGCCCATCCCGCCGACATCGACGTCTTTTTGGAATTGTTGCAAGAAAATACCGAGGAGCTGGATGATGATCCGGACGCTTATGCCGTGCTCATTGTTGAAAAACATTCTTATTTTTCGAATCTGACTGCGGAAACCATCGCCAGAGCCATTCCCCGAAGCCACATTGATTATGTGGCCGTTTCCGGAGATGAAAGCTTTTTGGCCGATTACTTTGCTTTGCTTAACGAGCATAATCCCGGGATTTTGGGCGGATCGGTTCCGGAGGAAGGATTCTACCGATGAAAAAGAACCAAAGCAATGCCGTTTACTTGTTTCTCGGATTGCTGGGGCTAATGCTTGCGTGGGCCGTTGCGGCTTCCGCCGTGGACAACTCGCTGGTCATCCCCAGCGTCGGAGCGGTTTTTTCGGAATTGATCAAGGCGCTTTCGGAAGCCGGAACTTATCTGATAATCTTAAATACCGTTTCCCGATTGCTGCTGGTCATCGCGATTTGTTTCATTCTGGCCTTTGTTCTGGCCATCCTGTCGTTTTTGTTCAAACCGGTCGAATATGTCCTCAAGCCTTTGTTTGTGACTTTGCGGACGCTGCCGATCGTCGCGGTGATCATCGTCCTGCTTTTGATGTTCGGAAACGCCTCAAGCCCGCTGTTCGTGACCGGATTCGTGGTCTTCCCGATCCTTTACGAAATGTTTTTGCTCAGTTTTCGGGTGATCGACCCAAACATCAAAGACGAGATCCGAATGGTCGGAGGAAACAATTTCTACGGGATCCGAAAGATTTATCTGCCGCTGTCTTTTTCGCACGCGCTGGCCGCTTTGGTCCAATCGCTCGGGCTCGGGTTGAAAGTCATGGTCATGGCCGAATACATCGCCCAGCCGAAAGATACCATCGGTTACGCCATGGTTCAGGGGATCATCAGTCTGGATACGGCCAACGTTTTTGCCTGGGCCATTTTGCTGATCGTTTTGGTGATCATCAGCGAGATCCTGATCAAGAAAATCAAAATATCGACCGAATGAAAAACCGTTCCGCTTTGGCGGCGGTTTTTTTTGCATGGGCTTTGACACGGTGTCACATTTGTGATAAAATACCCCAAAGGAGATGAAAACATGGGGTTCATGACTTTTAAAAACCTTTCGAAAGAAAAACAGGAACGGATCCTGGAAGCCGCCAAAAACGAGTTTTCCCGGGTTCCTTTTTCACAAGTTTTGATATCGAACATCGTCCGTGACGCCAGAATTCCGCGGGGAAGTTTCTATCAGTATTTTGATGGTCCCGCCCAGTTGTTTTCGATTTTGCTGTTTCACCTTTACGGGAAGGAAGCAAGACCTTTGTATGTTTATTTGGAACGGCATGCTTTTAATCTTCTCTCGTCGCTGAAAGCGAAATTCGCCGACACTTTGGAACAGATCGGTTCCCAAAACCGGGAACATTTCATACCGAACATCTTGGTCGTCATGCTTAAAGATTCCAGGGTGGCGATCCCGCCTTTGTTCAGTTCCAAGATCGATCCGGAAGCCCGGGCCATCATGGCCAAACAAATCAAAAACGAAAAACCGCACGAAATGATCGGGCTGACGGAAAAGTTGACTTCTCTATGCCTGCTTGGGTATCTTGCTCATCCCCAAGACCCAACCAACGCCAAAAACGAATATGATCGTTATCTGGACTTGATGTACCAGAGTTCCGATCTTCCAAGGAGAAAAAATGAAATCACTGCTAACGTTATATAAACGGGCTTTTAAACGAAAATACCTCGTGCATGCCATCCTCGCCATTCTCTTCATGATTGGGGACGTCGGTATCGCTTTGGCGATACCGATGATAACCAAAGGAATCTTTACGGAAATCAACAGCGGCCGGAATGATCTTTCCTATGTTTATCAAACCGGACTGCTGGTCGTGGGCATCGCCATCGGCGCGGTGATTACCACCATTCTCAATAATTTCTTTTCCCAGTACCTGAGCACCAAGATAACCGCTGACCTGCGGAGCGAATTATTTCGGAAAGTCCAGGATCTATCCTTTTCGAATGTAGACAAAATCACCTCGGGAGCGCTCATGACCGTCATCGCCAACGACACCGGCCAGATTCAACAATTGCTGCTGATGAGTTTCCGGGCCATCCTGCGCAACCCGCTGACCCTGGTTGGAGCTTTGATCATGGCCTACATTACCAACGCCGATCTGTTTTTGATCATCCTGATCGCCGTTTTGATTCTTGGGGTCTCGATCTTTTTCATCATTACCCGAGCCGCCCGGATCTTTGTCAAACTTCAGGAAAAGAATGATAATCTCAACGAGAAACTGATCGAAAGCATCAGCGGCGCCCGCGAAATAAAAGTCTTCGGAAGCGAAAAAGCCGATCGGGACCAGTTTAAGATCGTCAATGACGAGTATACGAACGTCGTCATCACCGCGAACAAAAGAATGGCTTTGATGGATCCGATCATCATTTTGACCAGCAACCTGGCCATCGGCGCCGTCCTTCTGACCGCCAGTTATCTGGTGTCGGTCTATACCGGGGAAGCCCGGGTCGCCATGGTGGGAACGATCTCCGCTTACATTTCTTATTTGCAACAGATCATCATGTCGCTGATGATGCTGTCGATGGTCGCCATCTCCATCTCCCGGGCGGCCGTCAGCGCCGACCGGATCATGCTGGTTTTGAAAACCAAGATCGACATCGCCAACGCGAAAGAACCGCAAACCGGATTCGAAATGCGCGGGGACATTGAATTCCGAAATGTCAGTTTCGGGTATGCGGATGAAGAAGGCACCGCCGGCTCGAACACCATTGAAGGCATCAGCCTGAAAATAAAAAGTCAGTCGGTCACCGGGGTCATCGGTTCCACCGGGAGCGGAAAAACCACCCTGATCCAGCTAATCCCGCGTTTGTATGACGTCACCCAGGGCCAGGTCTTGATCGACGGGATCGACGTCCGGGACATCGATCTGCGCTTTCTTCGGGAAAACATTTCTTTCGTTACCCAGGACTCCCTGATCTTCTCCGGAACGCTGGCCTCAAACATTCGTCAGGGAAAGGAAGACAGCACCGAAGAGGACATTGAAGCCGCCGCGGTCGCTTCCCTCGCCGATGAGTTCGCCAAGAAAGCCGAACATGGCTACGAGAGCGAAGTCACGCAGGGCGGAACCAACCTTTCCGGAGGCCAAAAGCAGCGTTTGTCTTTGGCCCGGGCTTTGATCCGAAAACCGAAAATACTGATTTTGGATGATGCCTTCAGCGCCGTTGACGCGAAGACGGAAGAAAAAATAAAGGAAAATCTCGTTAAACAAAAACAACAGACGACCATCATAGTTGCCCAGAAAATCACTTCCGTCCGTAATTGTGACAACATCATCGTGCTGAACAACTCCGGGCATTTGGACGGTTACGGATCCCATGAGGAACTGCTGAAGACCAGCGAAGTCTACCGGGAAATTTATGTTTCTCAGTTTGGAGGAAACCATGAATAGAGGTCAACAGGTTTTCTCGCGGGGACCGCGTTCCCGCTTCACCATCGTGGACATGCCTAAAGACAAACATTTGCAAAGAAAAACGATCAAACGGTTCTGGGATTACGTTAAACATTATCCGTTGGCTTTGATGGTGATCTTTTTGATCATTCTCATCCAATCCGGGTTCAGCCTGACTTTGCCTTACATTGTCCAGATCGCCATTGATGATTACATCAACATCGACACCGTCGATTTTACGGCGGTTCTGATCATTTTCGCTTCTTTGGCGATCCTGACCGCGATCACGGCTTTTGGTGCCTGGATCCAAAGGGTTTTGATCGCGAAAGCCGCCGGGAAGATCACGGCGGACATCCGCCTGGAAGCTTTCTCCAAACTTCAAAGACTGCCGATCCGTTATTATGATCAACACGCCCACGGCGAGATCATGAGCGTCATCACCAATGACGTGGAGACCATTTTCACAGCGATGTCTCAGGTCATCCCTCAGTTCATCAGCGCGGCGATCATGATCGTCGGATCGATTGTTTTGATGTTTGTGACCAGCTGGCAGCTGACCTTGGTGGTCATCAGCCTGTTTCCGCTGATGATATTCATGATTGCTTTCATCACGACCCGGGCTTTCAAGTATTTCAAAACCCAGCATGAGAAACTGGGAGAAGTCAACGGCATCCTTAAAGAGGACATTGACGGACTGAAAGCCGTCAAACTGTATAATCAGGAAGAAAACATGATCCGAAAATTCGACGTTTCCAACGACGGGCTTCAGAAATCAAGTTACAAAGCCCAACTGTTTTCGGGAATGATGATGCCGATCATCCGGCTTCTGGACAACATCCTTTACGGAGTCGTCATCACCGCCGGAGCCATTCTGAAGATTCGTTTCGGGATCATTACCGTCGGAAAGATCCAGTCGATGACCAATTACTCCCGAATGTTCGTCCGGCCGATCAGCAACATCGCGCAAATTTACAACCTGCTTCAGTCAGCCATCGCCGGCGGGTACCGGGTCTTCGGACTCATCGATCAGGAAGACGAGTATTTGTCTGACCCGACCGAAGAACTGCCAAGCCAGCGGTTTGACGTGGAATTCCAAAGCGTCAGTTTCGGATACGAACCGGAGCAGGAAGTGCTCCAAGACATCAGTTTCCGGATCGATTCCGGAAAAACCATCGCCATCGTCGGCCCGACCGGAGGCGGAAAAACCACCATCATCAATCTGCTCAGCCGTTTTTATGACGCCAAAGCCGGGCAGATCCTGATCGGCGGGCATAATGTCTTTGATTATTCCAAGTCCAGCATTCGCGGAAAAATGGGCGTGGTCCTCCAGACCACTTACTTGTTCCGGGGAACGATAATGGATAACATCCGTTACGGACGCCCGGACGCGACCCTTGAAGAAGTCATCGAAGCGGCCAAAACCGCTCAGGTCCATGACATCGTGGAACGGCTTCCCAAGAAATATTTGACCAAAGTCAAAGAAGGCGGAAAGAACTTTTCGCACGGCGAGCGTCAACTCATTGCCATAGCCCGGGCGATCCTGTGCAATCCGCCGATCATCGTTCTCGACGAAGCCACTTCCAGCGTCGACACCCGGACCGAATCCAAGATTCAAAAAAGCATTGGCTTTTTGGTGAGAAACCGAACCAGTTTCATCATTGCCCACCGGTTGCAAACCATTAAAAACGCCAATCTCATCCTGGTGGTCAACGAAGGGAAAATCATTGAGCGCGGCACGCACGCGGAATTGATCGCGAAAGGCGGCATGTATTGCGAGATGTATACCCTGCAGTTCGGAACCGGGAATTAGGAGGGGAAATGGACATATCAAAAACCACCTTCAAAGAATATTCCAAATGCGACCGGATCCCCTTGTTGGAAAAACTGTACCGGTTTCGTCTGAACGGCGACGTTTGTCTGTTTGACGACGAACAAAAAATGGCGGCCCGGGAAATGCTATCCCGAATGTTTGACGAAGAAACCGGCGACGATCTTTTGGAAGTAACCGACGTTCAGCTGGAAACCATGCAGCCGTATTACCGGGACGTTGAAAAATGGGCGCTAAAGATTGCGAGCCGGACTTTCGGTTTGCCCTTCGTTTTTCACGAAGATACCAAAGATCAGAAGAAATTCCAGTTTTCCGAAAAAGGCCATCGGTTCTATTGCTATTTGGATGGCTATTTCGAAGACGAGACCCAAGCGGTGATCGTGGAAGTCAAAGCCACGACTTCGGCGAAGTTCCAAGATCTCCGGGCCAAGAAAACCGCTTTGGGAATTGGCGAACCCTTATTTACGAAAACCGGAAACGTTCTGGCTTTGCGAACCGATCTCGGGCCGGGACCGCTTCCGGAAAACTTTCAGGGCGCATACAATAAAATGTTTAGCCGCTATACGGAGGTTGGGGAATACGTTTTTGATCTGGCCGTGGAAAGATATTTCATCGAGCGAAGCCTTTTGGAAAACCATCCCGAACTTTTGGGGAAGAAATTCCGCTACTATTTGGCCGTTCTGAACAACAATTATGTTTTGGAAGGACCAGCCGGGGATTTTTTGAAAACAGCGGCCAGCGATGAACTTATCGATTTCATCGATCTGACCCAAGTCACCAAAGATTGGCTCCGGGGCATCGATGCGCTGAAAGATTTCGTGGTCAATAATATTGCCAACAAAACTCTTCCGACCGCGGTTTGTGACAACAAGTGCGGACTCGGGACGCCGGGAGCCTGCCTGTTTCAAAAAGTCTGCTGGGCGGAAGTTTTTTCCAAACCTTCGATTTTGGAATATCTGGGGGCCAAGAGTTTTACGGACGGTAACGGCCGCAAGCATGACAAATGCGCCCTGATCAATGACGGTATGATTGGGTTTGAATCGATCCCGTTGGACTGGATCGTTAATCCCAATCATCGCATCCAAAGAAGTTGTTTTTCTTCGCAGACCGAATATCTGAACAAAACCAAAATGAAAATGGGGATGGACAAAATCGTCTATCCGATCTATCATCTCGATTTCGAAAGTTTTCCTTGTCCGCTGCCGCGCTTTCGGGGCGAAAAACCATATTCCCAGTCGCTGTTTCAATTTTCGATTCACATTGAACGAAAAGCCGGCGAATGCGATGAACGCCGTGACCACCGGTCCTTTCTGGCGGAAGATTTCCGCGATCACCGGGAGGAACTGATCCAAGCGCTGATCGAAGCGATCGATTTGAGTTCCGGCGGCACCGTGATGGTCTACAACCAGAATTTTGAATATCATCAAATCAAAGAACTGGCCCGGATGTTTCCGAAATATCAGGCGGAATTGAATCAGATCTGCGATCATATCTATGATCTTTTGGAACTGGTAAAAACCGGAAAGAATTTGTACTTCGACTCGGGACTGACCGAAGAAGAAATCAAAACGGTCAATTATTATCACCCGAAACTCGGGGGTAAATATTCCATCAAAAAAGTGCTGCCGATTTTTTCCAACCGGTCCTATGCGGATCTGGAAGTCAAAAACGGAAACGAAGCAATCGTGGCTTATGCCAGTTTCGCTCGGCTTCCGAAAGACGAGATTGAAGAACTGCGAACGAAGCTGGTGGCTTACTGCAGCCAGGACACCTGGTCGATGGTGGAGATCCTGAACAAACTGATTGCGAAAGTCAAAACATAAAAAAATCACGCCGAATCAACGGCGTCAGACTGATGACAAACCCCATTTCCAAAGATGGGGTTCGTTTTTTTCCCCACAACTATCTTGAAAAAACAAAAAAACTTTTTTAGACTCGAAAAAGATATCTTTTTGGGGCCATTGTCCCATTTTATTACAAGCAAAAATGAGCGTCGACTTTGTCAACGCTCAGATCACGCCGAATCAACGGCGTGATTTTTGTGTTCATTCCAGGACGTAGATGACGTTTCTGGTAAAGCCCAAGAAGACTTGCAAATCATATTTGTAATAAACCGAAGCAACGTTCGGATCATTGCAAATGACCCAAGTCTGATTCCCGATGACCTCGTAACCGCGGACGACGATCAGATGTCCGGAAGTCGTGTATAACCCGGTGTTTCCTTTAATGCTGACGGCGACCGGCCCGACGATGGCCAAGTGATGTTTCAGTTCGTCCCAGGAATAAATTCGTTTGACGTAGCTGCTTTCGCCGTATGCGCCCATGCCGACGATGTTGTAGACCCAGTTTCCGTATATTTTATTTCCGTAATCATAAAACAGCGGCGCGACTTCGCGGTGCGGAAGCGAGTCGGCGAAGGAATGGCCTTTGAAAAGCAAAAGCATGGTTGAAGAGGTAATGCTGCAGATGCTGCCGCCGATGGTCGGAACATCATGCTGGTAAAGCTCGGGAACGTTCCAATCGACGAAATCCGGAAGAAGCGCGGTATCGACCGGATAGACATAACCCGGGATGAGCAGAGATATTCCGACGAGCGTCAGTTTCGGAGAAAGGCTCAGCGCCGAATCGCGGCGCAAAGTTATCAAAAACTGAAAAGCATCGGCAGTCTGAGAATTGGCGATCGTCAATTCGTCTTCGGACATCGAAGCAATCCCGGCGGATTGAGGAACGGTCATCGCGTTTTGGCGGCCGAGGCCCCAAATTCCGTAAGACAGATAGGAACTCCAAACGCCGTTGACCCGAACTCGGATCTTTAGTTCGCAGGTGGCATCGGCGCTGCTGGTAGCCGCCCAGGAACCGACCAATTTGGTAAACGGGTTGGTTCGGAACGCTTCCGACTGATAACTGCCCAAAAGGGCATCCGGAGCCAGAACGATTTTTCCGTTGGAAACGATCAAATTATCAAAACCTTCAGACTTGAAGTCAGAGGTTCGGTAAACAAGCATATGAGTCGGGAAATAAGTTTCATCCCCGCTGATGGTTTTTGTGACGACGGTATATTCTTGTTCCAAAATATCATCTCCCGATTTCAAAGTTAAGCTTAGGGTAACGGCATGAGCAACATCGTCAAGCCAGACGGTCCCGGTATTGGATATGACTTCCGGAAGATCGGAAATCCAGACCCCGGTAACGCCGTAATCAAACATCGTTTGCAAATTGAGGTTCTCGCCGACGGTTTCCTCAAACGCAATTTGAGAAAGCGCGGCTTGCAGCCTTTCGGCGTTTGTATAAGTCAAAACGGTGATTGGGAAATCTCTTTCCACGATCAGACCCTGAAAAGCGAAGATCGCGGTCATGGTCACCAAAGCATCGGTTTCGGAATAGGACCATTCGCCGTCATCGGACAGGATGTTGGGCTGATCCGAGGACCACTGAACGATGACATCGCCGATTTTGGTGGGCAAATCAAGGTCGGAATCAGTCGAATCTGGAAGGCTTATTTCGGCGATTGCCGCGTCGATGATTGCTTGTTTGTTTAAAGGATTTACAAATATCGTCATGAAAGGCAAGAGAATGGATCGCTCGCCGACGGTAATGGCCACGGTGAGATCCGTCGATTGGCTGATGTCTTTGGGGTGGATCGCGCCGTCATTGCCAATGACGGAAGGATCGCTGCTGAACCAGGACAGTTCGGCGGTTTCCCCAAACAAAAGAAGTGTATCCGGAAAAGTCAGGGGTTGAGTCGCAATCAAAGGGAAAGACAGTTCGGAAGCCAGTTCCGCCGCAATCTCTTCATCGGTCCAAGCCGTGACGGCTACTTCGCCCATGGGTTTGGTAATGGTTTCGCCGTTAATGACAATGACCACGTGAATGCTCGTGCTTTTTTGAACAAAACCGCGATTAACAGTTCCGTCCGGCGCGATGGTTGTTTCGTCATCGGACAGCCAGCTCAGTTCCAATACTTCATGGTTTAAGGCGTATTCCGTCGGAAAGTACAGATCCGCGGCGGTCTCATCCGGAAGAGCCAGATCTTCGGTCAGAAGCATGATCAGATCTTCCCGGGACGAGGCCGGTGTCTGACAGCCCGCCAAGACCAAAAGCCAAGTCAGGAATAGAAATAAAAGGTTTTTTTTCATACCGTTTTGAAACCCAAAGTTTTAATGGCTTTGATCAGGGCTTTGCCAACGAAATAGAAACCCAAATCGGTCAAATGGACTCCGTCGACGGTCTCTTCGAAATGAAGCGGCCGGAGCATCTTCATCCCATCGAGGAACAGCCAGCCGTTATTCTCGCACTGGGTTCGCTGATAGATCTTCAGATCGGCGAAACGGTCGCGAATGGCTTTTTTGTATAAAGACAAAGTTTGGGGGAAATGGCTGATCACAATGACTTTCAGGTTCGGGTTAACCGCAATGATCGGTTTCATGAACGGTTCGAAACGCTCTTTGAGGACGCCCAGATCGCCGGCGTTGGCTTCGGCTTCCACAACCAAAACTTTCATGTTGGGGATGGAGGCGATCGTTTGGGACATTTCCGGCTGCAAGAGGGCATTTCCGGAGAATCCCAAATTAATCACTTCGAAAGGAAAATGGCGGCCGACCATGGACGAGAAGGTCATTCCCGGCCGGTTGGCGCATCCTCCCTGAGTGATGGAAGTGCCATAAAAGACGATTTTATCCGGATTGATCGGTTCCGATCTGGCGATCATCGATCCTTTCCGGATCCCGATTGCCACGCTGGACAAAGCCATGTAAAGCGGAAAATAAAGCCGGAAGGAGCGCTTGCCCTTCGGAAGACCTTCAACAAGGGTCAGCTCGTATTTGGCCTGATCCGTCTTCGTTGAATTCAAAAAAAGGTACTTGCCGTTTCGGCGGACATACAAGTCGAATCCGCCCTGGCCGATGGCCGTCATGTGTGACATGAAGGCTTTTTCCGGACGTTCGGCGCGAATGGCCAAAATCGGGCTGTCGGTCTCAAAAGAAAGATAGGCCCCGCTCGGGTTCTCTTTCAGCCAGTCAATGGCTGCGGAGACATGGGCGCCGTTCGGAAGCCGGGAAAAATTCCGGTTCTGCTCAAACCAAAATAAACCGTGAACGTCGAAGCAATCACGTTCTGATCCGTAAAATTCTAAAATTTTTTGTTTGCTATTCATTTGTATCACCGGGGTTTATTATAATACAATTAATCAATAAATCAAACAAAATAGCAGAAAATTAGTTTTTTAAAACAAAGTACTTGATTTTTTTTTAGGTTTGTTATATACTATATTTGCGCCGAGAGGCGTACTTATCCCCTACATATAGCAGTGAATAAGAAATTATTCACAACATCCCCTTCCTAAAACTGAGCCTTACCCCGGCTCAGTTTTTCTATTGGGGTCCCCCTTTAATCCGCTTGGAGTTATGGACTTTTACCGGAGGATTTGGTATAATGAATAAAATTGAGGAATGAATATGGATTACGTGGCGATCGACTTTGAAACGGCCAATCAATATCCGACCAGCGCTTGCAGCATCGGACTGGTGGCCGTCACCAACAACAAAATAGAATTCGCGACCGAATACCTGATCGATCCCGAGGAAGAATTCAGCGATTTCAACATCAGCATCCACCACATCACGCCGGTAGATGTTGAAGAAGCTGGGACTTTTCCGGAAATCTGGGGAAAGATCAAAGGTTATTTTGACGGCACGAAAATTTTTGCGCATAACGCCGGTTTCGATTTGGGAGTGCTGAAAGCGATGATCGAGAAATATCATCTCGAACCGCCGGCCCTTAAATTTGGGTGCACCCTGAAGATCGCTTCAAAACTTTGGCCGGAAGAGATGGTCAACCATCGGTTGTCCACGATTTCGTCTTATCTGGAGATGGACGACCATGTTCATCATGACGCTTTAAGCGACGCCAAAGTCTGCGTGGAGATCATCAACCGGGGGCAGAGAATGACTTGTTCGAGCAGCGCCGACGAATTGTATGATTCTTTGGGGATTCGGTACGGTTGTTATGACAAGACCCGTTTTTATCCGACGATGTACCGATATCAGCGCCAGAAGACCGCGCCGCTTTCTTCCAATCCCAGACTGAATGACAAAGTGGTTTGCGTGCTTGGGAAACCTCAAAAAACGACCCGGGGGCAATTATTGGCCCGCCTTGAAAAAAGCGGAGCCTATGTTGAGAAAAACATCAACCGCAGCTTGGATTATGTGGTAGTTTTGGGAAACTGCCCAAAAATAAAACTGATGCTGGCCGCGGAATTGGCAACCCAAGGAGTTCCCCTCAAATTTTTGAATGAGGACGAGATTCTTGAAATGTTGGGAGCGGAATGATCATGGAACATATCGAATTTACGGGAATCGCCGGACGGACCGTCGGGGAGTTCCTGAACAGTTTTCATGCGGCCCCCAAAATAATCAACGGGATGATTGGTAATAAAACCATTACCGTCGGCGGAAAACCAACCGCTCTTGAACATGTTTTGATTTCTGAAGAGGTCCTTGGCGTGCCGATCACCGATTCTTGTTTTTTGGTTCCGTGGGACCAGCCGCTGGCCGTGGTTTATGAAGACGAGGACATTCTGATCGTGAACAAACAAGTCGGGATCATCATCCATCCGGACGGGACCGACAAAAAAACCCTGGACAACATTGTCTTTGCGCATTTTTTGTCCGAAGGACGGCGACTGGAACCTCGTCATGTTCATCGTCTGGACAGTGATACCAGCGGGCTCGTCGTGTATGCGAAACATTTCTTGGCCCATGCTTTTCTTTCCTGGCAAATCGAACAAAAACTTTTTCGAAAGAAATATTACGCCGTGGCCATGGGAAAAATGGAAAACGAGCAGGGAACGATCAGCCTGAACATCGGCCGAAACCGCCACTGCGCGAATAAATGCCTCGTTTTTGAAGGCGGAAAAGAAGCGGTCACGGATTACAAAGTCTTATTCCAGCTTCCGAACATGGCGCTTTTGGAGGTTGAGCCGCAAACCGGCCGGACTCACCAGATCCGCGTTCATTTGGCGGCGCTCGGTCATCCGCTTTACGGAGACAAACTCTACGGGAAGCCGGATGGCCGGATGATGCTTCATTCCTTCCATGTTTCCTTCCTTCATCCGCGGACCCGGAAAATGGTGATCTTTGAAACACCCGTTCCGGAGGATTTCGCGATCAAAAGAAGACAGCCATGAGAGCTTTCATCGGCATTGATCTTCCGGATTGCAAACCGGAACTGGTAAAGATTCAGGAACGTTTGAAAAACCAATCTTCGGCCGGAAACTTTACCCTTTCCTCAAATCTGCACCTGACGGTCCTTTTTTTGGGCGACATCGATTCGTCCATGGAAAAAGAAGTCCGGTCCGTTTTGGAGAAACTCAGCCTTCCGCCTTTTGAAATCACGATTACGGGACTGACCAATTTAAGAGACATGATCATCGCCCAGATCGGCCCTTCAGGGCCGCTTTCCGAACTGTACCGGTTGCTGTTTGAGAATTTGTCCGCTTTGGGATTGGCTTTGGAAAACCGGCCGTTTTTTCCTCATGTCACCTTGGTTCGGAAGACGGGACTTAAGGCCGAAGAATCGCTCGGAATATCGGCGAAGGTCCGCGAAATCATTCTTTTTGCTTCCGAAAGAATTGAAGGGGTCCTGACTTATCGGCCGGTCCATCGAAAGAAACTGACCGAAGAATAAAGCGCCGGATGCGCGAGATCTCCCGAAATGGACTTGAGAAGCCGAATCATTTGAGGTATAATGAACCCATGAAAAATGAGAATTATCAGGCTCAGGACTTTGCCCCGATGGTTTCGAACAACTTCGAGATCCGTTTGGTGCAAACCGAAGCCGAACTTAATGAAGTCCTGAGATTGCGTTATCAAGATCTGCTTTTGTATTACAACGCGAACAATACCAACGAGACCGGACTGTTTACCGACCGGTACGATGCTTTTTGCGACCATTTGATCGTGGTTGACCGGACAGCGAATGTCATCGCCGGAACTTACCGGCTGGTCCGGAAAGAGCACATTGCCCGGTTTGGAAAATTCATCAGCGAAAATGAATATGACATCCAAGCGATCAAAGACCGCAACATCATGGAACTCGGTCGGGCGGTGGTTCGCAAAGATTACCGGAACGGAGCGGTCATCATGCTGCTCTGGAAAGGGATCTTTGCTTACGCTTCGGCGAACAAAATCGAGTATCTGTTCGGGACAGCTTCCTTCACGGGAGTGAATCTCGAAGATTACCGCCACGGATTTTCGTATCTCTATTACCATTATTTGGCCGAAAAAGACATTCTCGCGATCGGAGAGCATCAGACCCGGCTGGATCTGCTTTCCGAAAGCGAAATCGATCCGGAGCGGGCGAAGAAACAACTGCCGCCGCTGGTCAAAGGCTATGTTCGGATCGGAGCCCGATTCGGAAAAAACATCTTCATCGATGTTCCTTTCAACAGCCTGGATGTTTTCGTGCTTCTCGATGCCAATAATCTGGATGCGAAATACGTCAAAAAAATAATGGAATGAAGACGATCCGGAAAGACTTTGGGGGTTAAGAAATGAAAACCGAAAAAGAACTGGTCAATCAGCTTTATACGCACAATCAGGAAGCCTTCCGGGAGATCTATGCGAAATACTATAAATTGGTTTTTTCGAAGATCAACGAGATCTCCAAAGACGCGGAGACTTCCAAAGACCTGACTCAGGACACGTTCATCAAAATGTGGACGAACATCCATACTTTGGAATACAATTCCAACTTCAAAGCCTGGCTGATGACGATCGCGAAGAACACCGCCCTGGATTTCGTAAAGACCAAGAAAGACGTTGAGCTGATGGAAGAATTCCAGCTGGATTCCGCAAAGTTCGATGAGAAGATCATGCTTGAATACCAGATCGACCTCAAAAGCATCTTGAACGAGACTGAATACATGGTCATCGGCCTGACGACCGCCTTTGGGATGAAACGGCGGGAAGTCGCGGAATACATGGGAAAACCGTTGGGAACCGTTTTGCGGGTTTACAGCGAAGCCATCAAAAAGATCAAAGCTTTTTATGAGCACCCCACCGAATAAAATGTAGTACCAAAAAAGGCTGTTTAGGCGGCTTTTTTATTTTTTCACAAAAACATTTTGAAAAAGCGAATAAAAACGAACGTTTCATCGTTTTATTGTTGTAGTAAAGGGTTGCTCAACTTCGGCTTACACTCAAACGCAACCACTACAACGGATTCCCGGATGGGAATGCTTATGTTGAGGAAAGCACGAATCTCCCTTATCTTATTCATTCTTTCTCTGAAATGATGACCCGGACCATTGGGGTTTGGTCCGGGTCATCATCACCGGCTTGGAACTTTTTATTCTTTCCGAGCCGGCACCCGAAAAGCCCATTGTTCGCAATGTGCTTTTTTTCTTGTGAAAAAAAGGGAAAAGCAGTATAATGATGACACTAGAAACGGATGGCGCCATTATGAAAAAACGTGAAAATTTAACCTTGATCCTTGCTTTTGGAGCCACCCTGATCGGAGCGTCCGCCAATGCCCTCTCCAAATTTGCCCTTCAGGACTTCTCCCCGATTCCGCTGGCTTTCATCCGACATGTTCTGACGGCGGTGTTTTTTCTGTCCGCGGCCATCTTCAACAAGATTCGCCTTCCGAAACTTAAGGACATCCCCTGGTTTCTGCTTTCCGGGTTCTCCGGTTATGCGGCTTTCAGCTTGTTTTTCAATCTCGGTTTGGAAACCGTCGATGTTTCGGTAGCCAGCATGATCATGGGAACTTTTCCGATCATGACCGTCATTCTGGCCGCCATCGTTTTCAAAGAAAAGATCGCGGGATGGAGTTATGCGGCGGTAGCCGTGGAGTTCGTTGGCATAATCATCATGTTTGCTTCCAAGGATTTTTTGAATTTCAATTTGGGGACGGCTTTGATCTTCGTTTCGGCGTTTCTTCTGGCCGTATACAATGTCACTCAAAAATTCTTAATCAAAAAATATACTCCGCTGGAGATCTGCGTTTACAGCATTCTGGCTTGTCTTCTGATGATGTCCTTTTATGCCCCGCAGTCGATCGCGGAATTGTCAGCCGCTTCGGCGCCGTCGATTTGGGCCGTGATCATTCTCGGGATCATCGTCTGCGGCGTGGGAACGTTGATGTGGTCGGCCGCGGTCGGAAGAACCAAAAAACTGACGACCATCACCAACTTCTCGTTTCTGACTCCGTTTTTGGCCACCCTGTACGGCGTTCTCATTCTTTCGGAGATACCGACCTTGCGAACCCTCATCGGAGGGATCGTGATCATCTTCGGTTCGTTTCTTTTCCAGTATTTCAATCGCAAAAAAGACATATCCGTTACCGAATGACCATTTCCCGAACCGGAACGATCGGAGGAAACCATGGAAAACAAAATATTCCGGATCCAAACCAGTCTCTTCGTCACCTACACCGTTCTGACCGCCCTGTTTTTCTTGGGGTGGCATAATTCAATGGTGGTGCCGTTTCTTCCGGAATGGCTGGGAGACATTCTTCAGATCCCGACGATGATTTATTTCGCCGGGGGCGCCTTGGCAATCCCGATCGGCTGGTTCATTTTCCTGATTTATCATTATCAGGTCACCGGCTTTTTTGCTCTCAAAACCGAAGAAAAGGATTTTCGCGGCTGGCTTAACAAACTGTATTTTCCGATCTCCGTTTTGTTTGGTTATCTGTTCAATCTGATTTACGTGTTTTACTTGGGGTATGGCGATCGTTTGGATCTCGTTCATTTCGCGGCCTTCATCATCTTCCTGCTCGTTCTTTTCCTGATGGAAACCAAAAAGGAAATCAAAAGTCTTTTGATCGTTTACTCCGGGGTGGGGCTGATCGTCGCCGTGGGCTTAATCGATCTGGTCGTTAACTCGGATTTCGAGCTGGCCCGGCTTGCAGAACAAACCTTCATTTATTCGATCTCCTACGGAACGGTTTATTATTTTCTGTGGATCGTCGGGATCGCGTTCGTTTCGTTTTTGCTCTTCGGGTATTTTCGGATCAAGGACCGGATCAAATTTGCCAATCTTTTGGCATTTACGGTCGCTTTGCTCATTGCTTTTCTGAATGTCGTCCGGCTGGTGAACTTGTTCAACCTGCTTAATGGATAAAATATTTTGAATAGGAGTTTCATATGGGAAAATTCTTGGTAACCGGCGGAGCCGGATTCATCGGCAGCGAGATTTGCATCAGTCTGATCAAAGCCAATCACCAAGTTCTGGCATTCGACGATTTGTCCAGCGGGAATTTGGAAAACCTTCGGGAGATCATCAACGATCCGAACTTTCTTTTCCAGGAGGGCGACGTCCGGAATTACGACGAAGTCCTGAGAGCCGTTTCCGGCCAGGATTATGTCATCCACGAAGCAGCGCTGGTCTCGGTACCCCGTTCGATCGAAGAACCGGTTTTGAACAACGAGATCAATGTCCAGGGCTTTCTGAACGTTTTGGAAGCGGCCCGGGTCAGCAATGTCAAAAGGGTCGTTTTTGCTTCTTCATCGGCCGTTTACGGGGACAATCCCGATGCGGTCAAGACCGAAGAACGGCTGGGGAACGTCATTTCGCCCTATGCTTTAAGCAAACGGGCGGATGAAATGTATGCATCGCTTTACACCCGAATTTATCATTTGGAGACCGTCGGATTAAGATATTTCAATGTCTACGGAGAAAAACAAGATCCGAGCAGCGTCTATTCGGGGGTCATTTCGATTTTTTTCGACCGGGTCATGAAGAATGCGCCGATCACGATTTACGGCGACGGCGGGGCCACTCGCGATTTCATTTACGTTTCCGACGTGGCGGCGGCCAACCTTCAGGCATGCCTCTCCCCGAATGTTCATCCGGGGGAAGCTTACAACGTCGGGACCGGAATTCCGACGACCATCCAACAGTTGGCCGCAGCGGTTCAGAAAGTCTCCCAAAACCGTCTGGCGATTTCCTTTCAGCCGGCGCGCCCAGGCGACATCCGAAATTCCTGCGCCAAAACCGATAAAGCCAAAAAGCATTTCGGGTTTCAGAAAAAGATCGATCTGGAAGACGGATTGAAAAGCATATATGCGAATTTATCGAAGCAAAAAGCCTGACTAAAGCAAGGCTTTTTATTTTTTCACTAGTTTTCAGAACATTTTTGCCCGTCAATCAGGTTTTTGACTAGGCTTCGCGGACCTTAATAATACTCATCCTAAAATCCCATTGAAATTATACACGTATAAAAGCAGCAGCTAATGTGCTCCTTTTTCTACTTGTGGCTCTTTAATGTTGAATGCCTTAAATAGTTTTCTTTGTGTCCCTGATATTTCAGTTAACATTGATAATTCATCACTAAACTTAACTAAAGCTATTTTTTGCATCTCGCTGATTATTTCATTTACGGAATACTTACAGATAGATCCATTCTTAATAATGGTATTAAAGATATGCGTTTTGATTATTAATGCAATAAATGCAATAAACATTTTCCCTCTTAGTGCTCTTTCAGAATGAACTCTTAATCTCTTAACATCTAAATCATTTTTCAAATTATCAAATGCTTTTTCTACAACATCTTTTCTTCTATAAGTATTAAAGACATCTGTTACATTCTTTAAATCATTACTAATTACCACCATGAAACCTTCGTTCTTCATTTCATCTAAAATGACTTCATCTTTAAGGGTACATGTTATTTTACCTCTATTTTGCTTTATTTCAAAATAATGTTCATATTGCTCAACATCCTTAGGAAGTCTGTGATATTTCTCGATATAATCATTAAACTCTTTTCTTTGCTTTTGTACTTTAGTCATGATTCGATTCTCTATCTCGTTGCGTTTATCATCATCATACATAATATGATAATATACTGTAGCTTTATGTAATTCTCCATTATCATCTAGATATTCCCACTTGTCTTCTATCATTTCACCATAGATTAATTCATTAATTGCGATACATTTCGATGGCAGTTTTATGGAGTCTTTAAGTGCTTGCACTTTTGATGTTGCAATCG
>DDXT01000032.1 GCA_002347755.1 Caryophanales bacterium UBA2253
CAACACTGCAAAAGTCAGGTTATACCATGATTTTCGATTTTTCATGCATAATCTTGCATTTACTAAGCGAATAAGGTAAAATAGAACCACTGCGAAAGCGAGGAAATCCATGAAAATTATCGGCGTGACTCCCCGGGTTTTAACCGAAGACGGAGTCCAGAAACAATTTGTGAATACCCGTTATCTCGATCAATTGATCAAAAGAAATTTCAATGCCATCATGCTGACCATGAACAACCCGAAGCTTGAGGAAGTGCTCAAACTGTGCGACGGTTTTCTCATCACCGGCGGTTATGACATCGATCCGGATTATTACCATGAGGAAAATTCCGGAAAATCCAAAAACTGCCTCCCCGAACTAGACCAAGTCGACCGTTTGGTGGTTGATTATGCTAAAACCCACCATATCCCGGTTTTAGGGGTTTGTAGAGGAATCCAGGCCATCAACGTCTTTTTGGGCGGCGATTTGAACCAGGACATCGGAAATGGCCACCGCAGCATTGAAAGCGACCATGCGGTCCAAACCGTCAAAAACCGTTTGCTTGATTTCGAAGACGAGATCTTGGTCAACAGTTATCATCACCAGACACTGAAGAATCTGGCCCCGGGGCTGAAAGTCATTGCCCGTCACACCGACGGAACCATTGAAGCGGTCATCCACGAAACGCTCCCCATCATCGGCATCCAATGGCACCCGGAGATTTTGGCCGACGAAAAAGAAAGCCGGATCATCTTCGATAAGTTCGCGGAACTGGTCAATAAAAAATAGGAGATTTTTTCTCCTCAGGCTGATGACAAACCCCATTTTCAAAGATGGGGTTCGTTTATTTTTCCCCAACCATCTTGAAAAAACCAAAAAAACACTTTTTTAGACACGAAAAACATATCTTTTTGGGGTCATTGTCCCATTTTATTGCAAGAAAAAATGAGCGTTGACTTTGTCAACGCTCTGAGGAGATTTTTTCTCCTATTTTTTATACCCTTGGGGATGACTTTTATGAAAAAACCAAGCGCTTTGGATGATGTCTTTGATGTCGTGCTTTGGTTCCCAGCCCAAGATCTTTCCGATTTTAGCGCTCGAAGCAATCAGTTTGGCCGGATCCCCCGGTCTTCGGGCTGCGAATTGGTAATTGATGTCCTGCTTGGTGACCGCCGTCGCGGTTTTGATGATCTCCATGACCGAGTACCCGTTTTGGCTTCCCAGATTGAAGATTTGGCTTGGATGGTCCTTCATCAGGTATTCCGCGGCTTTGATGTGCGCGTCGATCAGGTCGGTCACATGAATGTAATCGCGGATGCAGGTCCCGTCCTTGGTCGGATAATCGTTTCCGTAAACATTCAGGATCGGGCGTTTTCCGGCCGCAACTTCCAAAACGATGGGGATCAGATGCGTTTCCGGATTATGGACTTCGCCGATTTGGCCGCTGGCATCGGCTCCGGCCACATTGAAGTAACGAAGGCTGACATATTTGAATCCATAGCCGATTTCGGCCCAACCCATCATTTTCTCCATGAATAGTTTGGTTTCCCCGTACGGATTGGTTGGAATGGTCGGATATTCTTCGGTGATCGGCATCAGTTCATGCTCGCCGTAAACAGCGGCGCTGGAAGAAAAGACGATCTTCTTCACGTTGGCCCGGTTCATCGCTTGCAGCAATACCAAAGTCCCATGGGCGTTGTTATCAAAATAATCCAGCGGTTTCTGAACCGATTCCCCCACCAGCGATTTGGCGCAAAAATGGATGACCAGGTCAATGTTTTCCTTTTGGAAGACTTCGTCCAAAAACTGGCTGTCGCGGATGTCGCCGACGTACAGTTTTTCGCGAACCGATTCGCGGTGTCCAGTCGACAGATTGTCTACGACCACGACTTCATAACCCAAGTTGGCCATCATGCGAACGCAATGGCTTCCGATGTAACCGGCTCCCCCGGCGATCAATACTTTCATTTCCGGCCTCCTTCTTTTTACCAGCAGTTGGTGACATGTTCGGCGAATCCGACCAAGTCCCGAATTTCAAGGGTCTTGCCCTCAATGACCAAAGTCCCGCTGAATTTTCCGAAGACTTGGTGTTGCAGCGATTTGATGATCAGGGCATTCGTATCGTCATGGCGATCCAAGATCGGTACGAACATCAACTCGACCCGCTCATCCTCAGACGTGAACCGCCACGGGCTCAAATAATCATATTGGCCTTTTTGGTCTTTCGGGATGATGAACATCACCCGTCCGGTCTTATAAGCTTTATGATCATAAAAAATCATGTTTTCGGTGGCGTTGGAAGTATCTCCGAATCCGTATCCCAGATTGAATCCGATCTGTTGTCCGTCCGAAAGGGCGGACAAAGAAGCCCAATACCAGGTGTTTTTATAAGTCCAAACCCCTCGGCCCCAATCCAGGACCCCGAAACAGTCGGAATTGGTGAACATGCATTCCTCGGTTCCGACCGTCGCCCGGCCGGTGGCTTGCAAATGATTGATCTTTTGATTATAGTAAAAACGCCGCGGTTTGGAAAAAGGCGTGGCAATGACCATTGATTCATGCTCCGGATTCACGCGAAGGGTGATGTCACAGTCAAAATCATGGTGGTCGATGAAATTCTCGAAATGTCCCATCAAACGCCGTTCTTTGCCATCGTTGAAGAAATCCAAACGCAAGTTTTTATGATTGAAAGAAACGTCCCCGGTTTTCGAGGTTGATGGCAAATTGGTTTTACCTTTGGGCATGAAAATCATGACGCTTCGGGTCTTCCAAAAACCGGATTCAAAATTGAACACCGAAACGCTTCCCAGACCCATGTACGAGTTGTCCGCGATGGTCAGAGCGATTCCGTAACGGCTGTTTCCGATGTAATAATAGTCCCATTCCTTGATCCGAAGTTGGCTGCTTTTGATTTGTTCTCGGGAATAGTCTTTGACGAGACTGGTAGCGTAACCGGCTTCGGTCAGATTTCCCTTTTCATCCAAAAGCGGCCCCGGAGTCAATATTTTCTGATCCATCTACTTCTTCTCCAGATCCATCTGAATGACGGTGATGTGCGGGTCTTTCAGGGATTCTTCTTCGCTGACGATCTGGGCGACCCTAGTCGATGCCGCCGCGCCCAAAGCGCCCACGACATCGTCAAGAAAAGTATGGCAGCGAACGCCTTTTCCTTCGTCATTCAGTTTTTTTACGATGCCTGGTTTGTTGACATCAATGTCCCCAAAATTGGTTTGGCCGATGGTTCCGTACATTGAAGCGATGTTCAGTCCGAAGATCTCATCAACTCCGAACATGCCCAAATCGGCGCGCATGATGTCCTGGATCGGGCCTTTGAACAAGCCTTCCTCGGTCATGCGGTCAATTTCGATGCTTAACTGAACAATGTGAAAAATGTCCCGATACGAAAGGATCTTTTCGACGCTTTCGATGCAGGTTTTCATGGAAATTTCGCTGTTGTAACGGGCTTGCTGCCGATAAGCGATCTCGGCGATGGCTTCCACCGAAACCCCTCTTTCCAATAAACGGTCACGATTCAGTTTAAACATTTCTTCTCTGGAAAAATAAATTCTTGGTTTCATATTCCTATCTCCTTATTGATTGCAATCATGTTTTTCCCCCGACCGTTCAAAAAGTCGGAGACCGCCATCCTTTTCCCCGCCGGAAGCTGAACTTCCAGGATGGAGATGACGGTGTTTTCGCCGCAGCTGACCGAAAACGAATCTTTGTTTAAAGAAACGATCCAGCCGGGTTGGTAAGCGGTTCTTTCCTTGCTTACAATGCTATTATACACTTTTATGTTAAGGCCATCAAGTTGAAAGTAAGCTCCCGGATTGGGGTTCAATCCCCGGACCCGGTTAAATACCGCCCGGGCATTTTGGCTGAAATCCAATCGCTCGTCTTCTTTCTTCAGGTTAGGGGCAAAACTGACCGAATTCTCGTCTTGAGCAACTCCGTTAAGGTCTCCCCGCTTTAAGCCCTCAATGACTGGGAGAATCATTTCCGCTCCCAAAGCGCTGAGTTTTTCGAAAATCGTCTCCTGATTGTCCGTATCCATTATCGGTATTTTCTTCTGGGCCAGGATCTCGCCCGCGTCCATTTTCGCGGTCATCCGAATGACCGAGATCCCGGTTTCCGAGCATCCGTCCATTATGGCCCGCTGGATCGGGGCTCCCCCGCGGTATTTGGGAAGCAAAGAGCCATGAACATTGATGCTTTTCAGGCGCGGACATTCAAGGATTCCGGAGGGAATGAATTGCCCGTAAGCCGCCGTGACGATCAGTTCCGGTTCCGCGGCTTGAATTATTTCCGCGGCAGTCTTTATTTTTTCCGGCTGGATCACCCGCAGGTCATGGGCGAGGGCCCATTCCTTGACCGCCGGAAAAGCGAACTGTTTCTTCCGGTGGTTAAATTGATCCGGTTGGGTCACGACCAAAACGACCTCGTGGGCCGAATTTAGTTTTTCCAATATTTTCACCGCAAAAAGCGGCGTTCCCATAAAGACGATTTTCATGATGAACTCCTAACGAAAAGTACTCGGGTATCTTTCAAAATTGACGATCAGTTTCTGTTCCTTGAACTTTTTGTTCACTTCGTCAATCAATTCCGAGACTTTGGAAAAATTATTGTGTTTGAGAATGAGCTGGACCCCCCGGACTTTCGGAAGGTAAACCGGCCCCAACGCCGTTCCCTGACCGATCCGATGGTATATTTTTTTGAAATAGTTGGCATAGTAATAAATGTCTTTGTAAGCGCCGATGATGATCAGGCGATTGATTTCCGTAAACGGCGGATAAAGAAAATTTTGACGGTTGGCAATCTCGGTTTCATAGAACTTTTCATAAGTTCCCAAAACCGCCTCGGTGATCGCGTAATGATCCAAATCATAGCCTTGAACGACGACTGAACCGGAAAACGAACGCCGAAGCTTCGAGATCATCCGAAAAACAACTTCCGAACTGCGGTAATCGCCGTAATTCAAGATTCCGTCGGCGTTGATGACGCCCACGAGTTTGATCCCAAGACCAAGCAAACTGATCAGATTGGCAGTCCCGATGACCACGTCAAACCGGTTGTCCTCGAATTGCTCCAAAAAATCTTCATAAGCCAAACGGTCGTTCATGGTCCCAAAATCGACTTCCGCGATTCGGACCCCCGGAAAGACTTCTTTCAGCCGTTCTTTAAGTTTTTCCAAACCCACTCCGTAATTCTGAAAATGGGTCCCGGAACATTTTTGGCAATGCGGAACTTCGATGGAGTTGCCACAATACCCGCAGCGGTAAACCCCTTTTTCTTTGTGATAAACCATCGAGATTTGACATTTCTCGCATTTCAAGGTGCTGCCGCAGTCCGCACAAACGCTGATCGGGCTGTACCCCAAAGAATTCAGGATCAAAAGCGACTTTTCCTGGCTTTGGATGTTGGCCGCCAGTTTGGCTTTCAAAGCCCGGCTGAGAACCAGGTCTTCCATCTCCTCGCGCATGGGGACCAATTCAACGGCGTTTTCGTTCTTAGATGGGTAAGCCAGCAGAAAATAATCCGACTGAGCATAGCGCCAGTAGGTCGTTATTTGGGGAACGGCGGAGGCGAAGACGACTTTTGCGCCTTGATGAAGCCCCCGTTCTTTCAAGACTTCGGAAACGCTGTATTTCGGGTTTTGTTCAGAAACATAGCTCGGATTTTCTTCGTCGATCATGACGATCAGGCCAATGTTTTCCAAAGGCAGGAAGATGGCCGGCTTGGTTCCGATCACGATATCGGCGTTTTGTTCGATCACATTCCAGTAATTCCGGTAATATTCATCATTGGTCAGCCGCGAAGAAAAATTGAGCAAGCGGAGACCCTTGAGGTTTTTTCGAAAGTAATTATGGACCAGGGCGTTGGACAAGATCGTCGGAGTGACGATCAAAACTTTTTTCCCGGTTTGGACGGTTTCGCCGGCGAGGTCGAGCAAAAACTTCATTTTGAAATTTTCGTCTTCCGAAAACAACAGAAACGGTTTTCCGCTAAGTTTTCGGTACTTGTCCCGAATCATCCGCCCGTCAAAATCAAAAACGGCTGGTTCATAGGAAAACATTCCCGGGTTCGGAGCGGTTTCGAACCGTTCTTCGACTTTCAGATATTTTTCTTCCACCAGTTTTTTAAGCAAATTCACGCTGCATCCGGTATTGTCAATGATGTCTTCCTGACTGGCAACGCCTTTGCTTTGAACATATTCCAAAATGTTTCGGCGCGCTTGGCTCCGTCCGAGAAGATCGCCGTCGTCCAAAGCATAGAATTTCGTTTGCTTTCTTTTTCCGTAACTGAAAACATCGGAAATGATCTCCAAATTGCCTTTATTGATCTCTTTGCGGATTTTTTTGTAATAACGAAGCAGGGTCCCGGACACTGCCACCTTGCTTCGCGGTCCCAAAACGAGCGCCAATTCCGCGTCCAAGTCATCATGATTCAGCACATGGATGAATTTTCGGACCCGGCTTTTCATGAAACCGGGGTACATGAGATCCAGGCAGCTGATGAGATAACTTTTGGTATCAACACTGATTTTCTTGGCCAGCGCGATTTGCTCTTCCGTCAGCCCCTGTTCAAAATCAATGACTTCCAAAATGGCTTTGATATTTTTCGAAGTGTCGGCTTCGGAAGTTATTTCCAACACATAACCCATGATTTTCTGAAAACCAAATTCCACAAACACCCGCGAACCGATGTGAAGGCAGTCGGCTAGTTCGTCGGGAATTAAATAGGTGAACAAATCATCGGTGTTTGAGGAAGCCACTTCAACAACTACCTTGGCAAACATGGCGGCACCTTCTTTCTTGGCTTAATCTTACCATAAATCCCCGGGGAAATAAAGAACGATTGTTTTATTTAAAAAAACCTGACCAAGTCAAGTTTTTGTTCTTTAGATCATAAATTTTCGTCTTCGGTTTCCGATACTTCCGGAACTTCGAAATCATCCGGATTTTCGGGCGATAAAACCACCGGAGCCGGAAGGTCTTTAGTGTCGCAAATGACGACCTTACCCGCTAGGATCTCTTCCAAGGCGATGCCAATGGCTTTTTTATTTCGCGGGTTGGAAATCAGGGTGTTTCCTTCTTTGTTGATGATGCGCGCCCGTTTGGCGGTTCCAACGACCAGTTTATACTTGGAATGGGTGATTGCTACCAATTGGTCGATGGAAGGATAGCGCATTCCGTCATTATTGTTATAAGCCATTATTTTACCTCCAACATTTCTTTATAAGCGGAAATCGTTCTTTCCACTCGCGCGTGTTCCGCCCGAATGATGGCCATGATTTTGTCCGCGGCGTTTTCCACGGTATCATTGACCACGATGTAGTCGTACATGTAAGCTAAATTTATTTCTCGTTCGGCTTTCTTTATTCTCTCATTGATCATGTCCCAAGTTTCGGTGCCCCGGGTCTGCAAGCGTTCATACAGAGCCTGCATTGAAGGCGGCGCAATGAAAATCAAAATCGCATCAGGCCTTTTTTCCCGGACGATTTGCGCGCCCTGGACTTCAATCTCCAAAACAACTTCTTTTCCCATTTCCAACTGCTCGTTGACTTTTTGAAGGGGCGTTCCATAATAATTATTGATGAATTCCGCGTATTCAAGCATTTCCCCGTCGCGGATGTTCCTCTCGAATTCCTCGCGGGTCACAAACCAGTATTCCCGACCGTTTTCCTCGTCACAGCGCGGTTTTCGGGTCGTCATGGAAACGGAATAGACCAAGTCGTGTCCGGTCATGGCAAACAAGGCGCGGCGGATCGTTCCTTTTCCGACGCCCGAAGGTCCGGATATGACTACCAGGAGGCCTTTTTTATCTAACTTCATTTTTTTCCTCATCAATTGGTTTTAGTTATTATACTACGAAAACATGAAAAAAGAAAGTCTTTTTTTCATTTCACGCGAATCGGAATCGTCCCTCCAAAAACATTCTTCCCAATCTTTGTATTCCCGGCCGATTTGTGATAAAATTAATTAAAC
>DDXT01000029.1 GCA_002347755.1 Caryophanales bacterium UBA2253
AGATGTGTATAAGAGACAGGCTTTTCCCGGACAAAAACTCTTGAACAGCCATTATTTTGAAGTCGTGCGTGTGATTTCTGAATTTCTGACCCTTGCTTGCCATAAAAAAACCTCCTAAAGCTTTCTGAATAAATTATAGCACATTTCATCTCATGTGTTTTTTATTCAGTGTAAACTTTAAGAGGAGCGGTTCAAAGTGACGTTTTTTATTTAGCCGAAGCGCGGTTTATTGGACGTTCATGACGATCGGAACGATCATCGGTTTTCGTTCGGTCCGTTCATAAATGAAATCAGCCAACGCGTTGGTTATGACATTGTTCAGTTGAGTAAGAATGAATTTCTTGGTTTGACTGTAATATTCGTCGTAAAGAGCTTTGGCCTTGTTCTGAATGGCATCAACCAGATTTTCGGAGTCCTTCATGTAAATGAAGCCCCGGCTGATCAAGGTCGGCGTTTTGGCCAGTTTGTTGGCCTGAGTCGGGAATACGACCGCGACCATGCCGTCGTCGGAAAGGATCTTTCTCTCCTTGATGACGAGGTTGTCCACGTCAAAGTTGTTTTCATCAATGTAAATGACGCCGGATTTGACGGAATTTTTAATGAACACTTTGTTTCCTGGGGCGAAAGTCAATACTTCGCCGTTATCGAGGATGTGGATCTTTTTTGGGTCGACGCCGGTATCAACGGCCAGTTGGCCGTGCCGGCGAAGCATGGCATATTCGCCATGGATCGGGAAGAAATGTTCCGGTTTGACGAGCGAAAGCATGATCTTCAGTTCGGTCTCGCTGGCATGACCGGAAGTATGGGTGTCGGTCAGGGGGCTGTTGACGATGACGTTGGCTCCGGCCCGGTACAATTTGTTGATGGTGCGGTTGATGTGCTCCTGGTTCCCCGGGATCGGAGAAGATGAAAACACGATGGTGTCGCCCGGAAGGAGCTTGATTTGCTTGTGGCTGCCATCGGCGATCCGAGACAAAGCAGCCAATGGTTCGCCTTGAGATCCGGTGCTGAGAATCGTGATTTTATCCGGAGGCAAATGAGGGAATTCTTTGGCGGTGATGAAGGTTCCGGCGGGAGCGGTGATGTATTTCAGTTTTTGGCTGAAGCTGACGGCTTTTTCCATGCTTCGTCCGAAAACGATGACTTTCCGGCCTTCTTGAACGCTGGCTTCAACGATCTGCTGCACCCGGTGCACATTGGAGGCAAAAGTGGAGATGATGATCCGGCCTTTGATCTGCGCGAAAATGCTCTTGATGCTTTCCCCGATCTTCTTTTCGGAAGTCGCGAATTTGGTCACCAGGGCGTTGGTGGAATCGGCGAGCAGGCACAAAACCCCGGCTTCGGAGAACTTGGTCAGTTTTGCGTAATCGGTATGTCCCGACAGCGGCGTGAAGTCAAATTTGAAATCTCCGGTATGCAAGATGTAACCCAAATAGGTTTTGATGGCGATGCCGGAAGAATCGGGAATGCTGTGGTTGGTCTTGAAAAAAGTAACCTCAAAATTCTTGAATTTGAAAACCGAATTGTTGGTATATTCCACGATGTCCGGATTGAGCCCCCGGAATTCCGAAAGTTTGTTCCGGATGAGACTGACGGCCAGGCCGCAGGCATATATCTTCGGTATGTTCACTTTTTTCAGAAGGTATGGGATTCCGCCGATATGATCTTCGTGTCCGTGGGTAATGAAAAGACCCACGATTTTTTCTTCGTTGTCTTTCAAATAAGTGTAATCAGGGATGACATAATCGATTCCGAAATTGTCTCCCGGGAACATGATTCCCGAATCGATGATGATCAGTTCGTCGTCACACTCGACAACGTACATGTTTTTTCCGATTTCGTCCAATCCGCCCAAAGCAAAAATTTTGATGTTTTTGTCATTGAAGTGTTCGACGATCGGAAGTTGGCGCGAGTTAATGTTGGTCACAATAAGCTCCTTTCTTGTTCATAAACATATTATAAGCATTTTCCGGGGAAAAATAAAGATAAATGCGTTTTATTTTCCAAACGGCTTTCTTTTCTTGTTTTATGGGAGAAGACATGTTAAAATTAACCAAACGGAGAGCGTTTGGGGAAGAGCAGCCAATGGAAAACAAAAAACTGATTTTATTTGATATCGACGGAACGCTTTTTGATAACAAAAACGGCGTCATTCCCCCCAAAAGCATCCAGGCCATAACGCAGATCGATGATCGGCATTCGATCGGCATCGCGACGGGAAGAGCCGCTTTCATGCTTTATTCCATCGACGAACTGAAACCGCTCATCGAGGACTATGTCCTGATCAACGGCCAGTACATTACTTCCAAAGACCAGGTGGTCTATAAAAACCCGATCCCAACCGCATCGGTGGAAAAATTGGTGGGGGACATCGCGTCCATGGGCTTGGCGTACGGGTTTGAAAACAGCCACGCGGAAGCGATCTCGAAGATCAATGACAAAGTCATTTACAGTTTTCAAAAACTGGGATTGAAGCTGCCGCCGATTGATCCGTTTTTTTACAAATTCCACGACATCTATCAGATTTGGGTTTTCGCTGAACCAAAAGAAGCCCAAAGTCTGCGCGGGCGGTACCCGGAATTTCAGTTTATCCGCTGGATGGAAGTGGGCTATGACATTCTTCCGAAAGACTGTTCCAAGGGACTGGGGATGAAAAGACTGGCCGAATATCTCAAAATCGACCTGGCTGACGTCATTGCTTTCGGGGACGGAGACAATGACTTCGAAATGGTCCGCGATGCCGGGTTAGGCATTGCCATGGGAAACGCCACCCCCAAAGTAAAAGCCGCGGCCAAATACATTACCGCCGATGTTTCTGACAACGGCATTCAAAAAGCTCTGAAACATTTTCATCTGATCAAATGACAGACGTTTTTCAAAGCGTCTTTTAAGGAGGAAAACATGCCAGCACTCGCTTATGTTCTGATATCACTGGAAGCCATCGCCATGATCTTGTATCTGACGTTTTATTTTCGGGCCGGAACCCGAATCACCCTGCTTCTGAAGACCCTGACCAGCGGCTGTTTTTTGGCGCTGGGGATCCTGGCGCTTTTTTACGCCGCCGATGCCAAATTTGCGGCCACGGTTTTGCTTGGGTTGTTCTGCGGCTTGGTCGGGGACATCGTCCTGGGGCTCAGAAGACTATACCGGAACCGGAAAAAAGAGTTTTTTCTGTCCGGGCTGTTCATGTTTTTCCTCGGGCATGTGCTTTACATGATCGCTTTCTCCAAATTTTCGACGCTGAACATCCATGTTTTCTTGATCAGCGCCGCAGTTCTGACCATCTTCATGGTCATCATCATGGATCTTTCGGGAGTGAATTTCGGAAGCACCCGGCCGGCGGTCATCATTTATACCTTGATCAGCGCTTTGCTTCTGTCGGTCACGGTGGTCAATGTCATTGCGGTCTTCACGATGGTGAATTTGCTTCTGGTGCTTGGAGCCTTGCTGTTCGTCACGTCGGACTTTCTTTTGAGTTTCCTTTATTTCAAAAAAATGAACACCGTTTCCATGCGCGTGTTGAAAATACTAAACATTGCCGCTTATTACGCCGGGCAGACTTTGTTTGCTTTAAGCATTTTTCTGGCATAATAATAAAAAGGCCTCTCAAAGACCTTTTTCTGCGCTTTCTTCTTCCGTTTCTTCTAAACTAAATTGGATCGGCTTGCTGTTGTCGGGAACGAAGAACGGATCGAACTTGTCGATGCGGTCAAAAAACAGGATCCCGGACAGATGATCGTATTCGTGCTGAACAATGACGGAAAGGTAATTTTGGAATTTTAGAATTGTTCGGCTCAGGGTGTTGGCTTGAAAATCAAAGACATCGGCGGAAACGGAGACCCGCTTCGCCCGGTGAACCAAACCCGAAACATTCCTTTCCACCGAGAGACAGCCCTCGCCGCCGGGCATGTAAACCGTCTCCACCGAATGGGAAACGATCTTCGGATTGATGAAACCGTAATGATGGAGATTTCCTTCTTCATCGAAAGCCATGACCACGAACATTTGTTTGAGAACGCCGATCTGGGGAGCGGCGATCCCGACTCCGGAACGAAGACCGTACTTCTCAACCATGGTCACATCATAACCGTTGACCAAATATTCATTCAAAAGTTCCAACGTCTGCTGGTCTTCCGCGGAAAGCGGAAGTGGGACTGGAGCGCACTTTTCGCGAAGCCGTTGGTCTTCCTCTTTGATTATGTCAGAATACAATAACATGTTATATACCTCTGTGTTATGAATTTTAACATAATGCCGAGCAAAAAGCAAATCATATGACTCTCCGAAAAAAACTTTGGATTATTTCGGGAAAATGATAGAATGAGAACAGGTGAAAAAATGAATGATTACCAGATTGATTTTGCAATGTTCACGACCGAAGAAATCGTGAAGATATATGCTTTCTTTTCCCTGATCGAGCAAACGCGCCATCGCAAACTCTCCAAAACGCTGCTTCGGGAGAAATACCGCGAATACCGAAACATCATCCATAACATCGCTTTGGAAAAGAAATATGACAAAATGGTCAGGGAGAAATCCGGGGTCTCGATTTTTGAGACGATGAAATCCCTCCTTCCGAAAAAAGCCGGTTCCGAAAAATGAGGCTGGACAAATTCGTTTCCCATGCCCTCGGGAAGACCCGAAGCGAAGCCCGGGACATCATCAAACAGGGGCTGATCACGGTCAATCAAACCATCATGAGAAAGAATGACTGGACCGTCGACGAATACCACGATGCGATCCTTTTCCAAGATAAGCCGATTCTTTTCAAAAATTATTTATATTTGATGCTGAACAAACCGATGGGATATCTTTCGGCGACCAAAGACGCAAAATACCCGACTGTCATCGATTTGATCAAGGAATACCAAAACTACGACTTGTTCATGGCCGGACGTTTGGATCTGGACTCGGAAGGACTGATGATTATCACTAACGACGGAAAATTCGCCCACGGACTGACCAGCCCGAGGCATCAGGTCCCCAAGAAATATTACGTGAAAGCGGACGAAGCGTTTTCGGAAGCCGATGTCTTGGCCTTCCAAGAGGGATTATTCATCTATGACGGTCACCAAAAACGGTTCAAGACCCAACCGGCGGTCTTGGAGATCATATCTTCCCAAGAAGCCTTTGTGACCATCTTTGAAGGCAAATACCATCAAGTCAAAAAGATGTGCATGAAAGTTGGCAAGAACGTCACTTATCTGAAACGGCTGGCGATGGGGGAACTGGAACTCGACCCAAATTTAAAAACCGGAGAATATCGTTTGCTTTCGGTCGAGGAAATCGATCATTTGAAAGAAACTGTTAAGTAAAACTACTTGACAGACAAAACGCTCGGTGTTATAATAACTCATAAATCAACAAGGAGGTAAATACACAATGGCTGTAAAAATCAGATTACAAAGATTTGGCGCTAACAAAAGACCGTTTTATCGTGTTGTTGCCACTGATTCCCGTAATCCCCGTGATGGACGTTTCATCGAGATCTTGGGAACATATCATCCGATCGAGAAAGATGTTCTGAAAATCGATGAAGAAAAAGCATTGAAATGGCTTAATTATGGTGCTCAACCAACCGATACCGTCAAATCGTTGCTTACCCAACTAGGAATCATCGACAAGTTTACCAAACAAACAAAGACTAAGTAGGTGAGAAACAGTGAAAGAAATTAATTTTGAGAAATTCCTCAGTGATTTAGTCGGCCCGCTGATCTCTTTTCCAGAGGAACTGGTAGTCAAAACCTTCCCGGATGAAACTAATGTCATCACCATTCAGATTCTTGTCAATCCGGAAGACGTCGGACGCTTGATCGGAAAAAAAGGCCGAATCATCAATTCGATTCGGACCATCGCTTATGCCTGCGCGGCCCGCAGTGGCAAGAAAATCGAAATTTCGGTCGATTCATTCTAAAAATGCTTTGTTTAAAAGAATCAAGTCAACAATGCTGGCTTCAGACTGATGACAAACCCCATTTTCAAAGATGGGGTTCGTTTATTTTTCCACAACTATCTTGAAATAGCAAAAAAACACTTTTTTAGACACGAAAAAGATATCTTTTTGGTGCCATTGTCCCATTTTATTACAAGAAAAAATGAGCGTTGACTTTGTCAACGCTCTGAAGTCAGCAATGCTGGCTTTTTTTGTTATTTATGTCATTATTTGGTTGACTTATGTTTTTGAGTGGCGTATAATGTGTGAATGTATGAACATATGTTCAAATGATAACGAGGTAGAATTATGGATCAAATCGAAAAAAGCGTCCAAATCTTCAAGTGCCTTGGGGACATAACCCGCTTGCGGATCGTTGAAGCGCTTTCGGAAAAACCCAAATCCGTCGGCGTCATCGCCGCGGAATTGCAAATGTCGCCCTCGGCGATATCCCATCAGTTAAGTACCATGAAAAACTATAACCTTGTCAAAAATACTAAGAAAGGAAGAGAAGTATATTATGAATTGGGTGATCGCCATGTCCGTGAGGTCCTCGCTCAAGTCCTGAATCACGCTTCGCACATCTGATCATGATGAAAAATTATCGGAAACAGTTTTTTTTGGATAACGCGGACAACCAAAATACGCTTCGAAAAATCGAATTTGATTTGACGAATCAATATAAAGGCATTTTCAAGTTTAATAAAGAAACCCACATTCTCACGGTCGATTTTCCAGCCGGAAGCGACGCGGAAAAAGAGACCCAAACCATCATCGGCATCATCCGAAAGGTTGATGAAACGGTGGAAGTCAAGGAACGGGAGATCAAACCGACTTTCCGAAAAGTCCTGATTTTGGAAAACCTGGACTGCGCGATCTGCGCTTCCAAGATTGAAAGGATTGCCAAACGGACCTTCAGCCATGAATTCATCGTGGTCGATTTTACTTCAACGCGGTTCATCATCGAAACAACGGACACGGTTCTGATCGCCAATCTGAAAGAACGGGTCCAAAGCATCGCCTCCAGCGTTGACGCGGACATCAACGTCATCGAAAAGACCCGGAAACCGCAAAAATTCGCGAACGATTTTTTGAAAGACCGCAACCGCCGAGCTTATTTTCTCATCGGCTGCAGCATCTTTTTGATCGGGTTCATCATCAAAACGCTCCTGAAAGAAATGACGACCGTCAATCCGGTCATCATCACGGTCATAATCTATGTTACTTATACCGTCGGTTATCTGATGCTCGCGGGCGACGTTTTGTACGGAGCTTACAAGAACATCAAATCCGGGCGGATCTTCGATGAAAAATTCCTCATGTCGCTGGCAACCATCACTGCTTTGGCCGTCGGTTACTACGATGAAGCCGTCTTTGTCATGATTTTTTACAAACTCGGTGAACTGCTCCAAAAACAAGCCATCAATTATTCCCGGAAATCCATCGCGGAATTGCTTGACATCATGCCTCAGACCGCCAACATCATCGTCAACGAAGAACTAGCCGAGATCGACCCGATCGAAGCGGTCGTCGGCGATGTAATATACGTGCGAAACGGCGAACGCATTCCGTTGGACGGCGTCATCGTGGAAGGAAACAGCGCCTTGGACGTTTCGGCCCTGACCGGCGAAAGCCTGACCAAAGATGTCTTTGAAGGCGACGCCGTTTTATCCGGATCGATCAACGCCGGCGAGAGCCTAAAAATCAAAGTCACCAAAATATATGAGGATTCAATGGTATCGAAGATCCTCAATCTGGTGGAAAACGCCAGCAGCCACAAAGCGAAAACCGAGAATTTCATTTCCCGATTTGCCCGGTATTATACGCCGATCGTCGTCATCATTGCCTTCGTTCTGGCAATCATCATTCCGTTCATTTTGCCATCTTATGATCTTTCCTGGGAAAACGGCTTCAAGAAATCCATCTTGACGGCTTTGATCTTCCTGGTGGTCTCTTGTCCTTGCGCTTTGGTCATTTCCATTCCGCTCGGCTTTTTCGGAGGCATCGGCGGAGCCAGTCGCCAGGGGATCCTCATCAAGGGAAGCAACTACTTGGAGGCGCTTAAGGACGTCGACACGTTCGTTTTTGATAAGACCGGAACCTTGACCAAAGGGAAATTCGCGGTCAGCGAGACGCTGGCTTTCGGCGATTATTCTCCGGACCAGATCCTGGAATATGCCGCCCACTGCGAATTCAACACCAACCACCTGATTGCGAAATCGATCGTTGAAGCCTACGGGGCGGAAAACATCTTCCTGCCGCGGATCGTCTTTCAAAAACAGGATTCTGGATTCGGAGTCACGAACCTGGTCGACGGCATCAAGGTCATGGTGGGGAAAAGCGAATACTTGCAAAGCCAGAACGTTGATGTTCCGGTCGTGGAATACCCGGGAACCAAAGTATTTGTAGCCATTGAAGGCAAAGCCGAAGGCTGCATCATCATCAAAGACAGAATCAAAGGCAACGCCAAAGCCGCCATTTCGGAACTGAAAGCCCTGGGCATCAAGAAGATTGTGATGCTGACCGGGGACGCGCAGCCGATCGCAGCGGAAGTAAGCCAAGAACTCGGGATCGAGGAATATTACTGCGAACTGACCCCGATCAACAAAGTCGAAAAACTGGCGGAAATAAAAGCCAAAATGGAAGACGGCCGAAAAATCGCTTTTGTTGGGGACGGGATCAATGATGCCCCGGTTCTCGCGGGAGCGGACATCGGGATTGCCATGGGCGGATTGGGATCCGACGCGGCCATTCAGGTCGCCGACATCGTTCTGATGACCGATGACATCTCCAAACTGCCGACGGCCATCAAGATCGCCCGAAAAACGCACAAAATCGTTTTGGAAAACATTGTCATGGCCCTGACCGTGAAGTTCGCGGTGCTGGGCTTGACGCTGGCCGAACCGTTCATCGGGGGAGCGTTCTTTGGATTCCTGCTCAATTTTCTGATATATGAAGCCCTCTTCGCGGATGTCGGGGTATCGCTGATCGCAGTGCTCAATTCCTGGCGGGCCATGAAGGTGGACAAATGAAATACATCGAAATCGGAAAGATCATCGGAACGCACGGCATCAAAGGAGAAGTGAAAATTTTTCCCGATACCGACTTCCGAAGCGAACGATTCCAAAAAAACAACCGGCTATATCTGAAATTTCAAGACCGGATGATGCCGATCGTCATTGATTCCAGCCGGGAATTCAAAAATGTTCAACTCGTCGCTTTCAACAAAATCAAAGACATCAACGAGGTTCAAAAATACCTTGGATGCCCGGTCTACGTTGATCGGGATTCGCTGGGAGAGCTTCCGGAAAACGAATTCTATTATGACGATCTGATCGGCATGAACGCAGTGACCGTTCAAGGAGAACCGATCGGGATCGTGGTCGATCTGGTCGATGTTCCCCAAGGCGTGATCATGACCATCCGGAAAGCCGACGGAAAAACGGCGATGGTTCCTTTTGTTGACGAATTCGTCAAAGCGGTGCGCTTTGAGGAAAAAATCATCGTCATTGCGCCGATCGAGGGATTGCTATGATCATTGACGTATTGACTTTATTTCCGGAAATGTTTGCGGCCTTGAACAGTTCCATCATCAAACGGGCTTTCGAAAAAGGGATCGTCAAGATCCGGATCCATAATTTTCGGGATTATTCGAAGAAAAACAGCCGCCAGGTCGACGATTATTCGTACGGCGGAGGCGCGGGCATGATCCAGAGTCTGCAAGCGATCGTCGATTGTTTGCGTTCGATCCCCGGATATGAGACGGCGCATAAGATCCTGACCGCTCCGGTCGGGAAGGTGTATCAACAATCCAAAGCCGTCGAGTTCTCCAAACTTGATCATCTGATCATTCTTTGCGGCCATTATGAAGGCATCGACGACCGCATCGAGAATTTCGTGGACGAAGAGATCTCGGTCGGAGACTATGTGCTCAGCGGCGGCGAGATCCCGGCTTTTGCCATCATCGACAGCGTGGTTCGTCTGCTGCCGGGAGCCTTGGGAAACGAAGAATCCATCGATATCGAAAGTTTCGACGGACAGCTTCTGGAATATCCCCAATATACCCGGCCGGAAGTATTCGAAGGCCATAAAGTTCCGAAGGTTTTGATCTCCGGAGATCATGAGAAAGTCCGGAAATTCCGGCGTTTCCAATCGTTGGAAAGAACCTACCGAAGGCGGCCCGATCTTCTGGCCAAGGCCGAACTGACGGCCGAAGATCTAAAGTTTCTGGAAAAGATCAAACGGGGTGAACGGCTATGAAAAAATGGCTGATCATCCTCTTGCTCTTTTTCCTGATCGGCTGTGACAAAACCGCGGTCCATGTCTACGAAGACGGCGACCTCGCCGCTTTCGATCTGATTTGTGAAAACATCGGCGACGGTCATACGAAAGCTTACGATCTTCGCCTCGAACCCGACTGCATCGCCGGGCGGATCCCCGGATTCTTCTGCATGCGCACAATCAACAGCGAAGACGTCGTTCAGCCCTTGGATACCATTTACGAAAACTTAAAAATCCTGATTGGAAAAGATTACGGTTATTTGATCATCTTCATGGATGCGGACGGAACCGATGCCGGTTATCTGGCGGAGAAACTGGCCGCGGACGGATATGACAACATTCATTATTTCCGAAGCGGCTATGACCGCTATGCAATTTTGGCCGGGGAAGACTTCGTTCCGGAAACCGGAGAATGCGACGCTTGTTGAATTAAAGCGGAAAATGCTTGCTTTTATCGCCGGGTTAAGTTATAATATACCAGGCTGGAAATGTCTGTGTTCCGGCTGATCACGGTGTTCCGCTGCCATCAGATAGGTGATGAGTTATGAACACTGGCCGAAGGAGCGTGAAAACTATGAGTCAACAACTGATTGCTGACATTACCAAAGAGTACATGAAAAACGACCTTCCCGATTTCCGTCCCGGCGACACTGTCAAAGTGCATGTCCGGATCAAAGAAGGAGACCGCGAACGAATTCAAATGTTCGAAGGACTGGTAATCAAACGCCGCGGCGGTGGAGTTAGTGAAACTTTCACCGTGCGTAAAAATTCCTATGGCGTCGGAGTCGAAAGAACCTTCCCGGTTCATACCCCGAACATCGCCAAAATCGAAGTTTTACGAAAAGGTTTGGTTCGCCGAGCGAAACTCAATTACATCCGCACACTGTCCGCGAAAGCAGCTCGTATCAAAGAGCGCAATTAAAAGAAAAGTAGGAAACTGCTTCAGACTGATGACAAACCCCATTTCCAAAGATGGGGTTCGTTTATTTTTCCACAACTATCTTGAAAAAACAAAAAAACACTTTTTTAGACTCGAAAAAGATATCTTTTTGGTGCCATCGTCCCATTTTATTACCAGCAAAAATGAGCGTTGACTTTGTCAACGCTCAGAAGCAGGAAACTGCTTTTTTTATTTATTTTCCTTGATAAAAAAACAGATTATGATATCATAAAAACAAAGGAGACAGAATATGAATATTGAAAAATTAAAGAAGTATGCCCGCTTGGCGGTCGAGATCGGCGTAAACGTTCAGCCGGAACAGCTGCTGGTGATCAACTCGCCGGTGGAATGCAAAGAATTCACCCGTTTGCTCGCCGAAGCCGCCTACCAAAAGAAAGCCGGGAATGTCATCATCCGATGGAATGATGATCTTCTCAACAAACTTTATTACGAGAACGTTTCGGATGAAATCCTAAAAGAAGTTCCCGATTACGTCGTGGAACAATTCCACTACATCGTCAACAAAAATGCAGCCGTCATTTCAATCGCCGCTCCGACTCCGGGACTTTTGAAGGACATTGACCCGAACAAACTGCAGATCAGCTCGAAAGCCACCCAAACGGCGGTAGAGTTCTATCGCAAGCACATGATGGGAAACGGATCGCAATGGTGTGTCGTTGCTTATCCGACGGAAGCATGGGCCCAGAAAGTATTCAAAGGCCAAGACGCTCTCGAAAAACTATTGGACAACATCCTGATTGCTTCTCGGGTCACTGAGGACAACGATCCGGTCGCGGAATGGAAAAAACACATGGAAGTTCTGGCTTCGCATAATCAGAAGCTGAACGATTACAATTTTGAATCTCTGCACTTTACCAATTCGCTCGGGACCGATCTGACCATCGGACTGGTGGAAGGACATATTTGGGCAGGCGGCGGAGAAACCGCGAAAAACGGCGTTTATTTTGCTCCGAACATCCCGACCGAAGAAGCTTTTTGCATGCCGCATCGGCTTAAAGTCAACGGGAAAGTCGTTGCCACCAAACCTTTGAATTATCAAGGAAAACTGATCGACGGATTCTGGCTGGTCTTCAAAGACGGAAAAGTCGCCGATTACGACGCGGCCAAAGAAAAAGGCGCGCTGAAGAATCTTTTGGAATTGGATGAAGGCAGTTCCTATTTGGGAGAAGTCGCTTTGATTTCCCACGATTCGCCGATTTCCAACACCAATGTGCTGTTCTTCAATACGCTGTTTGACGAAAACGCCTCTTGCCATCTGGCCTTGGGGAATGCTTACACCATGAACATCAAAGACGGAAACGCCATGAAAGACGAGGAATTGGCCGCCAAAGGTTATAACAAGTCCATGAATCACTGTGATTTCATGTTCGGAAACGCCGACATGAAGATCGTCGGCACCACTCACGATCACAAGCAGGTGAAGATATTCGAAAACGGGAACTTCCTGTTCTGATGTCTTTTTTAAAACTTGAGCTTTCAGTCAGATTTCAAAAGGCAGCAAATGATTTGATTTATGAAAATCATTTACATTTTGTTACATTAATCTTGAAAATATTTTCATAACATGATATACTTTTCTCAAAGAGGTGAAGAAATAATGAACCAAGCAAAAATCTATGACATTGCTGGCGCAGCCGGAGTAAGCTTAGCTACCGTATCCCGAGTCCTTAATCATCCCGAGAAAGTAAAAGAAGGAACACGGAACAAAGTACTCAGAATCATCAAGGAAAAAGGCTACAAACCAAATGCCAATGCCCGTGGATTGGCCAGCCGCCGTTCAACCACCGTTGCCATCGTCGTGCCGAGAATCTCGCAGGCTTCCGTCGCAGAAATGATTCAGGGGATCGATGACAGCGCCAAAAAATTCGGCTATGCCCTTCGTTTGTTCATTAACTCCGATCCAAAGCAAGAACAGGAGCTGTGGGGCGAAGTCATTGCTTCCAGCGTGGACGGAATTTTGTTGATGAATGACGAAATGACCCCGGAGACCGTCAAACTGCTTCAGTATACACCGGTTCCGGTTTTATTCGTCAATGCCATTCCGCAATCCGAGAAATACGGAAGCGTCTGCATCGATTACCGCGAAAGCGGTTATAAGATCACCAAAGCCATGATCGATCGCGGCAATACCGACATCATGTTTGTTGGGACCGAGCACAAATACACCGTGAACGATCTAAAACTGAAAGGCTACATCCAAGCCATGGAAGAAGCTCATCTTCCGACCAACATCGTTTTTTCGAGCGGTGACATCAACATCAACGAGAAGCATTTCGAGACCCTGATTGATCAAAAACTTCCTCATGTGGCCATGTTCGTTCGCGACTCGATGGCGATCTCGTTCATGAACATCGCCGCGAAAAAGGGGTTCAAGGTTCCGAAAGACCTGCAGGTCATCGGATTCCAAAATACCAAATACGCCGAATTGGCCAACCCGAAGCTGACTTGCGTGGAAACCCCGATTTATGAAATCGGCAACCGTGCCATGGCCTATCTGACCGAACTCATGAAACAGCCGCCGGAGCAGGAAAAACCTTCCCATCTTCTGGTCGACTATAAGATCATTTGGAGAGAATCAACTAAACAATAAGCAATGATCAAGAAAACAGTATGAACCGTCTAGCGTAAAACCAGAGATTTGGATGGCCGGTGCGAATCCAAAACCTTGCAGTTCAGAATTACGGCTTGGGAGCTTTTAGAATTCAAGAGGGTTCAGAATTTCATTCTGAAAACTAAGGTGGTACCGCGGAGAATTTCGTCCTTAGGATTTATCTTAAGGACTTTTATGTTATTTTAAGGAGGATTCTATGAATTTATTGCAAGAACTCAAATGGCGCGGGCTGATCTTCGACATCATCAACGAAGAAGAGCTCGACAAAAGACTTCAGGAAAAACCCATCACTTTATATTGCGGCTTTGACCCGACGGCGGACAGTCTGCACATCGGATCATTGCTGCCGATTGTGACTTTGATGCGGTTTAGGAAAGCCGGTCACCGGGTCATCGCCCTGACCGGAGGGGGCACCGGACTGATCGGCGATCCGAGCGGGAAACGCAACGAACGCCAGATGAAGGAGATCGAAACCGTCCAAAAATGGGGAGTGCTGTTCAAAAAGCAATTCGCGAGATTTTTGACCTTTGACGGGGTCGGAGCCGTTTGCCTGGACAACTATGAATGGCTGAGCAAACTTTCCGCCATCGAACTTTGGCGCGAATACGGAAAACATTTTTCCATCAACAACATGCTGGCCAAAGAAAGCGTCAAATCCCGTTTGGACAACGGGCTGACTTATTTGGAATTCTCATACATGATCATGCAGAGCATTGATTTTTTACATATGTACCAAGACAAAAATCTGCATTGCGAAATGCAGATCGGCGGTCAGGATCAATGGGGAAACATTACCGCCGGAATGGATCTCATCCGCAAGATCGAAGGACCGGATTCCAAAGTGTTCGGGCTGACCATGCCGCTCATCAACAAGAGCGACGGAACCAAATTCGGGAAGACCGAGAGCGGAGCGGTTTGGCTGGATGAAGAAAAGACGACGCCATACGAGATGTACCAATTTTTCATCAACACCGCCGATGACGACGTTGTGAAATTTTTGAAATATTATACTTTCCTTTCTCAAGAAGCCATCGGGACCTTGGAAGCGAAAGTCAAAAACGAACCGCATCTTCGAGAAGCCCAAAAGGTTCTGGCGAAAGAGATCGTAACACTGGTGCATGGCGAGGAAGCCTACCGCCAAGCCGTCAAAGTCACCGAAGCTTTGTTCAGCGGAAAGATCGGCGAACTGAACGCCGAAGAGATCAGCGAAGGGTTCAAAGACGTACCGTCGGTGGAATTGTCCAAAACGATCAGCTTGGTCGACGCGCTGGTACTGGTCAAAGCCGCATCTTCAAAGCGGGAAGCCCGGGAGTTAATCACTAACGGAGCCGTCAGCGTCAATGGAGAAACAATCCGCGATCTGGGATTTTCCGTGGACAAAGCCCAGGCGATCGAAGGAAAATTTTCTGTCATTCGACGCGGGAAAAAGAACTATTATCTGATCAAGCATGTTTAAAAAGGATTTAAAAAAGATGAATCATGGAATCTAACCATGATTCATCTTTTTGTTATCATTGTCTTCCGAGTCCCAATTTGTGATAAACTTTGGCTAGTTTTCTTTGGGCCAAGACACGGGCGCGTTCCCGGCCTTGGTCGAGCAAAGCATCCAGTTCATCAGAATTGATGTAGCGGCGGTAACGATCTTGGATGATTTCCATTTCTTTAGCCACGATTTCCGCGAGATCATCTTTGAAAGAGCCGTAACCCTGACCTTGGTATTTGGCTTCAATTTCCGAAAAAGGCAGCTCCGCAAGAATGGAGTAAATGGTCATGAGATTGGCGATCCCGGGTTGTTTGTCCGGATCGTAATGGACATTGGCTTCATTGTCGGTGACGGCGGATTTGATCTTCTTTTTGATTGATGCGATCGGTTCCAGAAGGAAAATGCAGCCCTTGTCATTCTCAGCGGATTTGTCCATTTTTTTGGACGGATCTTGCAGATCTTTGATCCGGGCGCCTTTTTCCTGAACCAGGCCTTCCGGAACGGTGAAGGTGTTTCCGAAACGGTTGTTGAAACGGATGGCCAGATCGCGGGCCAGTTCCAAATGCTGATTCTGGTCTTCGCCGACCGGAACGTATTTGGCGTCGTAAAGCAGAATGTCCGCGGCCATCAGGGCCGGATAGGTGAACAAGGCGGCGGTTACGCCAGCGGTCTGTTTGGCCATTTTGTCTTTGTATTGGGTCATCCTTTCCAGTTCGCCCATATATACCAACGATTGCATGACGGCGGACATTTCGGCGTGCTCATGGACTTCCGACTGCAAAAACAGCGTCAGTCCTTCCGGCTTCATTCCGCAAGCCATGTAAAGAGCGGCCACATTCTTGATGTTTTGTCTTAGGATCTTCGGATCCTGCGGGGTGGTGATGGCGTGAAGATCGGCCACAAAAATGAAGAATTCGTAATCACTCATCTTTTCCTGAAGTTTAACAAAATTGCGCAGGGCTCCCAAATAATTGCCCAAAGTCGGGATTCCGGTCGGCTTGACGCCTGATAAAACGATATTCATATTTCCTCCAAATAAAAAGTCCTAAAAAGACCAATGCTTTTAAGGACGAATATTTCCGCGGTACCACCTTAGTTCACCGTTTCCGGTGCTCTCAAAATCCTTAACGGGGACGAACCGTCGGCGCATTTCTTCGCCGCGCTCAAAGATCCATTCGGGAATTTCGGTATTTGTTGCTTGCACTTGCCAACAATCGCTGGGAAACCGAAGGATTTCTCTACTATTTCTTCTCGTTGCTTATGACCATGATTATACACCCTTTTTGAAAATACCACAAGATGTAAATGAAAAAAACGCAAAAATGGCAATGTAAGCGATTCCAATAACAAAAAAATCAGGTAAAGCCGCCAAAAACCGCTATAAAAACGCTTACGAAAAAAAATATTTGTTGACATTGATTTTGGCGGTGTGTATAATAAAGTTAATCACTTGAGCTCATGGCACGGGTGAAAAAAATGGGAGGAAAAAATGAAAAAATTCTTAAGTTTATTTTTCTTTTTGGCTCTTGCGTTAGTATTTGTGGGATGTGGAGAAAAAGAGTACGCTCTTGAACTCACAGGCGCACAAAACGTAAAAGTCGGAGAAACAATCACCTTAACCGCTACGACTGAGAAGCCTGAAGCTGTATTCGTTTGGACATCAAGCGATGAAAGTAAGGCAACAGTCAGCAATGGCGTTGTTACAGGCGTTGCGCTTGGAACGGCTGTCATTACTGTAAGCGTTGAGGGGTTGGGAGAAAAATTCCTGGTAATCAACGTTACGGAATTCTCATTTGCTTTAACCGGCGATGAGTCCGTAAAAGTGGGCAAGACCCTAACCTTGACCGCTACAACAGATAAACCAAGCCCAGCATTTACCTGGACATCAAACAACGCAGCCGTTGCGACTGTTGCGAATGGTGTTGTAACTGCTGTTGCTCCTGGTACTGCTGTAATCACTGCTGCACTGGCAGGAGTTGGATCATTGACAAAGACCATCAATGTCAAACCGTTAACAACCTTAACAGTCGGATCAACAACTGAAGCCGGTGTCAATATGTTCGGAACATTCTGGGGAAATAATGCTACCAATGCGGATGTCAGAACCTTGACTTTCGGTTATGGCACTGTATCCTATCAAAAAGAAGCTGCCCGTTACATGGTTGACCCAACCGTTGTCAAAGAATTGATCATCGTTGAAAACCCTGACGGAAGCAAGACTTACACCATCGAAATTTACCAAGACTTGCTATGGAACGACGGAACCGGAATTGATGCGAAAGACTATGTTTTCGCAATGTTACTGTCAATCAACCCGGTGTTCGCTACCGCAATCGGTAAATCATTGACCACTACCGGCGACATCGTCGGCAGCGAAGACTATGCCGACCCAGCGCTTAACGCGGATGGATTGGATGAACTGACAGGCGTTGACTTGGTCAACGATTATAAGTTCTCCATCACCATCGCTGCAGATCGCTTCCCATACTATTATGAATTCTTATACTATTCTGCGACTCCTTATCCAATGCACGTAATCGCTCCGAATGCTGACATTGCTCAGGGAACAGCCGGCGCTAAGATTACCGGAACTTGGACAAAAGAAGCCTTACAAGCTACAGTTGATAATGATGGTGAAGGATATCGTTATGACATCTCCGTCACCTGCGGACCTTACAATCTGTATGACTTTGATGCATCAACATCGACAGTAACCTTAACCATCAATGATTTGTACAAAGGAAATTATGAAGGACAATTGCCAGACATTGACAACGTAGTTTTCAAGTATGTTCAAGCTGCTACCCAGATGCAGGCATTGTTGAATGGCGAAATTGACCTGATCGAATCTGTTTCCGGCGGAAACGCCATCATCTCGGGACTTGAGGAAGTAGCTTATGGCAACATTAACTTCACAACCTTCTCCCGTAACGGTTACGGATTGATCGGATTCCACTGCGATCCAGCTTCCGGCCCAACCTCAAGCACTGCCGTTCGTCAATCAATCGCTTATTTGATTAACAGAAACTTGTTCTTGGAAACCTACACTCGCGGTTACGGAATTCTTCCGAACGGCGAATACGGATTGGCACAATGGATGGTCGGAGCTTCCGAAGATGAAGACGGCGTCGTTCAAGGCCGCGATTCTAATGGAGACCTTGTAGCGCTGAACTCTTACAGTTATGACCCAGCCAAAGCAATCGAATTGTTGGAAGCTGACGGATGGAATAAGAATGCCACCGGCGGAGCTTATGTTCAAGAAACAGGCGCTGTCCGTTACAAATTAGATACAGATGGCACTACTCTTCTTAAACTGAGCGTTCCTTGGGCTAACACTACCGGCAACCCAGTATCTGACTTGATCCGTTCGCAATTGTTGCCGAACGCAATGGCAGTCGGAATGGAAATCAGAGACCAACCGATGGATTTCAACACCTTGCTGTATACCCATTATTACGGAGCTGATGGCGACGGATACTTGTTGCCTGAAGATCTTAATGGTGACGGCGAGTGGACTGTTGATGAAATCCCTGAATATGAAGTCGAAGTAGATGGTGTTGTCGTTGAACCAGACATGAGAGAATATCATATGGTCAACTTGGGTACAGGTTTCAACACTGGATTGTTCGAACCTTATTATGATGTCTCCATTCAATATTGGGGATGGGACGGCGGAGCAAACATTCAATACTTGTATGATGAAGAAATGTTGGATGCTGCCGAAAGAATGATGAGAGCTGCTACCGATGAAGAATATCTCTTTGCCTGGCAACAGTTCCAATATCGTTACAACCTGTTGTTACCGACACTGCCGTTGTATTCAGATATGTATCATGCTTTCTATTCTCCTGACCTGAAGAACTATGAAGTTACTGCAGAATGGACAATGACTGAAGCCATTCTATACGCGAACATTGTTAGATAGAAATTCAGCCGATTAGACATGAAATTAAGGAGATTGGCGTTTGCCAATCTCCTAATTTTTGAAAAAGGAGGAAACAAATGTGTCTAGATATATAGTAAAAAGAATTCTATACATTATTTTCGTCGCGTTTATTATTACTATCATCTTGTTCTTTCTGTATAAATCGATACCGGGCGGCGACATGGCCAGAGTCATGGCTTACGTCGACCAGACCCTGAAACAAACCAACCCAGACCTATATATAATCCAAATGAAACAAGCTGAGTTGGATTTGGGAATCGGCCAACCGGTAATTTTACAATACTTCATGTGGCTGAAAGAAACGTTGTCCGGAAATTTCGGATACACGCTTGCCGGTCATGTGCTGGTAATTGATTATGTAAAAGCTCCGATGCTAAACACTATAAAGCTTAATCTTTTGGTTATGTTTTTTGTGTTCATCATCACTTTCCCACTGGGAATTAAAACGGCCGTCAAAAAGTATTCCACCTTTGACAACGGCGTCCAAATTTTTACCATTGTAGGTATGTCCCTCCCAAGTTTTTTCATTGCTTTGATCTCTATTTTAATTTTTTCCGCTTGGTTGAGAATATTGCCGAGCAGCGGAAGCAACTCGGGAATTATTGTTCGAGAAACCATGACGGCGTTTGAAAGATTGCTGGACAATCTGAAATACATGATTCTTCCGGTCTTCGTTTTAACCGTTTCGTCGCTGGCGGGAATTACCCGATATGTTCGGGGAACCATGATTGACATTTTACAACAAGATTACATTCGCACCGCCCGAGCCAAAGGGCTGCGAGAAAAAGTCGTTATTTATTCCCATGCTTTCCGAAACGCCATGATCCCGGTCGTTACCATCATGACTGGTTGGGTATTAGGCATTTTCGGAGGATCGACTATAACCGAAACCATTTTCGCATGGAAGGGCATGGGGAAAACTCTTTATGATGCCCTGATGCAAGGACCGGATTATTCGGTCATCCTGGCAATGAATCTTTTCTATACAATGTTGGGATTGGTTGGTAATCTTTTGCTTGATATGCTTTACACGGTAGTTGATCCAAGGGTCAAGTTGGGGTAAAACATGAAAAAAAGAAATTTATTTCAGAATATAAAAGAGATCCTCATTGTCATCGGCCGCGCCATTAAATCGGCTTTCGTCCGGGCATTTCTCGGGAACAACAAAGAAATGACCATCTTTGAAGAAGAGGCTGTTCAGAGCCCCTTGCGCGTAACGGCCAAGAAATTCCTTAAAAACAAGATGGCAATCGTGGGTTTGACGGTTTTCATTGGCGTTTTGCTGTTCTGCTTTGCTGGAAGCATTTTTATCAAAGCCGATGTTTTTTACATTAATACAACTCAGGGCAACACCAGCCCGGGATTTTCGCTTCTTGATGTTCCCAAAGGTTTGAAAGAAAACGGAATATTGGATATTGCCGTGTCTTCCACTTACAGCATGGGAATTGACAAAGAGAACAATGTTTACATCTGGGGAATCGATGTTGATCATATTGCTGAAGAGTTCCCGATGGGCCTCGCGGCCCCGGAGGACTTGGCATTTGGACAAGCCATTACCACCGGGTTGAAAGCCACCAGAGTTTGGTCCGGGACCAATCACTTCATTTTGGAACAAATGGATGGTTCTTTGGTTTCCTTCGGTGTTGTTACCGATACCCTATCGTTTGGTTTGACGACCATTCCGACCGATTTAAAAACCAAAAACAGCCTCGGGATGCCTGTTACCATTAACGTGGTTCAGGAAATCATTGATGACGGCGGCGTGTTGGACGTCATCGCCGAAAACCAGGTCACAATGGTCATCACTAATGCTTACAAAGTTTACATGTGGGGAAATGTATCCAAACGCCCTTACAACATTGCGAAAGGTTTGGCGGGGAAAAATGCCGTATACGCCGGATTCTCGCGGGAAAACATAACCTTCCTGTTGGATGACGGAACCATTAAAGTAATGGGAACCGGTTCGGTTTCTTCAAACATTCCAACCGATCAACTTACCGGAGTTGTTCAATTGGTGACCACCGCGGGCAGTGCCATCTGTCTGAAAGATGACGGAACAGTCGTTGTTTGGGGAGACAATCTTTCCAAAGAACTAAACTTCGATCCGGTCATCCAGGGTCACGTTGTAAAAATATCCAAAGCCGCTCAAGGCTCAGACAATTACCAACACATTTCGGCTATCTTGGATGATGGATCGGTATATTCTTGGGGAAGCGAAACTTACGGGGCCATTGATGTACCGAAGTCGCTTCGCAATACCACTGAAGCCGCGAACATTTACTCGGGATTTTTCCAAAACTTTGTAACTGACGAAGAAGGAAATCTTTTGGGTTCTTGGGGTCTGAAAGGCCACTTGTTTGGTACCGATGAATACGGACGCGACGTGTTTGCGCGCGTGATCAACGGCGGAAGAATTTCTTTGACCATTGGTTTGGTGGCGGTCATCATTTCCACGACCATCGGTATCATCGTCGGCGGGATTTCCGGATTCTATGGCGGTAAAGTCGACATATTGTTGATGAGATTCGCCGAAATCGTTGGATCCATTCCGTTCTTCCCGATTGCGATGACGCTGTCGGTCATCCTTAATCAAACTTATCCGGATTTTGGTCCGACGGAAAGAATGATTATGATCATGATGATCTTGGGCGTTCTGAGCTGGACCGGATTGGCCCAGTTGATCCGGGCTACCATTTTGTCTGAGCGCGAAAAAGAATTTGTTGTAGCCGCCAAAGCTTTGGGGGTCAAATCAAGAGCCATTATTTTCAAACACATCATTCCGAACGTTCTGACCATCATCATCATTAATGCAACCTTAAGTTATGCAAGCTCCCTTTTGACTGAATCAGGATTATCCTTCTTGGGATTCGGCGTTCAGCTGCCATATCCTTCCTGGGGAAATATGCTGACCGGCGCTCAAGAAATGGAAGTCATCAAGAGTTTTTGGTGGCGCTGGGTCTTCCCATCGATCTTCCTGTGTATCGCTACGATCAGCATCAACATAATTGGCGATGCCATCCGCGATGCGGTTGACCCTCGATCGAAGGAAAGGTAGGAGGATAAAAAATGTCATTATTGGAAGTAAAAGATTTATATACGTTTTTTAAAACCAAACGCGGAATCGTGAAAGCGGTCAACGGCGTTTCCTATAACCTCGAAGAAGGCCGGACTTTGGGCATCGTCGGCGAAAGCGGCTCCGGAAAGAGCGTTTCTGCGATGAGCATTTTAAGGCTTTTGGATGGAAACGGCTACATTGACAAAGGCGAGATCATCCTTGAAGGAACCAACCTGATCAAGGTCAGCGAAAACGCCATGATGCATGTGCGCGGAAACAAAATTTCCGTCATTTTCCAAGAACCGATGACCTCTCTTAATCCGGTTTTCACCGTCGAAAGACAAATCGGCGAGGTCTTCCAGATCCACCAAGGCATGAGCAAAAAAGAATCCTATGTGAAGAGCGTTGATTTGCTCCGCGAGGTCGGAATTCCTAACCCGGAAAAGGTAGCGAAAACCTATCCGCATCAGTTAAGCGGCGGAATGCGCCAAAGAGTCATGATCGCCATGGCTCTCGCTTGCAAGCCGCGCATTTTAATCGCGGATGAACCGACGACCGCTTTGGATGTTACCATTCAGGCGCAAATATTAAAATTAATGAATGATCTTAAAAAAGAATCAAATATGGCCATCATTTTCATTACCCACGATTTGGGAGTGATCAACGAAATGGCCGATGATGTCGCCGTCATGTATTGCGGCCAAATCGTGGAAAAAGCTCCGGTTGACGTATTGTTTGCCCATGGCAAATATTCCCATCCTTACACCGAAGGCTTAATGACGTCGATTCCGCGCTTGTCGACGGAAAAAGAACGGTTGGAAGCGATCCCTGGTTCGGTTCCGCATCCGCTCGATTTACCGAAAGGCTGCAAATTCTGCCCGCGCTGCAAATATGCAACGGAAAAATGTCAGAACGAAGAACCGGATCTAATCTCTGTTTCCGACGTTCAATCCGTCCGTTGTTTCTATCCGGACATAGAGGAGAGAAAAAATGGGAAAAAGTAAAGTATTGACCAATGAACCGCTGATCAAGATCACCGGCATGAAAAAATATTTTCCGCTGAAAAAAACCAACCTCTTTCAAAGAGAGGCTCTGACCGTCAAAGCCAATGACGGCATCGATCTGATCATTCACAAAGGCGAAACTTTAGGATTGGTCGGTGAGAGCGGCTGCGGAAAATCCACCCTGGGTCGGGTCCTCCTCCAATTGTATCCTCAGACTTCGGGAAAAATCATCTATTACGGATATACTCTGGAAGAGTACTCCCCGCGTTATTTGTTTTCGGAGATCCGAAGACTGAAACGGTCGCGGAGAAAATATCAAAGACTGCTGGCAAAGATTCCGGTGATTGAACGTTCGATCCAAACGGCAAAAAACAATCCGAAACAGGTGGCCCTCCGCGAGCGATACGGCCGTCAAGTTCAGATCATGAAATCGGAATGCGAAGCCATCGCCGAAAAATGTAAAAACGAATACGGAACATTCATTGCTGTCAACAAACCAAAAGTGTTTCAACATTATCTGAAACTTAACGCCAAGGTCTATAAAAACGAAGACGAAATTTCCAAGTTGGAGATGAACATCAGCCGATTCGAGGCTGATTTGGAAAAAGCCAAACTGATCAAAAATCCAAAGGCTGAAGCCGAGGTTGCGGCCATCCAAAAGCAATTGGAAAACGCGGATTTGAACCTGATCGCCGATTTGAACAAAAAATTGGGAATTGCCGAAAGACGCGCTCAAGCCCATGTCCTCGAAGTTGACCTGGAGATCCGCGAAGCCCGAAAACACATCAATCTGATCAAGACCGACAATGCGCAAATTGTTTCCCGGATCAAATCCGGATTGGAGAAAACGATCGAGTTGAACACCGAGATCCTGACCGCTTTGGTAAATTGCAAAACCGAACATTTTCTCAAACAACAAAGGATCAAAGAGTATGAGGAATTCATCAATTTTACGAAAAAACAGCAGGAAATGGCCAGGATCCGAAAGAGAATCGACGCCCTGCTCAGCAAAACCGCGAATGTTACCGGAGCGTTTATTCTTTCCGATGACATTGACGAAGTGTCAAAGAAATTGTTTCGAAACATCGATTTGCTCCACCACATTCAGTTAAACAAAGACAAACTGACGCTTTTGAATGTTAAAAAATTCAAACTGCAACAGAAAGCCGCTGATCCGGATCACCGGTATACCGAATTTCAAATCGACGTTTTCAACGAAAGAATCGACAAAGTTGACAAAAAGATCCGGGCATTTGAAGCTCAAAACGACGAACTAAGTGCGAAAACCCAAAAATTGACCGAAGAGATCAAAAAAGCCAACGAAGCGCTTTCCGGCCACGAAATGTACGAAACTCTGGAAAACCAAAAAGAAAAAGGCCTTGACCTGTCCCGCTTGACTCACGAGGAAATGCGCCGGTTGCGTCAGGACATGCAACTGATTTTCCAGGATCCGTATTCTTCGCTCAATCCGCGTCTGACCGTCGGCCAGATCATTGGCGAAGGACTGAAAGCTCACAACGTGGAAAACAAGAGCAAAGATTCTTATCAGGACATCATTCTGAAAACGATGGAAAAATGCGGGTTGGCGCCATATATGCTTCATCGTTATCCGCATCAGTTCTCCGGCGGACAGCGCCAGAGAATTGGGATCGCCCGAGCCCTGGCCGTCAATCCGAAGTTCATTGTCTGCGACGAAGCCGTCAGCGCCCTCGACGTTTCCATTCAGTCTCAGGTCATCAACCTGCTTGAAGATTTGCGAGACGAAGAAAACCTGACTTATTTATTCATATCGCATGACCTCAGCGTCATTAAACACATCAGCGACCGGATTGGAGTCATGTACCTTGGCAAAATGGTGGAACTTGGAAACTCCGACGATGTCTACAGAAATCCGCTCCACCCTTATACCAAAGCGCTGATTTCCGCGATTCCGACTACCGATCAAGGAGAGAAACATCGAATTTTCTTGGAAGGGGACATTCCGTCGAATGTCTTCCCGCCAAGCGGATGCAAGTTCCGAACCCGATGCCCGTTGGCCCGAAAGGAATGCGCGCGTGCCGTTCCGGAATTCCGAGAAGTCGAGCCAGGACGATTCGTTGCGTGCCATTACTATGAAGAAACAAGAAATATTAAACCGAATTAAGATTACCCCCGAGAAGGAGCGCATCGCCAGAGAAAATCTGGCGAAAACTCCGCTTGAGAAAGGCGATTTCAAAGCTTTGCTGATCGCTTCTTTCTTGATGTTCGTTCTCCCGACCCTGCTGGTGCTTGGGTTGCTGGCCTTCATCATGTGGCTGTTGTTTTTTGCCGGAAGGTAAAAAAAGAAGGAGGGACCATGATAAAAATTTACACTTCTCCGAGTTGCTCATCCTGCCGAAAAGTAAAAAAGTACTTTCAGCAGTATAAAATCCCTTTTATCGAGAAGAACATTCTGACCACCCCTTTGTATCGCGAAGATATCTATAAAATGCTGATGAACAGCGAAAGCGGGTTTGAAGACATCATTTCGACACGGTCAAATGTTTTCAAAGAACTGAATGTTGACTTGGGTAAAATGAAGACCAATGAGTTGGTGGAGTTCATTGTCAATAACCCGAGCGTTCTGAAGCGCCCGATCATCGTGACGGATTCGGAAATACAAGTCGGATACAATGATGATGACATCGAATTATTCCTTCCTCCGGAATTGCGCGACATTGAATGCCAGGATTGCGTTCCTCCAAAAGATTGCGACTATCGAAACAACATCAAGATTCTCAACAAACGGGTATGAAATCAAAACAAAAACAGCTAAGAATTGCTTAGCTGTTTTTTAACTTAAGCGTTTAAAAGCATTGTAGGCGCGTTTGATTTTTTTGTCTGATTTTTTGTATTGGATTTCCAATTCGCTGATGATCTGGATGAACTCTTTTTTTCCGCCGCTGTAAGTTTTGGCTTCGTATTCCAATTCATAATCGGTCATTCCCAAATAATCGCTCTTGTCAATGAATAGAACCCCAGTTTTAAAAGGCATATACATTCTCAGAGTGGAAAGGCTCAAGAAATTGACCAATTTCTGGTTGCCAATCAAAGCGGCCAGTTCGGTCCGGATTTCGCTTTCGGGAGCAATTCCGGTGGCTTTGATCTCGCTGAAGGCATCCTGATCGATGGGAATCGTTGTTTCTTGTATGCTATACCCTTTTTTGCGTTTGAGGGTCATTTCCAATTCATCCCGTTCGCGGACGCGAAGCGAAGCGTCCAAAGCTTTCAAAGAAAATCTTGGCGTGTCGAAGTAATGATTGGTTTGGTAATCGCTGCGATTTCCCTTGAATTTCTCCAATAACCGCTCATATTCTTCTTTCGTCAAAAGCGTTTTGAATTCTACTTCCGTATTGGTATGCATAATTTTCCCTTCATCCTTCTTTTGTTTTACTACTAGTATATTATACATATATATAAATAAAATGCAATAGTTTTTGCACAACCCTCAAACAATCATTAATTTTCACATTATTGTACAAAAAAGCGATTTTATGGTAAAATTATCACAGACCAAAAAATTCATCGCGAAAGGATTAAAGCATGATTAACGAAAATCTCTACTGGCAATCTTTTTTATTGCCTTATGAATTGGCGGTAGGCGGCTTCATCATCAAACTGGAATCAATGCGCAAGGAGTTCATTCTGAAAAACCAAAGCAGTCCGATCGAGATCGTCTCCGGGCGGGTCAAATCGGTCAGTAGCATTTTGGAGAAAGCCGAGCGGCTGAACATTGATTTCAATCACATTCCGGAAGGAATTTATGACATCGCCGGAATCCGGGTTACTTGCAGATACATCGAAGATGTCTACAAAGTCGCGGAACTTTTGAAATCGCGCAAGGACATCGATATTTTCTTGGTGAAAGATTACATCAAAGACCCCAAACCGAGCGGTTATCGTTCTTTGCATCTGATTGCCAGATACAACGTTGAGACCGTGGACGGGCGAATGCCGATCAACATGGAGTTTCAGATTCGAACCCATGCCATGCATCTTTGGGCTTCGATCGAACATACATTGAAATATAAATACTACCGTCAGATCCCGGAAGGGATTCAAACCCGCCTGGTTCAGGCTTCGAAAATCGTCGCGGAACTGGATGAAGAAATGACCAAGATCAAACAAGCAATGAGCGAAGCAAGCGTCGAAAAAGTTCGGGAAGACGAAGCTTCTTTGGAAGAAATGGATGTCTTCCTGAACAGCCTGAAGAAATGGTGATTCAATGAAATACGCGCGATTCGGCCGGGAAAATCCCCTCGACATCCCGTTTGAGCGGGATGATTTTCATCCGGACGTCATATTTTCTTTTGGAGGAGACGGAACCATGCTGGCGGCCATTCACCAATACATGGATCGACTTGAAAAGGTCCGGTTCATCGGCATCAATACTGGAAGGCTGGGCTTCTTTACCGATTTTGAGATCGACGAACTGCCGATGCTTTTTGAACTTTTAAAAACCAACGAATACGAACTGAATGAGTTTCACATTCTGGAGTATTCGCTGATCAATGACAACCATACCCTCACCGGGTATGCGGTCAACGAACTGGCCATCATCAATCCCGTTCACACGCAGAACATTGATGTTTTCATCAACGGAGCGCATTTCGAGACTTTCCGGGGAACCGGGTTGCTGGTTTCGCCTCCGACCGGAAGCACCGCTTACAACAAATCGCTGGGCGGAAGCATCATCGATCCGAAGATCAAAGCCATCCAAATGACCGAGATCGCACCCATCAACAACCGCGTTTTCCGAAGCTTGTCTGCACCGTTGATCCTTTCCCAGGAATCAAAGATCGAATTAAAAACCGTCGAAAGAAGCGAACTATTCATCAGTGCGGACGGGGTCAGGCTGGATTTTGCGAACCTGCGAAAAGTAACCACCCGGCTTTCGGACCGGACCGTGACTTTCATCGTCAAAAAAAACACGAACTTTTTCCATCGTGTCCAAAGAGCGTTTTTAAAGTAAAAAAGGGCTAAAGAGTTTTCTCTTTAGCTTTTTTTTGCATGATGCTGTCAATGATTCCGTAAGCCAGGGCTTCTTCGGAAAACATGTAATTATCCCGTTCGGTATCAAAGTTGATCTGATCGTAGGACTTGCCGGTCTTTTCCGCAAGAATGCGGTTGACACGCTCTTTGACGCGTAAAATGTGTTTGGCGGCGATTTGAATTTCGGTCGCTTGGCCAGAAGCGCCCCCCAGCGGTTGGTGGATTAGAATCTCGCTGTTCGGAAGCGCCGAACGTTTTCCCTTGGTCCCGCTGGCCAGAAGAAAGGCCGCCATGGAAGCCGCCATGCCGATGCAGATGGTGGCCACGTCCGGAGCCACCAGGTTCATGGTGTCATAGATGGCCATTCCCGCCGTGATGGATCCCCCGGGGGAATTGATGTACAAAAAAATATCTTTCTCGGAATCTTCGGCAGAAAGAAACAATAATTGAGCGACAACAGAATTGGCCAAGTCATCGTCGATTTCCCCGCTGAGCATGATGATGCGGTCTTTCAGAAGCCGGGAATAGATATCGTATGAGCGTTCTCCCAAAGATGTCCTTTCGATTACAATCGGTGCATAAGTCATGTTTGTATCTCCTTTTGGTTAATTCTACATCAACTATCGATCATTGTCAAACCAAAAACCCGCCTCTTCGGAAAATTCCTCTTGATAAAACGAAATTATGGTGCTATAATTATAAAAAAATGAAAGCGATGAAAAAGAAGTAGTAACCGGATCAAGCCCGTTTCAGGGAATTGGGATCGTGACTGTGAGTCCCATGCGCGGCATTTCGGCGAATTCGTCTTCGAAGCGGTTCCAATCAAACCCGCAAAACAAAATTGCGTTATCAAATGTTTGAGTGCAACAATGTTGAACTAAGGTGGTACCGCGGAAATTTCGTCCTTAATTAAGTTAAGGATTTTTTTATTTTTTAGGAGGAAATATGACCGATCGATTGACGGAATTGAAACAGAAGGTCGAAACTGATCTTCAAGCCGTAAAAACATTCAATGAACTGAACGAGACCAAAGCCCTTTACCTTGGGAAGAAAAGCCCGCTTCAGGAAATTCTCGGAAAGATGAAGGAACTAAGCCCCGACGAGCGGAAGACCCTTGGTCAGAGCATCAATCTGTTCAAAGACTTTGTTGAAGAAAAAGTGGCCGAAAAAGGCCGCGAGCTGGAAGCAGTTAAAATTAAAAACCAGCTTGAAAGCGAAAAGATCGACGTGACCCTGCCGGGGAAGACGCTGGCTTTCGGACGCAAACATCCGCTTTCCCAAATGCAAGAAGAGCTGGAAGACATTTTCGTGGGCATGGGTTACAGCATCGCGGAAGGACCGGAAGTCGAACTTGATCTCTATAACTTTGAGATGCTCAATCTTCCGAAAGGCCATCCGGCCCGGGAAATGCAGGACTCGTTTTACATTGATCCCAACACCCTTCTTCGCACCCATACTTCTCCGGTTCAGGTTCGGACCCTTTTGGCATCCAAAGGCCAACCAGTCAAGATCATCTGCCCGGGTAAAGTATATCGCCGCGATGACGACGATGCCACCCATTCCCATCAATTCCTCCAGATTGAAGGCTTGGTGGTCGACCGGAACATCACGATGGCCGATCTGAAGGGTACCTTGTCTGTTTTGATGAAAAAAATGTTTGGAACCAACCTTGACGTTCGCTTCCGTCCGTCCTTTTTCCCGTTCACGGAACCAAGCGTGGAAGTCGATGTCACTTGCTTCAAATGCAAGGGAAAAGGCTGCTCACTTTGCAAAGGCGGAGGATGGATCGAGATCCTCGGCGCCGGGATGGTGCATCCGAATGTTCTGAGAATGTCCGGATATGATCCGGAAGAATTCCAGGGCTTTGCTTTCGGGATCGGCATCGAGAGAGTCACGATGCTTCGCTACGGAATTGACGACATCCGGAATTTCTATACCGATGATCCGCGATTCCTGAAGCAGTTTTAGGAGGATGACATGCGCGTAAAATTAGAATGGTTAAATGAATTCGTTAATATTTCTGACCTCAGCACCGAAGAATTGGTGCACATCTTGTCTTTGCATTCAATCGAGATCGAGAATGTGGATCATATGGCCTACGGGACCGATCTGGTCGTCGGCCATGTGCTTTCACGGATCCCTCATCCCGATTCGGATCACCTTTCCGTCTGCCAAGTCGACACTGGCACCGAAACTTTGCAAATCGTTTGCGGCGCCCCGAATGTTGCGGCCGGACAATACATCATTCTGGCCAAAATCGGCTGCGAACTTCCGGGAGGCCTGGCGATCAAAAAGTCGAAGATCCGCGGCCTTGAATCCTTTGGGATGATCTGTTCGCTTTCCGAATTGGGAGTGGAAAAGAAATACATCCCTGAAGAGTACCAAAACGGGATTTATTATTTCTCCGATCACCCAAAACTCGGAACCAATGCCCTGGCGGCTCTGAACCTTCAGGATGCGGTTTTGGATCTGAATCTGACCCCGAATCGGGGAGATCTGATGAGCATGATCGGCGTGGCCATCGAAGCCGGCGCAGTCCTCAATCGGCCGCTGAAACCGTGGGCCGAAGACCTGTTTGAACAAAACGGGAACCCAAAACTAGATGTAAAAGTGGTTTCCAAGGACTGCGTCGGATATTATGCCCAAACTTTTGAAAATGTTCAAATAAAACCGTCTCCTTGGTGGTTAATTTCGCGATTGGTCGCTTTTGGCGTCCGGCCGATAAATAATGTCGTGGACATTACCAACTACATTCTTGCCTTGTTTGGACAGCCGCTGCATGCCTTTGATCAAGAAAAATTGGGATCCGAAATACTGGTTCGGAATGCCCTCAAAAATGAGACCATCATCACTTTGGACGGAAACAAACGAAACCTGGTTCGGGAGGATCTGGTCATTACGGACGGAAAGAAACCGGTGGCGATCGCCGGAGTGATGGGCGGGGCAGATACCGAGATCACCGATGCGACCAACAAAATCGTCATTGAAGCCGCGGTTTTTGATCCAATGGCCATTCGCCGCACTTCCCAACGCTTGGGGCTTCGCAGCGAAGCTTCGGCCCGTTACGAACGCGGCATTGACATCAACCGGACCAAAAAAGCGCTGGCTTACGCGGGATGGCTGCTTCGGGAACTGGCAGGAGCCAAACCGGCAGGCGGTCCGGCATTCGCGGGAACGAAAGAAATTCCGCTGACCTGGATCCCGATCACCGAAGCAAACGTTACGAAACTGCTTGGGATCGAAATCAAAAAACCGGAAATGATCGATATATTTCGAAGACTGCAATTTGAGATCAAGGACGGAAAGGAACTGCTGATCGGAGTCCCGAACCGCCGCAGCGACATTAAAATCAAAAACGACCTGATCGAAGAACTCGGACGGATCCATGGTTATGAGAATCTTCCCAACATCCTTCCCGCCTCTTCGATCGCGGGAGCCCTGACCGAATCTCAGAAGGCCGCCCGGATCATTCGTTCGGCTTTGGTTGGCATGGGTCTGAACGAAGTTATCACCTATTCGCTGGTCAATGAAGGATACAATTCGTTTTTTACCTATAATCAGGTCCCCGGAAGCAAAGCCGTCAAACTATTGAACCCGATGACCCAGGACCGCGCTTTTCTTCGCCAGGGTTTAACCTTGAGTTTGGTTGAAAACGCCGAGTATTGTTTTTCGAGAAAAATGAAGGACCTGGCGATCTTTGAGATTGGTAAAAGCTTTTATCAGGATTTTGCTTATCACGGTACGGAAACGCTGGCGATTCTTTTGGCCAACCGGTTCGCGGGAACGCCATGGAAGAACGAAAATGAAAACGCGGATTTCTTCCTGATCAAAGGGATCTTGGAGAATTTATTCGCGAAACTTCGGATCGAAGTTGAATTCCGTCCGCTGGAGAGAGAATGCGCCCAAATGCATCCGGCTCGCAGCGCTTCGATTTTTTATCAGGAAGAAAACATCGGTTTCGTTGGGTGCTTGCATCCGAAATTCACTTCGGAAAGAGGCTTGGACACGATGTATGTAGCGGAGCTAAAACTGGAAAAGATTCTTGGAAAAGAAAGCAAAACGTTGATCTATCAGCCGATCAGCAAGTTTCCAACCATGGAACGCGACATCGCGGTCGTCGTTTCGAACGAAATACCGGCCCAAGCTCTCGTTGATACCATCCGAAGCGTCGATCGAAAGCTCATCACGGACGTTCAGGTCTTCGATGTTTATACGGGAGAAAACGTGGAAAGCGATCAAAAGTCGATTGCGCTGCATCTGGGTTTTTCTTCGAATGAACCGCTGACCGAGGAATTGGTCACGGCCAAAATGAATAAGATCGTGAAGGAACTTGTGAAAAACCATCAGGCCAAACTGAGAAGTTAATGGTTCTTAAGAAAGACCAAAGCCAATTAAGCAAAAAAAGGTCTCCGGTTTCGGAGACTCTGAGCGTTGATAAAGTCAACGCTCATTTTTTCTTGTAATAAAATGGGACAATGGCCCCAAAAAGATATCTTTTTCGAGTAAAAAAAGTGTTTTTTGGTTATTTCAAGATAGTTGTGGAAAAATAAACGAACCCCATCTTTGGAAATGGGGTTTGTCATCAGTCTGGGTCTCCGGTTTCGAAGACTTTTTGATAAGTCATTTGATGAAATCTTCATCCGCCAATTTTGAGGAGAAAACCGGTTTCTTTGCTTTTAGGTTAACGATAATTTCCTCGACGATCGCGTCGGGGGTTGAAGCTCCAGCGGTTATTCCCACGCGCTGATGCGACGAGAAATCAAATCCCTTCAAATCGTCAATGTTTTCCACGAGAACGGTTGTGAGCCCGGCTTTTTTCTCGGCTGTCTCTTTGAGCATTCGCGTATTGTTGCTTAAAGGGTCGCCGACGACGATCAGCAAATCGATGTTATCTTTATTTTCAATGACGGCCGTCTGCCGGTTCCGCGTCGCGCTGCAGACTTCTTCGAGCAGTTCCAGGTTGGGCCGAAGGACTTTTATCTTTCGGTAAAAGTTTAGTACGTCGATGTAAGACATCGTCGTTTGATTCGTCAGCAAGGTTTTGGGATTGCTGTCGGGAATGGCGTCTAGATCGGTATCATCGTTTACCAAAGTGATGTCCGGGGACAACCCGAGGACGCCTTCGGTTTCGGGATGGCCGGAAACTCCGTAAAAGAGAATTTTATAACCTTGGGCTAATTTTTCTTTGATTATCTCATGCGTTTTTTCAACATCTCGGCAAGTCGCATCAATGATGTCAAGGCCCCTTCGGAGAGCTTCCGTCCGGACTTCTTCGCTGACTCCGTGCGCCGTAAAAATGACGGTTCCTTCCTCAACGGACTTAATCATCTCCAAACGGGATTGGCCTTCCAAAACGACGATGCCTTTGGACTGGAAGGCCCGAACGATGTTTTTGTTATGGACTAGATTGCCGAGCATGTAAATCGGTTTTTTGGCGGTTTCGTCTTGTAAGACCTTATTGATGATGTTGATGGCGCGGGCGACACCCATGCATATGCCCTGTGGTTTTATTTTTATTATTTCCATATCTTTCACCGATGTCATTATAGCATAAACTAGCCAAATTAAGAAAGATTAATCTTAACAATCGCCATCATTCGTGATATAATATCCGTGCTTTCCCCGGTTGGAAAAAACAAACTTCAGAATGCACGAGGATCGGCTTGGCTAAAGAGTGCCTAAAGAAGAAAAAGCCAAAGATGATTGAGGAGGATGCCATGAATCATACGATCAAAAATGAAAATATCGAAATCACCGTCCGATCGATGGGAGCGGAATTGATAAACCTGAAAAGCGTTCAGGGAACCGAATACATCTGGCAGCGGGATCCGGTTTTTTGGAACCGGTGCGCCCCGGTATTATTCCCCGCCGTCGGCCGTCTTCGGGACAAATTCACCATCATTGACGAAAAAAATTATGTGATGGACATCCACGGTTTTCTGAAGGATGAAGAATTTGAATTAAAAACCGCGACCGCCGAATCGTTTTGCTTGGTGAACCGCTATTCAGAAGCCACTTTGAAGATGTATCCGTTCAGATATGAAGCGACTGTCATTTACACCCTAAGCAAAAACTCCGTCAAAACTTCCATTCGGATCCGAAATCTGGATGAACGGGAACTGCCTTTCAATTTGGGCGGACACCCGGCCTTCAACTGTCCGCTTCATCAGGATGAAAAGTTCACCGATTATTCGGTGGTCTTTGAGGTCCCGGAAACATTTGACGGGCCGACGATCGAAAAGAACGGAACCCTGAATTTTGATAAACCGGCGGTTCGGTATGAAAACCTGAAGAAGCTTTCATTGGAACGAAACCTCTTTTCCATCGATACGATCGTGATCCCGAAAGTCCGATCCCATTTTGTTAAACTGGTGAACCGCCAGGGTCGGGGAGTAAAATTCAGTTTTCCGGGTTTTTCCACTTTCGCCATTTGGACCAGATACAATCAGGAGTCAATGTTTATCTGCCTGGAACCATGGATCGGTTATGGGGACCGCCATGACAGCGACCATCATTTTTTTAAAAAAGACGATCTGGTGGTTTTGAAACCTAAGCAAGAATTCGAAGCTCATTACGAAATGGAAATTATCGAATAAAAATAGTACTGGACAATGAAGGCTTTTTGTTGTATAATATACCTAGTTTTCAGGAGGATATATGATCAATAGCAACGAATTCAAAACCGGAATGACAATTGAGTATAAAGACAACATCTATACCATCATTGAATTCCAACACGTAAAATCAGCCAACAGCATGGCTTTTGTCCGGACCAAATTGAAGAATATGCGGACCGGGACCATTACCGAGTTTTCTTTCAACAACGGCGAGAAAATGAAGAAAGCCATGATTGAAAAGAAAAAAATGAATTATCTGTATAACGCTGGCACCACTTTTGCTTTCATGGATATGGAAACATATGAACAAGTTGACATTCCAACCGAAAGACTCGAATACGAAAAACAATTTCTCGTTGAAGGCGCTTCAGTCATCGTCGTCATGTTTGAAGGCGAGATCCTCGGTGTGAACATCCCGGAAAAATTGGCCCTTGAAGTCAAAGAATGCCCTCCGGGCGTCAAAGGCAATACTGCTGCCAACGCGACCAAGGAAGCCATTCTGGAAACCGGGTACAAGATTCAAGTTCCACTCTTTATTGAAGCCGGAGACAAGATCATCATCAACACCGTCGAGGGCAAATACTACTCGCGAGCTTAAAAAGGGATAACTTCCCTTTTTTGTTTTCCCCAGCTTTTTTGACTTGTAATTTTTTAATGGATAAGGTATTATATTTACGAGGTGATTAACTATTATTAATCAAGAAGTATTTTTGCATACATGATAATGGTATGACAAAAAACCCTCAAGATCTGAATTTTTTTAAGGGAGATTCGATGCGAAATTAAATTTTCCAATAATTATCGCCGAATAATTATT
>DDXT01000033.1 GCA_002347755.1 Caryophanales bacterium UBA2253
TCAATTTCATTTTACCATATACACAAGAAATAATATGTTTACGTATTTGGCTTATTTACTATACCTGATGATGGGAAATATTTCAATATGAATAATGCTTTTTATCAGTCTTTATCTTGAAAAGAACGATAAATTTAAATACTAAAATCCAAACTTTCATGGTTTTTAAGGAGGATTATTATGAGTCAGTTAAAAACAATCAAAAAAATAGTGACCGGACAAAGAGCAGTCGATGGCGCGGGGGTCAAATTGGTCCGGGTCTTTGGAAATTATGATACCAAAGATTTCGATCCTTTCCTCATGTTGGACGCTTTCGATTCCACTAACCCCAACGATTATACCAAAGGATTCCCATGGCATCCGCACCGCGGGATTGAGACCATAACCTATCTGATCAAAGGGGACATCGAACATGGTGACAATTTGGGAAACCGCGGAAGCATTTTGGACGGAGATTGCCAATGGATGACCGCCGGATCCGGGATCGTTCATCAGGAACTGCCCAAATCCAGCGAGCGTCTGCTTGGGGCGCAATTGTGGCTGAATCTGCCGGCCAAGGATAAGATGACCGATCCAATCTACGGAGACATTAAGAAAAAAGATATCCCGGTCATTGAAGAAAACGGCACCAAGATCCGGGTTATCGCCGGCGATTACTTCGGCACCAAAGGTGCTTTTGAGGGGAAGTTTGTGAAAGCCACTTATTTGGATGTTGAAATTCCGAAAGGGAAAGAATGGTCGTTTTCCAACGAAAAGGACAACACGCTATTCATCTACATCTTTTCCGGGAAGGCCATATTTGATCCTTCCAAGAGCATTGAAAATGTTAAGGACTTAATTGATGAAAAACAAGCCGTATTGTTTAACAATGGGGAAAAGTTTTGGATAAAAGCCGCTGATCATGGCATTCGTTTCATCCTTTTGACTGCCAAACCGGTAAACGAACCCATTGCCTGGGGCGGACCGATTGTCATGAATACCCGCGAAGAGCTGAACAAAGCTTTTAAAGAATTGGATTCCAATACCTTTATAAAAAAACATTAGAAAGCGAAGAAATGTTACCTTTTCCCAAAGAATAAGGGCCGTCAGTTTGTAGTTAGTTAAACTGGCGGCCTTTTTCTTGCTTTATTTTTAAACATTATTGGCAAATTAGCTCATTTTTTTTGATAAGACGGTCCCTGACGGAAAACAAATAATCAAAAAAATCTTCAAACGATCTTCACGCAAATTTGCTAAATACTTTCCCGAAAAAAATGGAAAAGTTCTTCATTGTCAATCGTTGGGCTTATGTAAAAATACTGAGGGAAAACTGAAAATCAACTTTTCCTTAAAACATAAAGTTTGGAAGGCATTAACCCGGTTGGCCTATCGTAAATGACATTCTTAACAAACTTAAACCCACATTTCTCCGCGACTCGCTTCGATTGATGATTGAAATCAAAATGCCCATAAACAAGAAAATCTAAATTCATTTCTTTAAACAGCCATTCGATCACACCTTGAATGGCTTCAGGCATTAACCCTTGGCCCCAATAATCTTTTGCAAGAACACAGCCAATTTCTCTGCCCTTTAATGCTTTATATTCCGGAAGTTCATCTTCATCATACTTTTCAATTCCTAATGACCCGATTACTTTTCCAAAGTATTCCAAAGCAAAGGTTTTCTTTTCATTTATAAACATATTTAAGATTCTTTTTGTCTCATCAATATCTTTATGATGATTCCATCCCGCGTTTTCGCCAACGCCTTCAACGGAGGCATATTCATAAAAATCGTTTAAATCACTTTCTTTAAATGACCTTAAAATAAGCCGATTGGTTAAAATTGTTTTATCACTTACATCTATTTGTACATTCATATTTTCTCCAAAAAATCGCAAACAATAGATTTTCCCATCCATCTTCTGATTAATTCAAATAAACAGGCCATACATATCAAAATAGCATCAGTTATAAATCTTTGCGGATAATCCCCTAAATCACCACATTTAATATTTACTTTATGAACCTAAGTAAAAAATCGGTTATTCCAATGATTGTAAAACCATTGTCATCTTTACATTCATCAATAGGCCTATTAATTACTACAATTTTCTGTATTTGATCATTTAGTGCTATGTAGGGTTTTATCTCTCTAGCTTTTGTTTCTGCATTTGAAATATCTGATGAAACTTGGATATAGTATTTTTTATTGCCTTTTTCGGCAATAAAATCTATTTCAAAATTTTTCTTTATGCTTTTGCCATCTTTATTTTTTTCAACTCTTTCAAATGTTCCAACATTGATACTATAACCATTATACTTAAGTTCATTAAATACAATATTTTCCAACATTTGGCCTTCGTCAGGGAAAATAAAATCTAATCGTGCGTTTCTTAAACCTGTATCAATAAAATAGTATTTTCTAAGTGCGCCTATTTCCATTCTTCCTTTAACATCATATCTCTTTACTTCTTGAATTATAAAAGAGTCTTCAAAATAATTTAAATACTTAGTCACGGTTTCCTTATCTATTTCATCATGAGCGATACTTTTATATGTATTTGAAATTTTTTCAGCATTTATCAATTCTCCGGTACAAGAACTAATTATGTTGGCAAGTGTATCTAAGGCTTCGCTTTTCTTTAAATGATTATGTTCAATGATATCTCGAAAATATGTGGTATTAAATAAACCTTTTAGGTATTCTCTTTTTTCCTCTTTATTGCTTAGTACAGCTAAAGGCATTCCCCCATACATCATAAACTCATTTATGGCTCGAAATTCATCCAAAGAAGAATATTTAGTAAATTCTTCAAATGAAAGCGGAAATAGTTGGATATTAGTGGCTTTATCTCTAAATTCGGTAACGATATCAGTAGACAGCATCCTTGAGTTACTTCCTGTCACATATAAATCAATATTTTTTTCTTTGGATAATCCCAATACAACATCAACAAACGTTATTGTATCCTTATCATTTTTTCTAGCTATTATGTGTTTCCCGTTTGCATTAATTGGATTGACAATTGAATTTACTAATTGAATTTCATCAATGAAGACATAACAATCATTTTTGTTTTTGCAATACTCTCTAACAAATTCCCCTAATAATAATGGGTCACGATATTTAAAGTTCATATCATTATCAAGTTCAATCATTAATATATTCGATTCACTTATCCCGCTATTAACTAAATAGCTATAATAAATTTCTTTTAGTAAATATGATTTACCACATCTTCTAATTCCAGTTATAATTTTAGGAAACCCATTATTCTGATATTTAATTAATTGATTTAAATATTTGTCTCTTTTTATCATTAATAATCTCCTTTTTTGTGGAATTCTACTTTTTATTCGATTATATTATAGCACTATGCTTAAAATAAGTCAACTTGTTTAAACGAAAAAAAGGTAGAATTCTACCTTTTTTTAGATTAAATCTTCTTTGAAAGACAAACCACCGTTTCAACATGATATGTCCCAACAAACATGTCCACGATCGCCACTTTTTTGATCAAATAATCATTGAGCAAGAAAGTCAGATCCCGGGCCAAGGTCTTGGCTTCACAGGAAACGTAAATGACTTTCTTCGGTTTGATGGCCAAAATGGCTTTCAAAAATTTCTCGGTGGATCCGCTCCTCGGAGGATCAAGAATGATTGCATCAAAGACACGGCCGGTTTTGGCGGTTTTCTCCAAAAACAAGGTCGCGTCGTCATTGATGAGCTGAAGGTTGTTCAAATGATTGAGACGCAGGTTTTCCACGCCGTTGATGACCGACTGCTTGTTTGATTCAACCCCGATGACTTGTTTTACAAATGGGGAAATCACCATGCCGATGGTTCCCACCCCGCAATAAGCGTCAATGACGGTTTCATTTTTGGTAAATTCTCCGTAATCCAGTATTTTTTGGTACAGTTTGGCGGTTTGTTCGGGATTGATCTGAAAGAAAGTCTTGGAAGAAATCTTGAATTTCATCCCGAGCAATTCTTCAACGATGAATCCCGGACCAAAGATGATGCGTTCCTGATCGCCGAGAATGATGCTCGTTTGCCTGGTGTTGATGTTTTGGACGATCGAAGTGATTTCCGGGTGTTTTTCCCGAAGCCGGCGCTGGAAATCATTGCGGCCCGGGAAATTTTCTCCCTGGGTCACGATGACCACCAGGATCTCGCCGGTCGTGAAGGCTTCTTTGATCAAAGCAAAACGCACCAATCCGGTTCGTTTGTCTTCGTTGTAAGCGGGGATCTTCATCGAAATCATCAGATTTTGGATGTCTTTCGCGATTTCGTTTTGGGTTTTGGTCTGAACCGGACAATTCGTTATCGGCGTTACCCGATGCGACTCATCCTCATAAAACCCGTAAACCAATTTGCCTTCTTTGTACCGATACGCCACTTGCATTTTGTTTCGGTAGTGAAAAGGATTGGAGGCAGTGATGACATCATCGATTTTTAAACTGATCTTTTTTTCTTTGAAAGCATTCAGAACATAATCTTTCTTGAATTCGATCTGCGATTTGTAGTCCATGTGCAGAAGCTGACAGCCGCCGCATTTCCCATATACAACGCAGCCGGGGTCCTGACGGATCGGCGAAGGCTTTAAAATCTTCAAGACCCGGGCTTTTTGGTACTGATAATCGGAATTTATCTCCAAAAGCGCTTCTTCTTTCGGGAGCAAGTTGGAAACCGCGTGTAAGTCTTTTCCGATTTTCACCAACCCCTGGCCGGTATCGGATAATCCCAGGGCTTTAGCGGTGATTTTAGTTATCGGTGACATTATCTTTTCTCTTTTCGTATTTTTGAAGGGTCACAACCCCAAAGATCCCAAAAGCCATGGTGAAGATTCCAATCACCCAACTCAGCCAACCCGAAGCCAGAAAAGCGGCCCCGTATTCCAAATAGACACTAAAAATGATGGCGAATGGAGAAGCCCCCAAAAGGCCGAGAATTGCATAATAGAAAGCTTGCGGGGCTTTTTTCAGCAGCCAGGCGATGAACTTCGACACCAAAACCATCCCGAGAATCACTCCCAACCCGAAGGGAATGACCGGAACGATCGTTTTAAGGATCAGCGGAAAATCGAAACTGGTCAAGGCCACAAAGAAAGCGCCTACGACGCTGACCCAGATGATTTCATAATAACCCAAAGCCAAAAGGATCATTGATCCGCTGACCCCCGGAACCACATTGGCGGTCGCAGCAATCATTGAAAGCAAGAAAATCAGAATGGCGGTCGGAAAATCAAAATGGTATTCCTGAACCGCTCCCGAATTGATGAATGGCATCCCCACGACCAAGGCTACCCCCGCCAAAAACAAAACGATGTCGATGACGCGGATCTTGCTGCGATTGGCATTCTTGAAAGTTCGCGGAAGCGAACCCAAAACCAGGCCCACGAAAAACAAAGCGGTTGGGATCGGAGCATTCGAAAGCAGCCAAACCAAGGCCCAAATCGAACCGACCACGCCGATCAGCATGCCGATCAGCATCGCCCAGATGTCTTTTAGGGTCGCCAGCGGTTTGGAAAGCAGATTGGAAAAGGAATTGACGAACGGCTCGTAAATGTTCAGCACCACCGCCATGGCCCCGGCGTTAAACCCGGGAATGGGGATGGCCATCCCGATCAATATTCCTTTTAACAGATCTAGTAAATATTTCTTCATGATTCACCTATTCTTCATTTTAGTTAATTATACACCATAAAAAGCATTAATTCCATAAAAAAGGCTTTGAATCTTTTCAAAGCCGTTGGTTCTTTCATTCATCCAAAAACCTAAGCAGGTCGGTAATCAGCTGCTGATTGAAAGCGGATCTCAGCATCAAATGGGAAAGATGGTCGTAAATGCGAAGTTTGCTTTGCTTGTTCGTGCACATTTCCCAAACAAAACGGATCGATTTGATCGGAACCAGCTGATCAAGCTTTCCCCAAGCCAAAAAGCAAGGATTTTTGATCTCGGTAACGCCGTCGTTGGCCCGGCGGATCAAGCTTCTGAAGTTTCGAAAAGCGCTTCGAAAGTAAGTGTGCAGGTATTTTTCATACAGAAACCGCAGACTATCTTTGTCTTCTTCCAAAGTATTCGAAAGAATGATCCGATACTGATGTTTAGTCTGCTCATCTTTCGCAATGGCCGCTCTTTCCAAAGACACGAAGTTGACCGCGTAATCCTTAAGTTTCGCATAAGGCAGAAAGATGTTGAAATAAATGTTGCCCGGCGCCAAAAGCACCAATTTCCGGAAGACGTATTTGTTGCTCAGGTATACTCCCAAGGCTCCTCCCATCGAATAACCGATGACGTCAATGATCTCATAATCCTTTTGCAATCGCTCGAAGCAATTCTCCAACTCGATGAAGGTTTTCTCGTCATTGAAATCGTGGTAGTCCTCTCCCGGGTGATGGCCCGGATAGACCAATCGTTCAACATGGTCATATCGGGCTTTCAATTGAGGAATGATCGGGGAAAAATCATTCTGATCGGATAAAAACCCATGCAATAACAAAACGGCTTTTTTCATTGGTTTTCCCCCTTTCGAAAACTTGTTAGAAAATCAAAAAATAGAGAATGACGATCAACAAACTCGGGATCATGTTGGCCAGCTTGATCTTTTCGGTCCGAAAGAAATTCAACCCGATGCAAGCTACGATCGCATAGCCGACCATGCTGAAAGCGGAAACAAAGTCCGCGGGCATGAAATCTCCGAAAGCCAATCCCAAACCGGTGATGGCACCCTGATAGATCAAGACCGGAAGGACGGAGAATATGACTCCGTAACCCAAAGTCGAAGCCAAAACGATGGCGGTTATGCCGTCGATCATGGCTTTCAGGTAAATGACCGAAGGGTCTCCCAAGGCCGCGCTGATGCTCCCCACAATGGCCATGGCCCCGACGCAGAAAATCAGACTGGCGGCGATGAATCCTTCGGAGAATTTTCCTTTGCTAATCTTTTTTTCCAAATATTCCCCGAATCGATTCAGATGATGATCAATTTTGAGAATTTCTCCCAAAAACGTTCCCAAAGCCAAACTGATCAAAAGCAATAATTCATATTGCGTGGAAAGCATGTTGTCTTCGATGACCAGCATCCCTTTCAGGACGCCCGCCAACCCAATGATGAGAACCACGATCCCAACAACTTTCAGAACCGCTTCGAAAATCTCTTTTTTGATCAATTTTCGAAACAGCAATCCGATGATTCCCCCGGCCGCAATCGCCAGGGCATTTATCAAGGTGGCCAACATATCTTTATCCGTTCAGCCTGAAAGTCAGTTTGACCGGATTATGATCGCTGTACAAATAATCGTTTTCAATGTTGGTGACGGCCACAGTCGCTATCTTCTCATTGACGATGAATCCGTCGATGACCGCCTGGTAATTGACTCCCGGAACATAGGGAATGTCACTGCTTCTACAGGTCCCGACGTTGTTCGCCGTCGCAAACCGATAACCATCGGGCAGGTCCGCTTCGGTCAAAACGTAAACCCAGACCGGAACTTTTTGCTCAGTCGGGAACAAATTGATGCTGCCCGCGATGTCATGGTTGAAATCTCCCCCCACGATCACGTAGTTGTCTTTCTCCGCTTCCAGAATCAATTTTAGAGCGGCCAACTGGGCTTGACGAACCAGTCCTCCCGCGTCGTACGCGGACATGTGAATGTTGATCAGCACCAGATCGGTTCCATCGCTGGTGGGGATTCTGGTCAACAAGAAGCAGCGGTCCAAATCAAAAAACTTGGCCGGGAAGGAATCGTCAATCGGCAACTGATGGCGGACCGCCGAATCAATCTGATATTTTGAAAAGGAAGCGATCCCCGATTGGGTCTTTCCGATCGGATCATGAAACGGATAGAAAAGATAAGCCGAATGGAAATTTCCCGCGAAAACCGAACCATGACCGGTAAAATGGGCGCGAATGGCGGCTAACTGGTCAACGTCGTAACTGCGGTCGGCTTCGACGTCCACTTCCTGAAAAAACAGAAAATCGGGATCAAACGCCGAAACGGCGGCGATGGCGCCATTGGTATTGGCGTTGACGACTTCCAAGTTTTTGGCTTTTCCGCTGGCCCCATGGGTCTTTTCGCCGGTCAGCATTTCGCCGCTGTCCATGAAAAAGGAGAATTCCGGATCATATGCCCCAAAACCGATGTTGTAAGTCGTGATGACATATTCTCCGCTCACATCCAAAAGGGCGGTGGGGTTGGACTCCGGAACAATGATCGCTTCATCATTGATTCGGTAATATTGAACGCTGATGTAACCCACATAGCCGCCAACCACGACCAACAAAAACCCGAGCAAAATGATCAAGCAGCGGGCGGTTATTTTAATTATTCTTCGGACCATTGTCTTTTTCGCTTTCTTCGTAGTATTTTACGAGCGCTTGGGTTCCCAAATCCCCAAAACCTTCTTGGGCCAGTTTTACATACATGTCGCGAACGGTGTGCAGCATTTTCAGGTCAATGCCTTTGTTTTCGGTCTCATCAATGGCCAAATTCATGTCCTTGATGAAATGCTTGATGAAAAATCCCGGGGTCATGTCTCCCGACAGAGCCCGCGGCGCCGATACTTTCAGTTGCGTGCTGGCGGCGCTGCCGGTATTCCAGACCTCGACCAAAGCCTTGGGGTCCAACCCGTTGGCCTTGGAATAAGCGATCATTTCGCTGACTGCGGCGATGGCCCCCGCGACTCCGATTTGATTGGCCAGTTTCGCATGCTGCCCGAGTCCCGGTCCGCCCACGTAGACGACCGTTTTTCCCATCGCTTTCAAGATCGGCAAAACTTGTTCATAGGCGTTTTGGTCCCCGCCTCCGAAAATGGTCAGGGTTCCTTCCTTGGCGCCGATGCTTCCGCCTGTTACCGGACAATCCAGGCTTTGAATGCCGTGATACTGGGCTTCCAAATAAACTTCCCGGGCCAATGACGGCGAGGAAGTCGTCATGTCAATGACGATCGTCCCGGCTTTGGCGTTATTCAGGATCTTGTCCTCATCAAAATAAACGCTGCGGACATCCCGCGGAAAACCGACCATGGTGATGATAATGTCATTTCGCTTGGAGAGCGCCGCGATCGAACTGATCAAAATGGCGCCTTCAGAAACAACGTCAACCACTTTTTCCGGCTGACGGGCATAAATTTCCACCTCATAGCCATTTTTCAATAGATTTTTGACCATGGACTTTCCCATGACTCCGACGCCGATAAATCCAATTTTCATGTTGTCCTCCTTAAATTATCCCATCAATCCTTTGATGAGTATTTTGATTCTGATCCCGATCAGAATGAGTCCCCCGAAAAGGACGGCTTTGTTTTTCAGGATCTCCCCAAATCTCTTTCCCAAATAAACAAAGACCAGACTGAGGCCGAAAGTGATCAAAGCGATGATCAGCAACGCCGAAAACGCTTCAATGTTCAAGGCCGCGAATGTCAGTCCGACCAAGAAGGCATCAATGCTGGTGGCCACGGCTTAAACCAAAAGGGTGGAAAAAGTTTGAAGAAGGCAAACTTCGTCTTTGTTCTTCTGCTGTTCCCAGATCATTTTTCCTCCCAGAAAGATTAAAACTCCCAAGGCCAGAAAAAAAGCAAAATCGGTAATGAAACCGGTAAACAACGTTCCCAGAAAATAGCCCAGAAGCGGCATGATCCCCTGAAAGATCCCAAACATGAGAGCAATGAGCAAAGCCTTTTGGATCTTCATTCTCTTGCCCAGAAGGCCGTTGCAAATGGCTACGGCGGAAGCATCCATCGAAAGCCCGATTCCAATAAGTATTATTTCCCAAATCTTCAAATTTCCTCTTAATAAAAAAGAGATGGAATCTCTTAAAAATCAGGTGCTGCGCACCCGTTTTTCAGGCGATAATCTCTTTTAGTCGTTTTTGTCAGTTGAGTCTTTCATGGTTGGGGTAAGCAGAATGTGAAAAACCGGAATGAGAAGCAGTACGACCCAACCCGGATGCCACAGTCCGAAGACCAATCCGAGGATCAGGTATATCCCAACAATGACGAGGGGAATGGAGAACCGGATTTTCTTCTTTCCGACCAAAAAAGGCATCAGCGGTATCAAAAGGAATACGAGCCAGGCCGGGTGCCATTTATCAGTCAAAAATCCCAACAACAAAAACGCTATGGTGCAAATAAAAGGGGTAATGGCGATTACTTTATTTTTGATTGACATAATTTCCCTCCAAATAAAATTATACTATTTTATCGGAATTATATCAATTATTTTTTTGCTTTCGCGTTCAGAACACTTTTTTCAGCGTTTCTTGGAAAATCGAGTACAGATAGCCGCTGATTTTCTTGGTCGTGACGGATTGCACGTATTCCCGATAATTGATCAATTGTTCGGCGTACCCGGCTTTTCCCAGGTCACCCAGTTTGTAATCGATGATGATCATTTCTTCCGGGGTCTCCAAAAGCAGATCGATGATCCCGCGGCGGGTGGCGTCTTGGCGAAATTCGAATTGATGTTCGCGATAAACTTTGATGATGTTTTTTGTAGAGAAAAGCGAAATCCCAAAAAAGGCCAGCAGTTTGGCTTTGATTAGCGGTTCCACACCCATTTTTTCGATTTGAAGACCGATGTCCTTGGAAAAATCAATGATTTCCAGGCATTCATGGATCTTGGTCCCCAGTTCCATTTTTGCTTCCTCCTCCTTTTCCAACAATCCCATGGCTTTTGAGGAAGCGATCCGGGTGACGGCTGCTTGTTTTTCCAAAGTGACCCGGTGATGTTTGATGGCTATTAACTTTCTTTCGGGCGGACTCGCCACCTCGGCTTTCTTCAAGCGCTCAGGAGTAAACTCCGAATTGAGGATTTCCGAAGAATACGGGGATAAAATTCCCCGCACCGAATCGAACACGGCGGCCAAAGACCGGAAATTGAGCCGGTCTTCCAAAGGGACCGGTCCGTCGCCGAAGGAATGATCGTTCCCATTTTTGGGAAGAATCACCACGATCTTCTCTTTGGCCCTGGTCATGGCCACATACAAGAGCCGCAGTCTTTCGCTGACTTCTTCGGTTTTGTAGCGGTTCGCGACTAAAACCTTTTGAAAAGTGTCTTTCAGGCCCTCATCAAAGACCGGAAGGATGATTCCGTACTTTCGGTCAAAAAGGACTTTTTCCCGGATCTCCGCCAGGTTAAAGCGGCCCGACAAGACCGGATAATAACAGATCGGAAACTCCAATCCCTTGGATTTGTGAATGGACATCATTCGCACCGCATTGAGGTCGGAAGCAGTGTTTTTCGGAATTTCGAAGTCTAATTTGGCTTCCAACATGGCATCCAGATAGTTTATGACGTCCAGAAAGCGGTATCCGGCCCGATCCAGTTCCTGGAATTTTTCAAGCAAAAAGTTGAGCCGGTTTTCCGTTTCCTCAATGTTTCCCAAACGCAAGATCTTTTCCCAAATCCCGAATGATTTGTAGATTTCACCTAATATTTGGGCCGTAGTCGAGTTTCGGATGTTTTGGGCAATGTAATTGCACTTCTCCCAGAATTCAGGGTAGCGCGATTTTACCCCCTCGCGAAGGTCATTTTGGAAAATTTCAAAAATGTCGCGGTCCTTTGCTTCAACCACAAAACTTCGCAAAACTCCCAAAAGCGTTTCGCGCCCGAAGTCCGAAAAATAGGCTTCATCAGTTAAAGACCAGATGAATTTTAACAAGTTACCGATGGCGAAAATTTCCCGGCTGGTCAGAATGTTTTCGTCTTTGGCGATGTCCAAAGGCAGATTCCAACTTTCAAAAACCTGTTTAAACAAATCAAACTGGGACTTTTCCGCGGTCAGGATCGCAAAATCGCGGTATTGGACCGGCCGCATGGTTTTTGTTTCTTTATCGAGAACCATATACTTTTCTTTGATTTTTTTGGAAATGTCGGAAGCGAGAATGCAAGCTTCGATCTCATGATTGGACAAACGGTAGTTTTCCGAATCGTAAGTCAGGACTTGCAACTGGCGGTCTCCGATCGGGGAATAATGGACATTGCCATACTTCAGCATTTGGGAATCGTCATAATCGACTCCTCCCAATTCGCCGGACATGATCCGCGCGAAGATATCATTGACGGCGTTCAAAACTTCCCTCCGAGACCGGAAATTCTTCGAAAGATCAATGACCATTCCATCCGACCCTTGCTCATAAAGTTTGTATTTGGCCTTAAAAATGTCCGGGTTGGCATAACGGAAGCGATAAATCGATTGTTTGACGTCGCCAACCAAGAAAAGATTGCGATTTTCCAAATCGGAGATCAAAGCATCCTGAACGTCGCTGGTATCCTGGTATTCGTCGATCAAAATCTCGTAAGTATTCAGGCGGATGGCTTCCCGAACTTCAAAAAAATCCCGGACCAGACGGATGGCCAGTTTCGCAATGTCCATGAATCCAAACAAATTGTTCGCTTTTTTAAAGGCCGAGAAGCGCGAATCGATTTCTTTAGCCAAAGACGCCAGAGTTTCGGCGTATTTCTGGGTTTGAATCACTTCAACTTTCATTTCGGCCGTCTGGTTGTAAGTCAGCAGGGACCGAAGCGAACCAAGCGACTTCTTGATTCCCTCTTTTTCGGTCCGAACCAGTTCTTTTTGATCTGGGTCGGCACATTTTGAAGGCAGCCGGGGAAGCGATACTTCTGCGTTTTCCCGATACTTTTCATAACTTTTGGAAGCCAACAAATCGGAGAGGGCTTCTTCAACATCCAAAACATGTTTGCGCATCGTCTCATCGGTGATTGAAGATTTAAGCCGCTGCAAACGGCGGGAAATTCGCGAAGCTTCCTGCTTAATCAGATCCAGATAATCGGCAATTGATTCATCAAGGAGGGCATCGGTCAAAAAATGTTGGCCGTATCCGTTCAAGATTTCCTCTTTGTTGGGCAGTAGGTTCATTTTTTCATCGATGTCGCTAAGGTATTGTTGCAAATTATCATCACTTTTTTGACATAAAAGACTGACCAGATCCAAGAAACCCCGATCTTCGGCTTCGAATTTCTCCTCCGAAATCTGACGGATGATGGCTTTTTTAGCCGTATGAAAAACGACTTTGTCACCAATGTCAATGTTTCGGCTGACTCCCAACAAATAATGGTACTTTCTCACCAGCCACAAAGCAAAAGCGTCAAAAGTCTGGATGTTGGCTTGATCGAGATAATCCAAAGGGGCTTGGAGAGCCGAGTCACCCAAAGCGATCTCTTCATCAAGTCGCTTTCGCAGCCGTTCTTTCATTTCGCTCGCCGCCGCCCGAGTAAAAGTCAGGACGATCAGCCGATCCAGTCCGATCCCTTTTTTTAAGATCTGCACGATCCTCTCGGTCAGGACCGCGGTCTTTCCGCTTCCGGCGCCGGCGTTGACGAGGATGTTCTTTCCGGTAGCGTGGATGGCGAGCCATTGTTCGTCGCTCCAAAAGGTTTGTTTTGGTTTATTCGGAATCATTTTTCCCTCCCAGAAACGCTAGATTCTTCTGTTCCGGAAGCACCTGGTAATCGTCCTCATCCCGGCCGCACAAATCGCGATATGAGCAGAATTGACAGCTGTCGAAACTCCCCAATTTCTTCGGGTTGATCGGGAAATGTCCGGAAATTATGGCATTGACCGCTTCTTTGATCTTGGTTTCAACCAAAGCCAGCAGTTTTTGAAAAACTTCTTCATTCATGACTCGGCTTCCGGCCGAAAAACTTCCGTCTTTGTTGATCTTCAGGTTTTGAATGAGCCGATCTTCGGTTCCAAAATTCGGGTCAATGGCCCTTAGAACCCGGTGGTCGGATGAACTGTATCCCATCAGACGGAAAAAGTCTTGAAGCTGCTCTTCGTAAGTCTGACCTTCGATTCGGCTCAATATCCCGGGCGGCATGACTCTTTGCAAATAACCGCCGGCGAATCCGCCGGGTAATTCTTCCGTTTGCGCAAGCAAATAAAAATAAATCATCAGCTGCATGTTCAGGCCATAAAAGATCCGATCGAAATTGATTTCGGCGCGGCTGGTTTTGTAATCGATGACCGCGGTGTAAGTTTTACCCCCGACTTCCCCGGTCAAAATTTTGTCAATCTTGCCTTTCAGGATCACCAAAGGATCCTTTTTTAGTTCAACACTGTATTCTTTTTCCAAACCCGCCAAGCGGAAGGCGGAATTTTGCTTTTGTTTTTCCAAAAAATCATAAAACGGCTTGAGTGCGGATTGATATTTTTCCATGAAAAAACGGTCCCGTTTGGAAACCATCAGCCCTTTTTCAACATAGAAGGCTTCCATTTTGGTTCGGACGAATTCGTCCGCATCTTCTATGTTTCCTTCTTTAAACAAATCGCAAAGAATGCCATGAATGAGGTTTCCTAAGAAAAGGACTTCTTCGTTTGCGGGGCGAAAGACCTTCAAAACTTTTTCCAAATAGAACAAAAACCCGCATTGGTAGTATTTGTCTATGCTCGTGTAAGATAGAACCAAAGGTTTCTTCAAGTACTTTGCCCACGACTCGCGGTCCAGACCTTGAAAAGCATGGCTGTATTTCCGATAACCGCTATTCGGATAGTTTTGAGTCAGAATCGAAAGTTCCTGATCGGCTTGGCCATATTTGTAAAAAAGGTCAAGTTTCTTTCCCAGTTGCAACAAATCCAAATGATCGGAAAAACTTTCCTCAATCTTTCCGAAAAATCGAGTCTTCTCGACGATGATCCGCTTTGGAAGGTTGAGAAGAAAACTTGAGACCGGAATGATGGATTCCTGATCAAAAGTAATCGCCACCTGCCCGGCTTTTTCCATGAGTTCCAGACAATTCCGGCGTTCCGTTTGGTTCTTCGTCCGCGAATTGATCAGGCCCCAGAAATCTTTTTCCGAATCAGTCAGATAATCGTCATCCAAATGGACCATCGGAAAATGATCCTGATGACAGCCGATGACGAAAACATGATCCGCTTCGGTAATGTTTGCATGCAAAAGGTTCTCGCAGACTAAAACGTTGGTTTGCTCGGGCCGGGAGGCGGGGGTGTTCTTCAGTTGATAGATCAAATCATCCAAAACCTCGGAAACGACGAAGTCCGATTTTAGATATCCGTTAAGCAAATCGGCGAGATCCCCCAATAAACGAGGGTCAGTACCTTGATTTTTTCGAAGGACCGCTTCCGCGGCGGCTCGAAGATCGGTTTTGGAAATTTCCTTTAACTCGGAAACGATTTTCTTGATGGCTTCATATTCCCAAAGGCTCGCTGTTTCCGGAAACCAAAGGTCGATGCCGGCCAGTCCGAAGACTTCTTTGGCGTACGGAACATAAGCTTTTGGTAGCTGATGGATTCGGATGTTCCCAAAAGCCACTCCCTGTTCAAGCAAAGACGCCGTTTCCTCAAGCAGGAAGCGGATCTCATCTTTGAATGAAGAGCATCCAATCAGGCGGATGCGCTTATTCTTTGGATATGAACATGCATAATCGATGACGTTCGCGGATACCGGCAGCATTGCCCGAGCCCGGTTGAAAAAGTCATCCGCCTTGTCGTCCCCGACCACCAAGATGGTTCTGTTTTCATAACGGGCCAAATTCAGAGGATCTCTGGTCAAATAGGACTGATATTCCTTTTTTATGACAAATAACTCCAATAATTTGGAGTTATGATTCGATTCGCCGGCCAAAAGGCTGTTGCGTAGCAAAATGTCCGCCAATTCCGGAGTAAGGTTTTGACTTTTTTGTAAAGCGATCCGGGCTTGGTTGGGGTAGCATCCCACTAGATCCCGGATCACTTCTTGGAAACTTTTAAAACTGACATCGAGCAGCAGCTTCATTTCGCTGATCTTGCGCAGGAGCAAATGCTTGAAAGCGGAATCGGAAATGACCATGGCCCGGTCAATTTGTTTTAGTTTTTCGGTCAGTTGTTCCATTTGCCCCTCCTTTTTGGCTATTTGTTTAAATGGATCAGAACAAAACTTTTAAGCATGCCCATTCCCGCTTTGAGCTGATTTATTCCGCAGGCGATGTTTAAACGAATGAAGCCGTTGCAGCCTTCCCCGTAAGTTTCTCCGGCTTTGATGATCATTCCCTGTTCCAACAGGCCGTCGGTTATTTCTTGGCAAGTCAGATTTAAGAAACGTAAGTCCGCCCAAACCAGATAAGTGCCTTCCAAATCGGCGATCTTCACCATCGGAAGTTCTTTTACCAAGAATTCCTTGACGAAGGCGTAGTTCTTCCGAAGATGCTCCAACTGCGCTTCCAGCCAGGGTTCACCCAAGGCATAAGCCGCTTTGCAAGCCGTCAGGGCCAGGACATTCGGCGACTGAATGAAATGCCGGGCCGCGGCTTTGGAGTAGGCGGCGCGAAAACGCGGGTTGGGGATGAAGATGTTCGAATTCTGGAGCCCGGCCAAATTGAAAGTTTTTGACGGGGCGGTGCAGATCAAAACCCGGTCGTATTCCGAAAGGTACTTTCCGATCGAGATGAACGGCTTGGGAGCCAAAATGAAATCGCAATGGATCTCATCGCTGATCAGAATTACTTGATATTGTTTGCACAAAGCCACGAGTCGGTCCAATTCCGCCTGATCCCAAACTCGTCCCACCGGATTGTGCGGATTGCAAAGGATCATCATCTTGGCTCCGTCTTTAAAGCATTTTTCCAAATCATCAAAATCCATGACATAACGGTTTTCGGTTCGAAGCAGCTTATTTACCACCAAAGTGCGGTTGGTTTGAGTAACAACCGCATAGAAAGGATCATAAACCGGCGATTGCACGACGATTTTGTCACCGGGCTCAGTCAGAGCTTCGATCGAAAAAGCCATCGAAGGAATGACGCCGATGCAGGGGATGATCCAGTCCTTCCGGATTTGATAATGATAACGGCGGCTGACCCAATTTACCAGGACCTCCAAGTACTCATCATCCACGAAAGTATACCCAAAAATGCCATGATCGCAGCGTTTTTTGATGGCCGCAATGATTTCCGGGGCGGTTTGGTAATCCGAATCCGCTATCGAAAAAGAAAGTTGGTGTTCGTTCGCGGTTTTCCACTTCCACGACGACGTGTTCAAGCGACAGATCGATCGGTTAAAATTGTCCATTTTCACTCCTTTTAAAATTCCCTTCCAAAAGGGAATGCTTTTCTAAATTATAACACTTTCCCCCACCGTTTCCAACTCAAAATGAAGCAAATATGTAGAAAGAAAAAAAGGATTGATATATAATATGATTGAAAAAAAGAAAGGAAGTTAAATATTATGGAAAACACAAACAAAGCTCAATTCAAACAGGCGGTAGCTGACAATAAACTGGTTTTGGTCGATTTTTACGCAACTTGGTGCGGTCCTTGTAAAATGATGGCCCCAGTCATCGAGGAAATCAACCAAGAAATGTCCGACTCCGTCAAGGTCCTCAAGGTCGATGTTGATCAGGAAGGGGACTTGGCCCGCGAATATCAAATTTCCGCCATCCCAACCTTGGTTTTGATCAAGAATGGCAAACTCGTTTCCAAATCCATGGGTTTCAAGCCGAAAAACGCCATTCAAGACCTAATTCGCAAAAATCAGTAACAAAAAAACGACCCTCGAGCAACGAGTTTCTTTGAGAAACAGGTTTCTTTGGGATCGTTTTTTTATTTTGGCTATTTGATTTCTTTGACCCAAAGCCCGTGCAGGTTGCAATACTCATAGACGGCAACCAATTCTTCATTTTCCAGAACGAAGGACGCTTTTGGTTCGTTATCCGGCTGCAATTTCTTCAATTGGCCGCCTTTGGTGGTTTCCATATAGATCCATTTGATGTAATGAGCCGGCAGCATCGGATGAATGACGCTGCCAACGACGACTTCCACATGTTTGCCGACGATGGTGACGACGGGAATGTGTTTCTCTTTTGAAGCCGTCTCATCTTTGTTAGCGATCAATTCGGTCATTTCTTGGCCGCAACAAACCGGAGTCACTCCCGAAAAGTTGATCATGACCTCTTCGTTTCCGCAGATCTTACAAATAAAAAATTTAGTTTTCATATTATCAATCCTCCCAACAAAGTCATTATAACACACCGATAAATTCTTGTAAACCAAATCGCCTCAAGCGTTTTCATTTTTTTTGGCTATTTGCAATTTTTGGCTTCTTTATGTTTTCCTTTCGTGATATAATGTGTTTAGTTTTACTGCTTTGGAGGCAAAAATGGAAACACAACCAAAGAACACTTATTTGAAAAGGAACAAATGGAGTTACAGTCTAGGCGGCATCGGCCGGGACATGACTTACACTCTCGTCGCCACTTTCTTCATGACCTACATCCAATACGCCGGATTGGGGTTAACGGTTGCTCAATTTTCGGCCATCGGCGTCATGCTGGTCATCGGCCGGATCTGGGACGCCATCAACGATCCGATGATGGGAGCCATCATCGAAAACACCAAATCGCCATGGGGAAAATTCAAACCATGGATCTTGATCGGAGCGGTTTTGACCGCGATCGTCATCGTCATGATGTTCAACATTCGGCCGCTCGGCCACAATGGCTGGGACTTCGTCGTCTTCTTCGGGGTCATTTACCTGGCTTGGGAAATCGCCTTTACGATGAACGACATTTCTTACTGGTCGATGTTGCCGTCGCTTTCAACAAACCCGAAACACCGCAACACCATCACGACCATGGCGGTTGTCTTCGCGGGAGTCGGCGCTTTTGCGGCCAACGCGATGGCCATCTTCATGACCGTCGGCAACGCCGTGGCGGGTTACCGAACCATTTCCATCATCATCGCCATTGCTTTGGTGCTCTGTCAGGTCCTGACCGTCTTTGGAGTCAAAGAACCGGAGATCAAAGACGAGGTCCATAAAGACAAAGTCAGTTTAAAAAAAATGTTTCAGGTCATCATCCATAACGACCAATTGTTGTGGCTGATCCTGGCCATGCTCTTATACAATGTTGGAAGCGGCATTCTGGTCGCTTTGGGATACAATTTCTTCTTCATGGAATTGGGTTATGACCCTTTCAAGGTTACGATCTTCATCGTCACCTTTGGGGTCAGCAACCTGTCAATTCAAGCCTTGTACCCAATCATCGTGAAAAAACTCGGCCGCAAACGGTTGATGTGGGTCAGCATGATCATTTTGGGCTCGGGATACTTAATGTTGCTATTGATGGGATATGTCCCGATCCTGCCGATCAATTTGATCGTCATCTGCGTGTTCGGGTTCTTGGTTTTCTCCGGTCAAGCCCTCTTTTACATGGTCCTGACCATCAACATCGCCAATACCATCGAATACAATGAATATAAAACCGGAGAACGGAACGAAGGCATCATTTTCTCTCTCCGTCCTTTCATGGCCAAAATGGCCAGCGCCTTGGAACAAGGGATCATGACTTTGGTTCTGGTCACTTCCGGTATTTTTGTTCTTTCCCAAAATGTCAGCGAATTGGAAAAGCAAAAAGAGATTTTTGATAACCTTGACAGCGCGGAACAAGCGGAATATAAAGCCAATGCGCTCGCAGAAGTCATTATTTTTGATGGGGATGCCTACGCTGATCTGACCCCAGCGGAAAAAGCTACCTTCTATGAGATGCTCCAGGTGGTTGAATTCGCGACCGAGGATGGACAAGAAATCATGGTCATTCCCGCGACTGCCGATCAATATTTCCGGGATCGGGCAACCCCGAGCATGCGCATTTATCTGCGTTTGGCCATCACCGTGGTTCCTTGCATCACCATCGTGGCTTCCTGGCTGATTTTGAGAAAGAAATTCGTCATTGATGAAGAAATGTACAACATGATGCTTTCGGAGATCAAGGCTAAAAAGACTTCCCCGAACGCAACCAATTAAATGACAAGCGAAAGCCCCAAGAGCAATTCTTGGGGCTTTTTTTACTGAAAATATTGTTCGAAATCCGGTAGCGGAACATAATTGTAAGTCACATCGGTTAAAACGATGGAGCTATAATAGGTGGTGAGGATCTCGACGTGATCCTTCCCAAGTTTGGCCAAACCATTGGCGCCGTTTTGACTCATGCCCACGCCGTGGCCATTGCCGCCGCCGTAGAAAGTAAAGGTGTCGCCGCTGGTTTCAATGGCAAAGAACCCCGAATGAAGAATGGAACCGTTGTCAGCATGGCTGGAATAGTCCGTATCGGTTCCCTTGGCATAATCGGTGCGAACGATCGAGCCGCCGTTGGCCGGGCGAACCGTAAAGCGGATATTGTATTGGTTGATGATCTTATACAATCCGGTCGTGGTTTCGATGATCAGTTCCATGACCACTCCCGAGGTTCCGCGCAAGCCGACCCGAACATCGATGACATCACCGATTGAAGCCGGAATGGCCTGAGAGAGCCAATTATCTCCCGATTTGGTGAGAACCAGATTCGGGGTGGAAGCATAAGTCAGTTTTAAGTTGACGTTAAGGGTATTCGCCATCTGGGTTTTGGTAAAAGCCACTCGCCAGCGATGATACTTGACCGAACTGTCGGGAGTCGTCATCGTTAGGGTCTTGAAGAAGGAAAGCATATTGGATTCGCTCGACGGATCGAAAGAAATCGGTGATCCATATTCGTCCTGGGTCAAATTTTGACCGATTAGATAAGGGATCGGTGCTTCGACCGCTCCGGTTATCCAAACTTCGTGACCGCTGGCGGTCAATCCGCAGGAAGTCGAATAATAGTAAGCGGAAATCGGGTTTCCGCCGTTGGTCATGATCAACCCTTGGGTTTGATCAACCGCCGCGTTGGAAGCCGTTTGGGCGTTTTGATTGTTGTAAACTTGGCTCTTCGTGGAATCATCGACAGTATAACCCAAACTTTCGGTGGATTTCCTTAAGATGTCCATGTAAGCGTAAGTGCGGGCCGCAATGGCTTGGGCTTTCAAAGCTTCGGCGTCATAGCTAGCCGGCATTTCGCTCGGGATGACTTTATAAAGGTACTTTTCCAAATTCAAATCGTTGACGACCAGCAGACGGTCGCCCCTTAGGGCTACTTCCATGTTCCCGGCGTAGGAAGGGTTCCCCATGCCTCGGGAAATGCTGGTGAAGGTAACATTGTCATAATTGGTTTCCGAAACAAAGATTAAACGTTTCGAAGTTTCGAGGATCACCGTCCCGTTGCGTTTTACTACCATGTTTGAACCGGAAACAGTCATTTCCATTTGGGTTCCTGCCAAAAGTTGGAAATTGGCCAGACCGTCAAAGGTTTGCATTCGCATGTCTTCAAGCAAAGTGAAGGTCACGGTGTCATGATAAAGCGTTTCATCAACGGAAATGTCCCCGATGGAGCGGCGGATCCCGACCCGAATGTTAGCAAAACCTTTTTCGCCGTCAATCAAAATCGAAGCGATGGTTTTTGATTCGGAGTCGACCTGAACATAAACATTCTCCATCCCAAGGTACAAATCATTGACGGTTACCGGAAAGAAGACATCGCCAGTGGTTTTGATGAACTTGGTGGCCGCATCATAAGTTGTGGCCGGACAGCCGAGCAATTCTATTTTTTTGTTGATCGTATCAATGGATAGAACTTTTGAATCGAAATACTGAAAGGCCTGATAGATGACGGTTACGGTTTTGACCGCATAAACCGCGCTGTTGGATTTCAGAGTCGCCGTCACAATGACTTCGCCTTCGGAGATCCCGACCACATTTCCCAATTCGTCGATGTCCGCGATCAGTGAATCGCTGACGGACCAATCAACTAACCCGGATACGTCAATGGCGCCGGATTTGGCGGAAAGCAAGATGACCGAATCAATGAATACTTGATCTTGTCCAAAAATGGCAATGCTTTCGATCGGCGCGGCGGTTACTTCAATTGCCAAGGTTTCGAAAACAGCCGGGTTTTCGGTACTGGCGGCGGTAATGTTGGCGATCCCGACCGCGAGTCCGCTCACGATGCCGTTTTGATCAACGGTGGCCACCGTCTCATCATCGCTGCTCCAGGTAACGTCCTGAATGGCGTGAGCCGGAATGACCGCAGCGGTCAAATTGGTTTCGCTTCCGAGAAACAAGGCGGTTTCCCCGGAAATGTTTACTTCCGTGATGACCACGGCTTTGATCTCCACGTCAATATAGTCCTTGATGTCCGGATCGCTTTCCAGTTTGGCGGTTAGGCGGATGATTCCCGGACAAAGACCGGTCAGATTACCTTCAGCGTCGACCGTCGCCACTTCCGTGTTGCTGCTGGACCAGACGATGGGAAGATCGGCTTTGACTGGATCGGAGGTGACCGAATACGCCGTCGGCAAATTGACGTCGATCACGGCCGGTCCGCTGATTTCTATGGATTTGGGGGCATCGCTCAGCCGGCAGCCGACCAAAGCAAATCCCGCCAAAAATAGTAAGACCATTTTTTTGATGTTCATGTGTGTACCTCTCTAGACAATACCGTATATCATTATACGATTTTTAAGACCAAATCTCAAGAACATTGTATAAAAAAGTGCCAATGGCACTTGTCATTGGCATTTTTAGTAGAATTTTTTTACATTGAGCCCATAATTTTCCATTACGTACACCCGCATGGCCTCTGCGTTTTCGAAATGGAGCTTTTTATCCAGTTCTTCAACAAATTCGTTGATGATGGTCGGTTCGGTTGCGATCCGGAAAAGGTCGCCCTTGGTGGTTTTTTTGATCCCGGGAACATTTCGGATCAAGTCGACGATCATCTCCCGATCAAAATGATATTTATCGATGGCTTTCAGGGCCGGGGAAGCATTCTGATATTTTTCCCTCAGCAGACTTTCATAAGTAAAGAAGGTTTGTTTCGGAAGGTAAGCTTCCAAAGCCGCCACGAAATCCCGAAGCGACTGCTCGGTAATTCCCTGCGTTTCCAAATATTTCATCGTTACCAAATTTTCATCTTTGACCGGAAAGGCCAAATATTGCTCGCGCAAGGTTTCAATGAACAGGATTAAAGTGGTCTCGCGCATCTGATGATCCTTGGCGGTGACGTGATAAATGTCTTCCGCCAGAACCTTGTCATAGAACAGTTTCTTCAGAGAAGTAAAATTCTGTTTTATGACATAATTGATGTCATGGGTTTTGTAACCCATGGATTTAAGCCAGAAATTGGAAAAGTACTGATAATCGCTCTCTTTGATGCCGTGTTGTTCCAAAATCCGCCCCAGCTCGCCCAGTTCGTAAAAATCATCGGTCAGCAGATTTTTGATCTTCCGCTGGACTTCGGTGCTTAAATGCGGTTTTTGGTTATAAAGTACCCGAAGAGAAATGTAGTCCCCAAGCGTGGAATTGATGATGTTGATCAAAGTCCCGGAATGATAGCCGTAGTTATAAATCAAATCGTTGATGAACTTGTCAATGTCGATCGGCCCGTCCAGTTTTTTCCAATGTTCAACGATGACGTCGGAATACAGTTTGCCAACAATTCCCAGCATCGGTTGACGGTTGAAATCGATCACGCCGGCGAATTCCTTGGATTTTCCGAAATAGCGCCGCAACAGGAAATGCAGTTCATAACCGTCCCGGACATCAATGGTTTTCATGAAGTCCAAGTGTTTTCGGTAGAAATAGGTTCCCGAATAGACGGAATCAACTTCCCAAAGGATCGCGCGCAGTTTTTGAAGCACCGCTTCGGTTATGATTGAATAATCGTAATAACGAACATAACGCAAACCCTGAATGGTATTGGTCACGATGTCCATATACTTGTCAAAACGGTAGTCCAACCCATTGTCCATGGCGACTTGATTGGCTTTTATGAGGATCTTGGATTTGTGAAGGCCTTTTTTGGGAATGAAATGGAAGATGACATATTCCAAAAACTGCCGTTTGGTCATCAAATCAACGGAATCGCCGTAAATCGTGATTTTCGGAAGGAATAGTTTCGGAAGCAGAGCGTGGAATTCGGTCATTGGGAATGGCTTTACCAATTTCTGGTCAAACAGCGATTGAATGTAAGCCGCCGGAAATTCCGGTTCTACTTCAAAGGAAATTTTATTTCCCAAATATCTAACCACGTTAAACGAAAGTTCGTCGATGGCGTAAGTCTTCTTAAAGACTTCCGGATGCCAAATGAATTTATTGTACTCTTTAACCAAGGCTTTCTCAAGGAAAAGCGAGACTTGAGGAAGGCGGTCGCGAACGATCTGACGGATCCGCTCCCGGGTTTTGTGATACCGGTTGGCCACGGCTTGCAAGGTCATGCCGCTGAAACGAGCCAGCATGATGGCTTCGCTTTCCGGCTTCAGATTGCAGGTTTTGATCTTTTCCCGGAAATAAGGCAGTCGGACTTCTTCTTCGTCAATGACCAGGTTTTGGCAGGTTTTCATCCGTCCTCGCAAGTCATCCAGATTCAGAACTTGATCCGCTTCGATTAATTTTTTGATTTCTTCCCAGGTGATCCTTCCTAACCATTTTTCGACCAAATACAGCCGGAAAAAATAGAATTCGTCATCCGGCATCGTGGAAAAATACTCCGCGATCATCTGGATGATGGCTTTCAAAGTTTTGTAATTGAAGGCTTCTCCCAGTTTTCCGGAGAGATAACCTTTTCGGAGTTTCCCAAGGGTCGTCAGTCCCAATTCGGAAAGTTTCCCGGTCATGATGTCTGAAAACCCCATTTCCCGAATGAGAATATTGTCAAACGGATGTTGATTCTGGTAAATCGTCAGAGTGGCGGACATTTTTTCCGCTTCCACGATGCTTTTGACTTTTTCCATGATTTGGGTCACGGATTTGGCCCCTAAATTGTCAATTTCATAAATCTCAAAATTGACGACCAGTGAAACCAATTCGGTAACCCGGCTGACGTGATAATTGGAAAGAGCATTAAAGGCGCGAAGGGAAAGGCCCAACCCTCCAAAGGAATATTTCGCATTCAAATATTCTGGCGGAAAATAACTAACCCTTCCCCTTAATTCCTTTTTTAGTTCTTCTTTTTTATATTGTTCGAAAGCATCGAAGATCGCCCTGGCTTCTTCGTTGGAAAACCCCTGACTCTCTAGGTCCAAATTTATCAAGCTGTTAACTTGATAGATGTGGCGCTCTTCTAGTTTTTTTAGGATATTATCATTCAACAAGAGCAATTTGATGGATCTGTTCATAATGACACCTCGTCCTTTACTTTTTAATTGTACCATAAATCAAAAAAATTTGTCAATCTTTTTAATTTACATAAAAAATGAAAACAGTTTTAGCTCAATTTCCGAGGATCAAACTGCAGCTCGGCGATGAATTCGGAAACGTTTTGACCGATCTCCGTCGCCATTTGGTGCAAATCCGTCGTCAACAAATGGGCCTGGCTCATGGCGATGGGAAGCCGATCCAGGAAATGTTCAGGAATCATGATTTTCGGATTGAATCCGAAAACATCACGGACCATTTTACTGATGTAAGTGAAAGAGGAGGTCAAGCGCGCATTTTCAAAAATTGGTTTGGCGTTCGGTTCGATGATATCGGAAACGGAATTCTTCTGGTGAAGCAAAAGCCAAACTTCGAAGCAAGGACTGCTTACGATCATTCGGATCTTCGATTTTTGATTTTGGTTTAGGAAATTCAAATAACCCTCGGTCGGGTTCACTTGGTTTTTATAGCTGTCGCGGTCAAACACCATGCAATAAACCGCCGCCTTGTCATTTTGGCACTTTCGAAAATCCTGAAGGAATCGAAATAACTGCCGGGGAGAGTTGCTTCCCCGATCTTGTTGGGTCCTTTCCAAATAAACGATGCGGATGTTATTTCGAATTTTCAGATCCGAAAGGCGCTTTTCCAGAAGCCGAAAATAATCAGGTTCGGTATTGGTTCCTTCCATGATGATGTAATAAGTCCGGAACGGTTCGACGCTTCCGACCCGTTTTCCCGGATAACGGTTATACAGAGAGACGTTCGTCCGGATCGGAGCCATCAGCGGTCACCGTTCTTGGGGATGATCGGGACTCCCCCATAACTGCCCTCCAAATAAGACGCGGATATTTTCTTATCCAGGCGTTCTTTGAAGATATCCAGCGAGAAAATTCGCGAGGAATTATCTTCGCCTTTTTCCATGAACCATACCTCATCCCGACGGAACAATTCTTGAGACAAAATATTGGTCTCATGAGTTGAAAACAAAATTTGGACCAAAAAATTTTGCGAATGCTCCAAATAGAATTCCAAATATTTAACTACCAGCAGCGGATGAATGCTGCGATCGATCTCGTCGATGACATAAATGGTTCCTTCCCGCGGATTGATCAAAATATCGATCAGTTCAAACAACCGCTTGGTGCCTTCCGATTCTTCCGCGAATTCAAAGAGCATTTCCGAATGCAGGTGTTTCAACATGGTCGTGGTAATGGTAATTTCCCGGTCGGGATTAACCAAAATCCCGAACAAAGCTTGAGGAAGGCGCAACCCAAACCGGCATTCTTCGCCATCTTTGGCTTTTTCTGCGATTTCCGCCATCAGCTCATCGAAAATTTTTTTCGGGACTTGGTCAGTAAAATTTTCGAAACTGATCGGTTCGCTGACAATTTCGGAAATCCCGGTATCAAACATTTTTAAGACTTCCAGAAACTTCGCGCGATAGGCATCAGTGAAATAACTTATTTTTGAATAACCGATGTCCTGCATGTTGATGACGAGATTATTCTTAAACCAGGAATAAATCCGGCTGAAAACTTGGAAAGATTCATCCAACTGCTTGTTTCGGTTCATCTCCCCGACGAACAAAACCTGATCGTTTCCTTCCATGTCGTGAAGATAGGTTTCAAAGCGGTGTTTGTCTGGAATCGGCATCCGAATCGAAGTCGAAAAAGTGTTTTCGGTCAAATCCCGTTCAAAGAGCATTTTGTTTTTGTCCGTCTTGGGGTTGATTTCATAGAGCCACTCTTTGGTGATGCGGCAATCATAAAGAACGAAACAAAAGCCGTACGAATAAAACAAACCATCGGTAAAAAAAGTATATTCCAACATGGATTCTTTGGTTTTATTGATGGGGTCAAGTTTGGAGAAAAGATTTTTATGTTTTGTAGACATTCCCTCCAAAACAACCGATTTTCCCAAAGCCATCGCCTTGATGAAGTTGCTTTTCCCGGAGGAATTTGCTCCAAAGATCACGGCTTGCTTTAAAATGTCCAAATCGTTAAGTCTCGCAAAGTGGTTGGTCAGACTCTTTTGGAGACTGGGAACCAGCGAAATCATTTGTTCGCTGGAAAATGACAAAAAGTTATTTACTTTGAAAGTTATTAACATACAATCTCCTTTCGTTAGTCCTGATTCATTATATAATTTCTATTAAAAAAAGTCAATTTAGGTGATTTATTCGCCCAAACTGACCATTTTTCAACTTCTTTTTCATTTTTTAAATGCTTTGGTTTTTATTTCTTTTCCAAAAAAGTCTCATAGAAAGCCGCAAAGACTTTTTCCAAAACATCGGTCATCCCAAACTGCCCTTCATGATAGTGACCGCCGTTCGCCGCAAAGCAGATTCCGATTTGTTCGGATTCGTTAAAAAACAAAAAACCGATCAAACCGTAAGCCGAGCCCGTATGTCCTTTGAACAAATGGTTTTTATAAGGGAAAAACCGAAGTTGCAACCCTTTCGCATAATATTCCGGAGTTTTGCCAACCCAATGTCGGGTCAGCATCAAATCAATGGTCGCCGGCTGAAGAAGGCGTACGCCGTTGATAAAGCCGTTGTTCAGAAAAACTTCAATGATCTTCGAGAGATCCTTGATCCCGATCAAAAGTCCCCCCGCCGGGCCTCGGAAGTTGTTTCCGAGCGGAAACAAAGGATACCCGTTGTTTAACAGTTCCGATGCGGTCTTTCCTTTTCGGAAACCAGAGGCTTCTTTGGGGTCTTCCACGTACAAATCGGCCAATCGCTCCGGATGAAGGATCGTCGCGGCTTGAAAGCTGGCATCGACTCCCAACTGGTCAAGGATCCGTTGCTTGACGAACTCGGTAAAAGGCCGTTTAGCCAGCGTTTCCACGCAACAAGCCAGGATTCCGCACCCAAAATTCGAATAAATGAATTTGGTTCCGGGAAGAGCTTCGTCCCAAGTGGCTTCCGCATAATAAGGCCCGTCATTGGGAACCAAAAGATCTTTGAGAGCCACAAAAAAGTTCTTGCCGTTGACCCCGTTGTAAGTCCGGTTCTCATTTTCCGGAAGCGGATTTTCGTCGTTAAAACCGTCGGTAATGCTTGAGCTTTGGGTCATTAGCATTTTGATGGTCAGCGGGACTTCGGGATGATGAGGATTGCGTATTTTGAAACCGAGAATGTCGCCAATATCGGAATCAATCGTCGCCTGGCCTTCTTCGATCAAGGCCATCATGGCCATGGCCACCACGATCTTGGAAACCGAAGCGATCCGAAAAATGGTTTTCGAAGTGACCATGGCATCGCTTTCCAGAGACTGGCGTCCCCAGTTGACTTGTTCAATCGTCTCATATTCGCGACTTCGTTTTTTAATAATGGCGCAGCTGGTACCGATCAGTTTCGCATCTTTCGCGATCGTTTGGAACTTTTCCGTAAATGTCATTTTTCCCCTCCGCAAGCTTTTTGTCTATGATGATAACACTAATAAAAGTTTATTTCAAGTATTTTTCCGGATCGTTGACCATTTCCTGAATTTTCAGGACGCCTTGAGAATAGGGATAGCCGTCGATCAAAGCATGATGGGCTTGGATTTGTAGAGCAATAACGGTTTTGTCACCAACATTATGGTATTTTCCCCAAAGGATTCGGGGAACGGAATCAAAATCATTTCCCGGCATCGGATGAGTAGCGGAAGTAAAATCGATCCATGGAATGCTGCTGATGTAAAACTGGTCCATTCGGGATTCGTCATTGTACAGATCTTTGACGATCACTCCCAATTTGGCGGTCGCCATTTTCCTTTGAATTTCCAAAAGATATTCGGAAAATGGCTTTAATTCCACTTCGCAGTTATCATAAACCCCATCATTGGTCATAACCGTGAAAGCCGGGTTAATCACGTCATACTCCACAACTTTTCCTTTCATGATCCGTAAGCGAAATTCAGGAATTTCGTTTAAGGCTTTGACGATCAAATACATGAAAGTCGCAAAGAACGGAAGTTTGACGTCATGGATGTACTGAAAGAAAAGGGTCAAATCAATGGTCGTGGTGGCTCCATAATACGGAACGGCGTATTTGATGAACCATTCGTAATGCTGCTTCCCTTTCCAATTGTTGATGTCAATTATTTTATATTTCATTCATTTAACCTCGATCAATTGATAATTCATGGTCCCCAAACCGATCTTTTCACCGTGTTTTAAGCCGGCGTCCCAAGTCGTATTGGGATTGAGAGCGGTAAAATGGTTGTTCTTCGAATCTTCGTAGCCATTGATCATCGGGGCTTGATTGATGAGATCCACCGAAGCTTTATCCAAAGCCACCGGATCGAAAGACGCCAAGAATCCGATGTTGGCGATGATCGGGACATTATTGGTGGCATCGCAGTCGCAATCCGGAGATACATCAATGATGAAGTTGATGTGAAAAGCCGGTTTGTCAAGCACGACGGCGAAAGCATATTCGGCGATCTTTTTGTTCAGGTTGACGCTGCTTTCATTCCAATCGACCCGAATGGCGTCAAAACTGCAAACCCCGATGCAGCGTCCGCAGCCCACGCAAAGATCCGGATTTATCTTTGATTTTTTATCCGTCATGGTTATGGCTCCCGCCGCACAGTTTTTTATGCACATCATGCATCCTTTGCATTTGTCTTCTCGGATGAACGGTTTTCCGCTGGAATGCATCTCGTGTTTTCCGGCGCGGGACCCGCTTCCCATCCCCAGGTTCTTTAAGGCTCCGCCAAACCCCGCCAATCCGTGGCCTTTGACATGGCTCATCGAAATGATGATGTCCGCGTCCGCAATGGCTCGGCCGATCTTGGCGCTTTTAACGAATTCTTTGTTAATCACGATTTCCGCTTCATCGGTTCCGCGCAGGCCGTCCGCAATGATGGTGTGACAGTCCGTTTGGAAATAATTATAACCGTTTTCGAAAGCCGAACTCAAATGGTCGAGCGCGTTTTTTCTTCTTCCAACATAAAGAGTGTTGCAATCGGTCAAAAACGGCTTTCCTCCCAAGGATTTGACGATCGAAACGATCCGTCTGGCGTAATTGGGACGAAGGTAAGCCAAATTTCCCGGCTCGCCAAAATGAATTTTTATCGCGACGAATTTATTCTGAAAATCAATTTGTTCGATTCCGGCCGCTTTGGTCAGTTTTTCCAAGCGGTCCAGAAGACTTTCATGGTGGCTGATTTTCATTGATGTGAAGTATACTTTTGATTCCATACGTTCTTCTTCCTTTTGAATAAATTATAAACGATTTTTCCTTTTTTCACAAGCAGATAATTTAAATCAAGAACCGATTTTTGGTTTCATGTTTACAGAAAGTTGTTTTTTGGGTATACTGTTACCGAGGTAATCTTTATGAAAATCATTCCCTTGCCACCCGAAATTCGTCTGGAAGCCGGCCGTTTCATCCTTACAAAAGATCTCAGCATCAGTTTTTCCGCCGAGTTTGAAACGATGGCTTCGGATTTTTCGGATTTTTACCACCAGAAAACCGGCTGGAAGACCCAGAAAGGTCTGTTTTCAGCAGTAAGTTTTCTGCTTGATTTTACCATGCGTTCCGAGCAATACAAACTGAAGGTGACCAAAGAAGCCGTGGTTTTGGAAGCCGCGGATCAGCCGGGAATGTTTTATGCCTTGCAAACTTTGAAGCAGATGGTACGCCACACTTCTGATGGCTGGGCGATTGAAAGCGGCGAGATCAATGATGAACCGCGTTTTGCTTATCGGGGGTTCATGTTGGATGTCGCCCGTCATTTTTTTCCGAAAAACGATTTGCTCCGCCTGATCGAGGTCATGAGTCATCACAAACTCAACCGTCTGCATCTTCATCTTTCCGATGATCAGGGGTGGCGCTTTGAAAGCAAGCTTTTTCCCCGGCTTCAGGAAATCGGAAGCAAGCGGGACGGAACAATCAATGCCAAACATGTTTCGGACGGCATTCCCGTCAATGGTTATTATACCCAAACCGATTTAAAAGAAATAGCCGCTTTTGCGGCTTCCAAATTCGTGGAAATAATCCCGGAGATCGATGTTCCGGGTCATTCCATGGCTTTGTTGGCCGCTTATCCGGAATTTTCCCACCACGAAAAAATGGAAGTCCGGAAATTTTTTGGGATCAGTTCCGAGATTCTTTGTTTGGGATCGGCGGGCTTGGAAGAATTTTTAACCGCGATCCTTTCGGAATTCATCGAGGTGTTCCATCCGAAAATCATTCATTTGGGGGGCGATGAAGTGCCGCATCGCGAGCCAAGATCCTGCGCCAAATGTAAAAAGGCCATCCAAACCCGCCATTTGAAAAACTTTTCACAGCTTCAGACGGATCTCATAAATCGTTTAAGCCGTTTTTTACGCAATCAAGGCGTCCGAACCATGGTCTGGAATGACGAACTAGATTCAAATTTGGATCCGGGGATCATCGTTCAGCACTGGAAGCCGTTTTCTGCCCGAAAAACCATTTCCCAAATCAACCAAGGCCGACAAGCCGTGATCTCCAACTTCTTCCCGCTTTATTTGGATTACCCTTATGCCATGACTCCGCTAAGAAAAACTTACGACTTCCGCCCCGTATTAAAAGGAATTCGTCATCCGGAAAACATTATGGGAATTGAAAGCCCGCTTTGGACCGAATGGGTCTCAACCCGGGAGAAGTTGGAATTTCAAATATTTCCAAGAATGGCGGCGGTCGCCGAGTTGGCCTGGTCGGATCCCAAAACCAGCGATTTTCAAGATTTTCTGGACCGTCTTCCGATCCTTTTGGAATATTACCGAAGCTTAGGCTTAAATTTTTCAACAATCTCAAACAAACCGCTTCGGTTGTGCAAACGGATCCAAGGAACGATCCGCTGGCTGAAGGATAAGGATTGCGAGTTTTTGAAGAATTAAAAAAGATGCCTATTCGGCATCTCAGAGCGTTGACAAAGTCAACGCTCATTTTTTCTTGTAATAAAATGGGACAATGGCACCAAATAATTATCTTTTTTGTGGTATTAAATGAGTAATTTCCCCTATTTTCAGGTGGTTGTGGAAAAAAAACGAACCCCATCTTTGGAAATGGGGTTGTCATCAGCCTGAGGTGCCTATTCGGCATCTCCTTCTTCCGGAAGGTCCTGAACATTATGATAAACATCCTGGACATCGTCGTTTTCTTCTAATAAACCAATTAATTTTTGAATGTGATGAATGTCGGTCTCATCGGTGACGGTGACATAAGTCATCGGGATCCAAGCAATCTTATCTTCCAAAAATTCAATATCTGATTTGGCGGCCGTCATGGCCGTTTTCATTTTGGAATACTCGGTTGAAGGAGCGGTAACGGTAACCAGCCCTTCGTCAACTTGAATGTCGGTGACGTCGCAATCTCCAGCGACCATGATCTCCAAAACTTCTTCATCGGTAAATCCTTCGAAACTTAGCAAAGCTTGGTTGCTGAATTGGTGCTGAACGCTGCCCGATACTCCCAATTTCCATCCGGATCTCGAGAAAGTGGTTCGAATGAAAGTATATGTGCGGTTGACATTGTCGGTCAAGCAATCCACGATGATCATTGAATTGCTTGGGCCAAAGCCCTCATACCGTATTTCTTGATATGCTTCTTCGGCTCCGCCTTTGGCTTTTTCAATCGAACGTCTGATGACTTCCGCCGGGATTTGGGCCTTTTTCGCTTTCTCTATTTCTTTCTTTAAGGATTGGTTGAGATCGGGATCGGGAACGCCACTTTTGGCGGCGGCGTAAATCGCCATCGCGAATTTTGCGTTTTGTTTGCTTTTGACTGCAGCCGTTTTTGCCATTGATGCGGCACGGACCTCATGTGCTCTTCCCATAATTTAAATCTCCTTATTTTTTACTTACTTATTATACCTCTTTATCTTTAATTTTTCCACTACTATTTGTTTTTTCATATAAGGTCATCTTTCCCGCTTTTCCGGTTTTGATGATCGCCCCAACAAAACAAAGGACGTTGACCGCGAGCTGAGCTTTTTTCAAAGTCATCTTTGCCGCCGAGGCAAAATCTTTGCTCGTGAAAACAAAATCAAGCCCCAAAGGAATCAATTTGATGTAATCAGCCGGGGAATTGATGACGATCTCTTGAACCAAAGACAGCGGCAAGCGATCCTGACAAACCGACCCTTTTTTCCGATCTTCGCTCCAGCCGTTCAGATAACGATACTCTTCCATGTTCAAAAGCAAAATCGAGAAGCTTAAGTTCGGATGGTTGAGAAAGGATTTGATCCGATAAAGTTCCGGAAAGATTCGATAGGCGGTTCCCGCCGCGGGCGAGCGCCGCTTCTTCGATACTTCTCCAGTCTGGGGATCGATCCAAAGCAACCATTTGGTGGCAAAACTCGGAAAAACGATTTTGACGCGATGGTCCTCCAAAAATACGGATAACTTATCGCGAAGTTTGTTGAACTGTTTCGTCTGGATTTCGACGATCTCGCCATCGCGACAGATGTCCGCGAAATAACTTCCGACTTTTATTTCGTGAAAGGCCGAATCCGGTTCCAAGTACTTCTTCAATAAGCGATGGATCGTTTTTTCTCCGAGCGTCCCGATCAGTTGGGGTTCGGGGAGATTTTCGTTATTGATGATGTCGTAAAATCTTTTTGCATCCATTAGCATCACTCGTTCTTCCGCTAAATCGATTATACTACATAATTGAACCAAAAAAAAGCAAAACGTTGGTTATCCTTGAAGAAGGGATTGGTTTTTGGTATAATATTCCAAGAGGTTAATCATGAAAAAGATATCTATTACTTTTTGCGCTGTTCTTTTGCTGCTGCTGGTTGGTTGCGTCAGCGAAGATGCCGCCCTGGCCTTCTCGGCTGAGGAACTGATCCTAAAAACCAATGAGAACTCCAGCCTTCCGCTTCTTTTTGAAGGAATTAAAGAAAACCAAATCCTTTATGAATCTTCTGATCCGGAAATTGCCATCATCGAGGATGGAGTTCTAAAGGGATTAAAAATCGGAAAAACCGTCATTACTGCCACTTATGAAAGAAACAATGAAATATCGGCAGAACTGTTGGTTATTGTTGAAAACGTGGAGATTGTCCACCCGATTATTTCCTCATCATCCGACTATTTGAAACCCTCAGGAATGACGGAAATCGTCTTTTTGAATCAGGAAAGCGTTGGAGCGATCCGGGACAGTTTTCATTGGGAAATCGACCATCCGGAAATCCTTTCATTGGATTCAGAATGGGTGGTCACCGGCCTGACAACGGGATTGGCAACCATCACCGCCACTTTGAAAACCGATCCTTCAGTCCGTTCCAGCTATCAAATCACCGTCGCGGAAACCAGCCTGATCAAAGACGAAAATGGCGAAATCGGAGCTGGACGCTTGATTTTGTCCGCCACAAATCTGAATGCCACAATTCAAGCCGGCGAATTTCTTGAAATCGAAATTGACGGAGCTTTGGACAAAGACTATTATGTTTGGAAAAGTTACGGAAACCAAGTGGCCATGGCCACCAGTGCCGGCCGAGTGGTTGGAGTCAAAGCGGGAACCGCTGTCATTGCGGCTTTCTCGCCGCTTGATGATGCCATTTATGGGGTCATAACCGTTACGGTTGTAGGCGTACCTAATGTAGATTATGCGAGCCGGCTGGTTGAAACGGCTCTATCCCAGGAAGGTTACGTCGAAGGTCCGAACAATGATACAAAATACGGAGATTGGTATGGGCTAAGCAACGCGGAATGGTGTGCGATGTTCGTTTCCTGGTGTGCCAACCAATCCGGGATAACCACAACCATCATCCCCAAATATGCTTCTTGTTCCCTGGGAAGAGAATGGTTTGAACAAGTTGGCCGTTTTGAATACAAAGGACAATACCAGCCGAAAAAGGGTGATGTCATCTTTTTCTTGAGTAATGGCGCTTCCCATACCGGAATCGTCACCGGAAGCGATGCCTCCACCGTTTATACCATTGAAGGAAACACCGCCAATTGTGTTGCCCAGCGCCGTTACCCCTTGAATTATGCTTCGATTACCGGTTACGGTACTCCGAATTATCCAAGCTTCACGAAATAAACAAAAACCCCAATCGTTTTTTTAAAAAGGTAAGTCAAGAATTCTAGTGAAAAGTGCCGCTGTCAAAAATTCTAGTGATAATCACTAGAGTTCTTGACAGCCTTTTTAAATCTTCAATTAAAAAGTCCTTATGTTATACTATCATTGCCAGATTGAATAGCAAAGGACGGTGTACTTATATCATACATTCGAGTTATTTCCCGACTTTTGCAGTTGAT